>CAJBCV010000505.1 GCA_903951635.1 uncultured Planctomycetaceae bacterium
ACACGATGCTCTCCTCGCCGCCGGCCAACAGCCCGCGGGCTGCGGCGAACAAGCGGCCGAGATTCGTCTCCTCCGCACGGCGCGCCAAGCGGCGCGGCACGACCGCGGGCACGACCGTCATCGACACCGCCCCACCGTCTCCCTCCGCGGCCCATCGCGCCGCGAAGGCGGCATCGTCGGTGACCAGTGCCGGACGGAGACCGGCCCGGGTGGCCGCGGTAACAAGCGCTCCGCCGAGGGCGTCGAGGGTCTGCCCCGGATCGAGGGAAGGAGCGATGAGGCGATCGAAGACGACGCCACGGCCGGCAAGGGCATCGAGCGCGGGGGCCGACACCCACGTCGCCCCCCAGGCCGGGACGATCCAGGCCGGGAGGCGGTCGACGGTGACAAGGAGGAGCCGCGGGGGCATTCGCGAGCTCGGGGTTGGCTGGCTGGAACGGAAAGGGTCAGCCGCCCGATGCGGCGGCTATGGACGGACGCAAGCCAGCGACGGCTTCTGTACGGAAATTACGAAAAAATCAGTGCCCGGTGGTGGGGGCGTCGTTTTGGTCGCGCCCCTGGATGAGCGTCTTGAGCAACGGCGTGGCCAGCGCCACGGCGACGCCCACCCCAATCGACGTGACGACGAACAGGAAGAAGTAATCGGCCTGCCCGCCGAAGTTCCACGGCAGCTTGATCTCCCCCCGTTCGATCGCCTCGACCTCAGCGGCGATCTGCCCCCCGGCGAGATTGGCGACGAAGCTCGACACCAGCCACACCCCCATCAACAGCGACACGAATCGCTTCGGCGCCACTTTCGTGACGTACGACAGTCCGGTGGGGGAGAGACAGAGCTCGCCGACGGTGTGCCAGAAGTAGGTGAGGAAGATGAGCGCCATCGACGCCTTCGCGCCATCCTTCACCGACATCCCGGCCCAGACCATGAACAGATACCCGACGCCGAGGGAGATCAGCCCCAACGCGATCTTCATCGGCTGGCTGGGATCGAGCCCATGCTTGCCGAGGCGCGTCCAGAGGCCGGCGAAGAGCGGGGCGAGCGTGAAGATCAGCCCGGCATTCACCGACTGAAACCAGGTCGCCGGGATCTCCCAACCGAACAGCGTGCGGTTGGTGTTCTGCTCGGTGAAGACGTTGATCGACGACCCGGCCTGCTCGAAGGCCATCCAGAAGAAGACGTTGAAGGCCATGAAGAGGAAGATCGAGGCGGTGGGGCCACGATCCTCGGGCCGCTGGATCCACACGAACCACACCACGAGGCCAAGGATCACCGCGGCGAGCACCGCCACGACCAGCGGCGAGAGGAGTCCGGCGAAGGCGTTCAGGAAGCCGTAGTGGTAGACGAGGCCGCAGAGGGCCCCGAGGAGGAGGCTGGCGACGACGAAAAGCGGCGCGGAAGCCCCGCGGCCATCAGGCGGCAGGCCGATGTCGGCGAGGTATTTCGGCCGCAGAATCGTGTAGAGAACGAGGCCGGCGATCATGCCGACGGCGGCGGCACCGAAGCCCCAGTGCCAGCCGACCTTCTCACCGAGGGTGCCGCAGACGAACGCGCACAGAAAGGCCCCGAGGTTGATCCCCATGTAAAAGATGGTGAACGCCCCGTCGCGGCGCGGGTCCCCCTGTTTGTAGAGCTGCCCGACCATCACCGACACGCTCGGCTTGAAGTGGCCGGTTCCGAGGACGATGATCGCCAGCCCGGCGACGAACACCGACATGCCCAGATCGCTGTGGGCAAGCGGCCCGAAGCCCGAGGCCCCAAGAACAATGTGGCCGATGGCGATGAGGAGGCCTCCAACGACCATCGAACGGTGGGTGCCGATGAGCTTGTCGGCGATGATCCCGCCGAAAATCGGGAACAGGTAGGCAAGCCCCGTGTACCAGCCGTAGAGGGTGCTTGCCGTTTTCTTCGTCCAGCCCGGTCCGGGATTGGCCCCTGGCCCCACGGTCATGGCGGTGATCTCCGCGAGCGGGATCGTGCGGCTCTCCGAGGTGCCGTCCGCCGCGGGAACGCTCAACTGCAACATCCGTCCCTTGTCAGCGGCCTGTTCATCCTCGAACACGCGCACGACCTTTCCCTTCGCGATCCCTGCGGCCGTCGTCACCTCCACGGCACTGCCGGTGGCAAAACGGGCCTCGGCGCCGTCGGGCAGTTTGGCGGTGTACAGGCCGGCGATGAGATAGAGGACAAGCAGGCCGCGCATCCCGTAGTAGCTGAAACGCTCCCACATCTCGACGAGGAACAGGAGGAACAGCCCCGGAGGATGGCCGAGGATCGTCCCCTCGTCGGGCTTGGCCATGTGCGCCGACTGGAACTCTCGCTGATTGTCGCGGCTCATCAAGTCTCCCTCCGGGGTGGGCGGCCACCTCGTCTGGTGGCGGTTCAGGGCCGTTGGCAAGGATACCCGCGGGAAGTCTTTCGACCGAGGGCACCATCGCCCGGGCGTTCCATCGCGACGACCGGGAGCCGCACAGCCCGTTGTCGCCGCGCGTCGCTGCCGGTCGGATG
>CAJBCV010000506.1 GCA_903951635.1 uncultured Planctomycetaceae bacterium
CCGTGACGAGCCGCGACGTGGATGCTAGGATTCTGCACGTGCCCGGTTCGCCGGCCACGATTCCGGGCGGCTAGCTCAGTTGGTTAGAGCGCTACGTTCACACCGTAGAGGTCACAGGTTCGAATCCTGTGCCGCCCACTTCGCGGCGTCTTCAAATCTCATGGTCCTCGGGGAGAACCGTTTCCTCGGGGATCGTGCTGTTTTTGGACCCAACGTGCAGAGCCTTGCCAGACCGTGCGGGGCTGTGCTGGGCTCCCTTTTCGGGGCCTTGCGCGCCCACCGGCGCGCTCGATTCGCCAACACGGCGGGGCCATCCGCAAAGTTGGGGGCTTCTCCACACGGTCCCAAGTCACGTTCGGCGCGGATCGCTCGGGAAGACAATGGACCTTCGGAGCTACAACCGCGATGCCTGGGACCGACAGGTGCATGCCGGTAACCGCTGGACGGTGCCGGTCGGGCCGGAGGTGACTGCGGCCGCTCGCCGGGGCGAGTGGTCGGTCATCCTCACCCCGACGAAGCCCGTCCCCCGCGATTGGTTCCCGCCGCTCTCCGGGCTCGACGTGCTCTGCCTGGCTTCCGGCGGTGGTCAGCAGGGGCCGGTCCTCGCCGCGGCCGGGGCAAACGTCACCGTGTTCGATAACTCACCCGCACAGCTCGCCCAGGACCGCTCGGTCGCGGAGCGGGACGGGCTCTCGCTGACCACCGTCGAGGGCGACATGCGCGACCTGTCGTCGTTCGCCGACGGCCAGTTCGGGCTCATCTTCCACCCGTGTGCCAACGCCTTCGTGCCGGATATTCGACCGGTATGGCGGGAGGCCGCCAGGGTGCTCCGCCCGGGCGGCGTGCTCCTGGCGGGCTTCACCAATCCCGTTCTGTTTCTCTTCGACGACGCCCGGATGGAAGCGGGGGAGTTCATCGTCCGCCACTGCATCCCCTACTCTGATCTCACGAGCTTGAACGACGACCAGCGGCGGCGGTACACGGACAAAGGCGAACCGCTCTGTTTCGGACACACGCTGGCCGACCAGATCGGCGGACAACTCGACGCCGGCCTGGTGCTCACCGGGTTCTTCGAGGATGGCGGGGCGGAGTGGAAGCTGACCGAATACATCCCCGCCTTCATCGCCACTCGGGCGGTGCGGGTCTGAGCTGTTTCCGATCCGTCCTCGTCACGGCCGCGGCTCGACGGCCTCCACACGCGGTCAGCCCGGCTCAGAACGTGGCGTTCGCCCGGAGGCCGTAGACGAAGGCGTTGTCGGTGGAGATCGCCCCGAGCCCAGGGCGGATCCATTGGACGTCGGGGGTGATGTTCAGCCAGGGGGTGGCCTGGACGTTGTAAAACCACTCCACGCCGACGCCATCGCGGGGGCCGAAGAGGGCCGTCGGCACCGGACCGAATTGCGTGCTCGCCCCGACGAGATAACAGCCGAGCCCAAACGTGTCGCCCCGCATCCTCCCCAGCGGGCTGTAGCCGCCGACGCCGGTGCTGAGGAAGTAGCGGATCGGATTCGGATTGCCGTCGGCGATCGAGGCCCGTCCAAACAGCCCCCAGCCCCGGGTGGGCTTCTCCGAGTAGCGGACGAGGTATTGGTCGAAGCCGCCGTACAGCACCCAGGAATCCCACAGCGTCCGCCCGGATGTCGCCACCGGCCCTCCCCCGACATCGGGCGGCTGGAACGCAACCCGCAGGTCACGCTGCTCCTGATGTTTCCAGACGCCGCCAAGGTGCTGCTGGCCCGGCATGTCGAGGATCGTCGTTTTTCGCTTCACCTCGCCGCCGACGATGATTCCCTGGTTGAACAGATCGCCGAACTGCATGAAGTCGGCAGTGCGGTTCTTGGGATCCATGACGTAGAACGCCATCCCTCCCCACTCGCGTGGTGAGACGACCCCCGCGGTGAAAAACGAATAGGGCATCCCGAGGAGGAACGACGGATTGGCGATCAGGGCCTGATTGACGAATTGATCGGTGCCGTCGCCGCCAGCGAACACGTCCTGGTCGAACGAGCCGAGGATGTCCTTCTTGCCGCCGTAGACGACCCACTCCGGCGCGAGGGGCTGGGTGAGGAGGAAGTTCGTGATGTAAGGCACGCCCGGATCGTTCGGCCGGGGCGGGAGGTACGCCGGGAAGACCACCGGCGTGAACGTCCCGGCGCGGAGCGAAACGTTGCCATATTCGCCATACCAATGCTCGGCCCGGACCAGCAGCCGCCCGCGGGGGAGCCCGCCGAACTTCTCGAGATCGACGACCGCGTCGTATTCGCCGCGGCCGGTGTACATGAAGACGTCGCCGACGCCCAGCGGCTGGGGAACGGGTTGGTCGATGCCGCCGGCGACGCCGAAGCCGAACTGCGTCTCCCGACCGCCGAAAGTGATCCCGGAATCCTTCGTCGAGAACCAGCGGTCGAAGAGATCGCCCGTCACCGTCTTGGGGCCGAAGGGATCGCTCCCGCCGGCGACTGCCGCCGAGGCTTCCTCGGGCGTGGCCGGGTCGTCGGGGAGAAGGTCGAAGGCGTACGGAGAGGCGAGCCGTTCGGTGATCGTCTCCTCGTCGGGCGCGTCTTGGGCCTGAACGGGGAGTGCCGCTGCCAGGAGCAGGCCACCGACGATCGACATTCGGGCGAATGACAGCACGGGAGGCTCTCAGTAAGAGGCGACAATCTGGGTGCGGACGAGGAGGCCGTTTTGGCCGGCCACGAATCCGGTCCTGTTCTGGCCTGCCGGAGAGTTCTCCAGCCAGGCCGTGTCGAAGGTGAAGAAAAGGTTGTCCTTCCCTGGGAGGAAGAACCGGTTAAGGCCGATCCCCCACTCGGTGCCCGAGCCGTAGGCGCCCGTCACGTAGGACGAGCGGGCGTAGAGCTCGGTGTCGCGTGGAACGACGAAATAGCCCGCCTTGACGAAGCCGCCGAAGGCCGACGTCGACGCGATCGGCAGCGGCCCGGTGGCCTGAAATCCCAGCAGATCCTGGAAGTAGATCTCCGACGAGAGCCCGAGGCCGCGGTATTTCCAGGCCAGGTCGATGGCCGCAAGCGAGATGTCGTAGGAGAGGAGCGTGACGCCTGGGGCGAGGGCGCCGGGCGTTGTGATGATCGTGCCGTCGGAGAGGCGGATGGGGGAGTTTTCCACCGCGTCGCTCGCCGCTTGGCTGCCGCTGCCGAGGGCGTAGGTGTAGGAGCCCCCGAGCCGGATCGCGGAGGACTCGTGGTCCTGGAGATCGGAAGAGCCGCGGCCAAACTCTCCCCACGGCTCCCACCAAGCCGAGCCAGACCAGGCGAAGCGGTCGTTGAGCGCCTCGGGGATGAGATTCAACGTGTTGAAACCGTTGGCCACCATGGCGTGATAGAAGACGCCATCGAGCGGCTCGCCGGTGAGCCACACCCCTTGGCTCAAGCTGGGGCGGAAGAATGTCGTGGCCATCGTGCGATCGGCGCTCTGGAGTGGCGCGAAGGCGCTTTCGAGCCATTCCCGCGATCCGGGCACCTTCGACTGCCCGACGCTCAACTCGAGGCTGTCGCTGAAGCGGTAGCTGAGCCAATACGCCCGGAACCCGATCGGTTGGTTGGTGACCGAGTTGTAGTCGATGTTGAGGAGATAGGAGAGCTTGGGGAGGAGCGCGTCGCCGGAGAAGATCAGCCGCCCGCGGGGGATCCCGAAGTAGTTGGAGTTCACGATCGGGATCACGTTCCCGGCGCTGTCGGTCCAGGAGCTTTCCTTCCGGGCGAAGCCGTCGTAGCGAAACATGTTCTGATTGCGGATCCGGAGCGAAAACGGCGTCTCGCCGGGGTCGCGGGGAAGGATCGCAAAGCCGTTGTCGTAGTCGGCGAAGAATCGATCCCCGAGCCCGACGTCGTCGCCCCACCCCTGCTCCGCGGCGGCCGCTTCGGTTTGCCAGCCATCGCTCACCGGCGCTGGAATCGCCTCGGCGAGGCTGCTGGCTTCGGCGGGCTCGGCAGGCTCGGCAACTGGAAGCGGGGGCAAAAGCCAGGCGGCCAGGGCAAGGCAGACGGCGATCGCCAGGCAGCCGCGGTCGCGCCCGTCGCCGGTTCGCCTTGATCTGGAGATTTTTGCTGCCTTCGGCATGGAGCGGTTGACGCGCTGATTTTCCGCGGAAATTGCGGTGGTCTGGGCAGGCCGGGGGGCGTGGTGCCCCGGGCGCGGTCCTTTCCCCACGACTGCGATTGTCCGCTAGCGCTCCATCGGCTGATCGTGCCGTCTGGGGCGAGAAATCCGGTCATGTGGGCGACGGATGGCCGCCAGGAAATCCTCGTCGATTGCCATTCACCGACGGCGGCCCGGGATTGCCGCTCTTCGCGACGAACGCGGGGCGACCGAGAAAAGCGGCGGACGGACGCATCGTGCCCCCGCCTCAGGCCAGTGCCCCGAGCCTTGACGCGACGCGTGTTTCTCGGCGATGCGATGGGATGCTGCGCGATCCGTAGGCGCTACTGCGCGAAGCGTCGTGGGCATTGACCAATTCGTGCCCTGGGGCGGCCGATTCATGCCCTTCGAGGAAAACCGGGTTGAACGATTGCTACGCTCCCACCTTATGTAACCGTCCTCCTGTTCGGCCCCACCTTCCTCCGCGGATCCTCCGATGCGTCACCTGCGTGTTCGAGCCCCTTCCCTGATCGCCGCCGCTGATCGCCAGCCGGTCGCTGTCGGAGATCCGAAGTCGTCACCGTCGTCCACCTCCCCTTCCCACTCCCTTTCCAGGAGTGCGGTTTTTCACCAGGCACCAGTCATGAAACCATCCCGAGTCCGATGGATTTGCTCCGGATTGAATCGCCTCACGATCGTTCCGGCGGTCGTCGCCGTCACCATGCTTTTTGCCTCGTCGGCCAGCGCCCAGCTGTATACGACAACGGCGTCGACCACCATTTGGGATAGTGCCCGCTGGTCGGCATCCGGTACTGGTCCGTTCAATGGGGGCTGGGTGTCGGGCTCGGCCGCGAGCTTTCAGTCTGCCGGCGACTACGTCTTCGCCAACCTGACCTCGGCGACGGTCTCGTCCCTGACGCTCGGAAACATCACGACCGTGGCGAACGCAAACGTCGCGTTCTCGACGTCGAGCGGCAAGACCATCAACTTCGCCGGTAACACCACGACGATCAGCACCGGGTCGGGCAGTTTTGTCAACCTCGGCGGTTTCAACACGGGCACCGGCGGGGCGGCCCTTTCGATCACCAAGACCGGTGCCGGTATCTTGGCGTTGAACGGTGGTACCGGTGCTTCGTTCACAGGGGGTTTCACGCTCAACGCTGGAACGGTCATCGCCACCAGCACCAACTCCTTCGGGAGTGGCTCGCTCACGATCGGGAGCAGCGGTGCAACGATCGGCTCGGGAAAGACAACGGCCGGTGGCGTCGTGACAGCGAAGGATTTTTCCTCGAAGCTCACCGGCGGCATCAATCTCAATGGCGATCTCCAGTTGGGAACGACGGGGACCTGGGCCAACAACAGTGACGCCGCTTCGATGACGTTTGGAGCCTTGACGCTCGGAGGAGCCGGCACGCGGACGATTACGATCGGCAGCAGCGGCACCCAGACGTTCAATGGGATCATCTCGGGCACGAACGAACTCAAGTTTGCTTCCACGGGGGCGGGCGTGACGGGGCTGATCAACCTCACCGGGGCCAACACGTACTCCGGCGGGACCCTGGTCAGCGATGCACTTCTGCAGGTCAGCGGGAACAACGGTGTGCTCGGGACGGGAACGGTTTCGCTCGCCGGTGACACCGCTTCGCAACTGAAGATCAGCGCCGGACTGACCCTGGCGAACGACTTCGACATCGCCGCCTCGAGCAGCGTCAAGACGATCTCCAATTTCGGCGCGGATGCGACCATCAGCGGCAATATCGTGAATAACGACGCGGATCAGGGTGCCTTTATCGTTGGCGCCGGATCCGGCCGCGTTTTGACCATCGCGGGTGACATCAGCGGTGCCGGTGGTCTGCAGGTGGGTGTCGTCGGCGATCTTGACGGCGTCGTTGTCCTCGGTGGCAACAACACCTACGCCGGCACGACGGTCGTCGATGGCGGCATGCTGCAACTCGGATCCGCCACGGCGATTCCTTCGGCGGCGGCTGACTTGGAAGTCACCAACAACGGCACGCTCGACCTCAACGGCTTCTCGGCCACGTTCGAGCAGATCACCGGCGCGTCCGGCTCGATCGTCTCGTCGTCCGGGGCCGCTACGCTCACACTCGGCTCCAACAACACCTCCAGCACGCTCACGGCGTCGCTCGGGGAGGGCAGCTCGAACCTGAACCTTGACAAGATTGGCACCGGGACGCTGACGCTCGGCTCCTACTTCGGCTCCACCGGAACTGCCACCGTCAGCGACGGAACGCTTGAACTGACGAACCAGGGCTTTGCCGGAAGCATCGTCGTCGCTGTCGGAGCGACCCTGAAGGGTTCCGATGGCATCGACGGGGACCTCACGGTCAACGGCAAGGTCGATCTGCGGGATGCCTCCCTCCCGAAGTCGCTCTCCGCGGCCAACATCACCCTCGGGGGTGCGTCCTCGACGGACATGACGGTCTCGAGCAGTGGTCTCTATTCCTCGCTCAATTCTCAAGGTGCCTTGGCCTACAACGGCACGTTGGAGATCACGTACGACGCGTTGGCGTCCACTCCGGTCGGCACCGCCTTCAATCTGTTCAGCTTCTCGAGTGTCCCGACCGGGAACTTCGCCGCGATCACCACGACCGGATCGGGTGAGTTTTCCGGGGTGACCTTCACGTATGACGCCACTCGTCAGAATTGGTACTCGAGCAACCCGACGAACCCGGCGTCCGACCGCTACCTGCTGTTCACGCCCTCCGCCGGTTCGCTCGTGATCGTTCCCGAGCCTTCCACGTGGGCGATGACGCTCGCGAGCGTCGGCTTCGCCGGCTGGATGGCCCGCCGGAAGAAAATCGCCCGGAAGCGCCGGATGGCTTGATCGCAAGCACGGTTCGGCTGGCTGCGGTCGGCCGAGACGTTGGGTGAGAGATTCAGAGGAGGGAGCGGGCTTCGGCCCGCTCCCTCTTTTTTTGCTTTCGTGGCGAGGTGGCTCGGCCCGTTTCGTCCCAACCACTGCCCGTTTGGTGCGCCCCTAGCACACTCCTTTCGGAGTTGCAAGCTACCCCTCTCTTGAAGGAGGGGGCGATCCGAGGATGATTACCCAAGGTGGTTGCACTTTGGAGTATCCCTCTGTTGAGACGCGCATTTTTTCTGGCCACGATCGCAGTCTGTCCGCTTGCCGCCCTGTTGCTTGCCGGATGCAACGGCGCTGGTCGGGCGGCTACGTACGTCGGGTCCTGGGAGGGAAGCGACGACACGCTCGTCGTCCATCGCAATGGTTTGGCGGAGGGGCGTTTGTTCGGTGCCACCGCGTCCCGATCGTTCACTTGGCGTGCCGACGGACCGACGATGCGTCTCACCTTCGGGCGGATCGCCAGTGACACCGTCGAATACAGGGGAATGATCGACGAGGCGGGCAGGCTGGTCGTCGAAAGCGAGTCGGGGA
>CAJBCV010000507.1 GCA_903951635.1 uncultured Planctomycetaceae bacterium
GGGCCTCTCGGTAAGGGGCGGTGGTGCGGAACTCGTCGAGCGATTCCCGCTCCTTCCGCTGCTGCTCCTCGTATTGCTTGAGCGCGTCGCTGGATCCACCGAGCGCCTCGATCACCGCCACGCCCGCCGGCCGGATGGCCTCGGGCTTGCGGCTCGCGAAGCCGAACCAGGCGAGGATCACCGCCACCACAAAGGCAATCGTCGAAGAGCCGCTGTTCATGGGTCTGTTCCTCGTGTGCCGATCGAACCCCCGCCGCTGATCAATAGTCTACAGCCCCCCCTCCGGCCGGGGAATCGCTGATCGGCCCGGTTTCCCGTGGCCGCATCGCCGTGATCACCCGATCTCGCGCTCTTCGAGCCGCCAGAGCACGCCGATCCGTATTCCCAGCCCCACGGCGAGGACGGCGCCGGCGGCGAGCAGGGCCATGAAGAGATCCGCCGGTTTTGACACCGAGAGGACCTGGGAGAGGGCGATCACGATGCCGATCCCCGCCGCCACGAGGAGCACGACCAAGAGCGTTCCCACGACCAGCGGCCAGCGCGTGACGGCGAGGAGGAGGATCATGGCGTGGGTCAAAGCAAACGTGCCGACCAGCAGGATCGCCGCCACGCCCCAGGCCCAGGGTCCGCCGCTGGCTGACATGCCGACGGACAGACCGAGGCAAGCCGCCCCGAGCACTGCGGGGAAAACGAGATCAAGCGCAATCGCCTTCCGCAACCCTTGCCAATACCCGGTCCGCGACACCGGCCGGAGGAAATCGATGACAAGGCTTTCGCGGCGCTGGCCCCACAAAAGGGCCGTCTGGGCAATCGCCATGACGCAGGCCTGCCAGGCGAACGCGGCAATCACCCACGGAAGGGATTGGGAGAGCGGCGGCGACCGCAGACCGCCCCACCGCCCGACGAGCGGAAAACACAGGAAGACCGTGACCATCGCAATGAACGTTGTCGCCGCCGTCTGCATGATCTGAAACCGGGGCTGCGAGCGTCTGAGCTTCTCGGGATACGAGTTGGGGACTGGCCGGCTGAGCTGCCGATCGACGCCGCGTTCGGCCTGTTTCAGAGCCCGGTTGGCAAAGGACCCGGCCTGCTGTGTCGGCTGCGTCCCTTGAGTGGCATCGATCACGAGGCCGGGGGGAGCGGCCAACTGGAGATTCGTGATGATTCGGTGCAGGCGTGCCTGTCGGGCGAGCTTCCAGACCGAGGCCGCGATCACCGCTACCAGCGTCATCGCCGCGAACCGCGGCATCCCCCCGGAAAGCCAGCGGTCGACATACCAGGGGGCAAGGAGGGCCGTCGCTGCGGCAGCCAGGCTGCTGATCAGTTCGACGCGCTGAAGTGTCGAAGAGATCCTCCCGGTTATCCCATCGACGTCCCCGAACACGCCCCCTGCCGTGCCCATGGTCGAAAAGAGCGCAAGCGTAAGCGCTGGCATCCAGGCCACATCGCAATCCCTCAGTACTCCCACGATGATGCCGCCACAGGCCGTGGACACCGCCATCGACCAGAAGAGATGGGGCGCGAGCCTGCGGGGGAGCATCCAGCCGAGCGCCATCGAGAGGAGGAGCGATGACTGGAACCAGAAGACAAACGGCAAATACCCTCCGATCAGGGTCGCAAAGAAGGATGTCCAGACGCGCGACGACCGGTACGTGCCCGGATGGACCGCCACGCCCGGCAGAGCGAGGTGTAGTTCGTTGACCTGCCGCGTCATCGCCGGCTCGTCTGCGGCCTGATACGCCCCGGCGACATAGACGGATCGCAGGTTCGGCATCCGCTTCAAGCTCTCGATCATCCCCGGAGTGAAGCCGATGTCGAACCAGGTTTGGATGGCGAGGACGCGGAGCCGGGGTGAGCCGTCGGCCAGCGTCCGCAGGTTCTCTTCGAGCCGCCCCCAGCCGATGGCGAGGACCTCGATCTTCGGCAGGGGCGGCAGAAGGAGATCAAACGACCCGCCGGTGCCGCGGAGATCGAGCTGTCGCAGTCGCGGCAGCCGCTCGAGCGCCGCGCGGGCGAGCATCGGGAAGCGATTGAGTGTTTCAGAGTTGGGGCTTGAGACATTGGGGAGCGAAAGGACCTCGAGCGCTGTGTGGTCACCGATCCGTTGCCACCCTTCCTCCGAGAGCATGTCGGGGGGACTCATCCAGAGTTTTTCGAGCGCCGGGAGTTGATCGAGATTGTGCCACCCCCCAGCGCGGCCCCCGTTCCCGAGAGAGCCGATCCGACCATCATGCAGAACGAGGATTTGTTCTTCGACGTGGTCTGGCCAAGTGCGATATTCGGTGACCCTGTCGAGCCGCCCCTGCAGCGCGATTTTGCGGAGCTCTTCACTACCCAAGCCTGATGGCGTCTCAACCACCGGCACCGGAGTCATGGCGTTATCAGGAACGGCGCGGCCACCGAGCCACGCCCCCAGAAACGGCCCCACATAGAGGAGCCCAAGCCCGAGCATGAGAAGCGTCCAGGGTCTCGACACGATGGCCCAGAGCACCAGCGCGTATTGGCGGAGGATCGCTATCATGGCTCACCTCCGGGGATTTGCGGCGGCAGCTTCGCCGTCGTGAAGCTCGAGGAAGATCTCCTCGAGGTTGAGATTGTCGACGACGACCTCGGCCGCGAATCTCTCGCGCACCCCCGCCACGAGCGCCGCATCGACGCCGTCAACCGTCACGAGCGCCTGCCGGCCACGGACCTCCTGGCGAAGCGTTCCCGGCAGGTGGAGATCGGCCGGCAGATCGGCCTGGGCCTCGATCCGCAGCCGCTTGACCCGGTCTTTGAGAACGTCGATCTCGTCGTGGAACATCACCTTCCCCTCGCGGAGCAGCGCGACATGCGAGGCGACC
>CAJBCV010000508.1 GCA_903951635.1 uncultured Planctomycetaceae bacterium
ACTTTCCCCTCCGCCTGCTCAATGAGCCGCGGATTCTTGGGGAGCTTTTTGATGTCGTCCCACTCCCAGTAGCCTTCGGGGTTGTCTTCGTCGGCTGCGCGCTTGGCATCGGTGAGCGGCTCGATGCCGCCGGCGCGAAGGATCTGCATCATCAGCGACGTCCCCGATCGGGGAAGCCCTGACACGATCAGAAAATCCTTCGGCTCGATGGCGTCGTATTCCGCCTTCTTGCGGTCGATTTCAATCTGCCGGGTCCGATTCTGTTCGGCGCGCACCGCAGCGCGGGCAGCCGACTGTTCACGCGCGGCCGCTTCGCGAGCGGTCTGCGCCTGCCGCAGATCGTGGAGGCCGCTGAAGGCTTGCGTCTCACAGAGGGCCGCCCGATCTCCCTGGCCGAGCCGGCGATAGACACGCGCGAGCAACCGCTGCGCGCGGAGAAACGTTGGCGCGAGGGTGAGACAGTTCTCGAGCGGCCGCACCGCCTCTTCGAACTGCTCCCGGCTTGCGAGCGCCGCCCCCAACAGAAAATGCCCCTGCGGATTGCCGAACTGGAGGCCGATGCACTCGGCGGCCGCGTCGGCTGCCTCTTCGGCCCGGCCGGCGTGGAGAAAGCCTCGGGCGAGCACCAAAAACGCCTGGGCATGGTGCGGGTCGGCGGCGAGGACGGCGCGGGCGGCAGTCTCGGCGTCGCTGAAGCGCCGCAGCGCCAGATAACTCTGCGCGAGCATCAACAGGAGCTGCACTTCACCCGGGCTTTTTTCCCGGACGCGCTCGAGCGCCTCGAGCGCCGCGTGAAAATCTTCTTTCTGGATCGCGATCGACGCCCGGACAAGATCGGCCTGCTCGGTGCGGCCGAAGGTTTCGGCAGCTTTCGCGACCGTGGCATCGGCCTCGTCGAGGAGGCCGAGCTGCATCTGGCAGGTGGCGAGCACCTGGGCATAGTCGGTGCGGAACGGGGCCGCATGAAAACAGTTTTCGAGCAGCGGCAGCGCCTGGGCATAGCGCTGTCCGTACATGCAGGCCCGGGCGATGTTCCAGTCGTTTTCGCGGTTGGTCTCGGCGGCGGCCTGGCCGGGATCGTCGGGGATCTCGTCGATATAGCCGAGGGCCACGAACTGCTCGAGGAGCGCCTTGTCGGCCCCCGGCCCGAGGCTTTTTCGTTTCCGTTGGGAATCTTCCCCCGTCTCCCACGTCGGCACGGTCTCCACCGGCCGCTTGGGTCCATCAAAAATCTCTTCGAGGACGCGGCCCTCCATGTCGGCGCCGACCGGCAGGCCAAACCAGTGGAGAATCGTGGGGGCGACGTCGAGGAGCCGGGCGCCGTAGACAAGCTCGTCTCGCTTGAACCCCGGGCCGCTGGCGATGAACACGCCCTGCGGCCTGTGCCAGACGGTGATCCCGGCCGGCACCCGCGGCGTGAACTTCGGCCGGAGGTGATCGCTGTGAAAGCCGTGGTCAGAGACGAGAACGATCGCCGTCTCGGGGCCGGCGAGCTGCATCAGCCGGCAGAGGAAGAGATCGTGGAGCTTGTAGATCCCGGTGACGACTTGCTTGTAGAGCTCGAAGTCGGCCTCGGGGATCCCCTCCATCCGCGGCGGATGGTAGGGCATGAACATATGGCTGATCTCGTCGACCGTGCGGTAGTAGACCGCCATGAAGTCCCAGTCGGGCTCGGTCTCGAGCAGATGCGTGGCGGCGTTGTGGGCGGAGCAGGCTTCGGCGAGCTTTTCGGCGAGCCCCCAAAGTCGCTTGTCCTTCGTCTGATCGACCGTGTGGGCCGCCGGCACGAAGAGCCGGATCAGGTCGTCAGGATCGATGTCGTGCGGGCTGACCCGCAGGTCGTTCATCGTTGCGGCGAGCTCCGCCGGCCAGGTGGTGCCGGGGGGTGGCGGGGCCCATTCGGCCGGATCCTGCCCCGGCTGCGTGTTCGCGACATGGCAGAACATGTTCGAAACGACGCAGCCGGCATGGTCCTCTTCGCCATGCGTGGCAAACCAGCTGACGACATGGCTCCGGAGCCGGCGCTCCCCGAGGATCTCCCAAATCGTGCGGCTCTTTCGCGTCGCGGCCGACACGGGCACGACGGCGCCCGTGCCGGGGTCCACTTCCGTGAACCCCGGCACGCCGTGGTGATACGCCATCTTTCCCGTGGCGATGCTCGTCCAGAGCATCGGGGAGAGCTGCGGCTCGAGCGTCGTCAGGTTGCCGCTGGTGCCCGATTCGACGAGCCGGGCAAGGCCCGGCAATTCGCCTGAATCGAGGAGCGGATGGATGATCTTCCAGTCGGCCGAATCCCAGCCGACAAGCAGGAGCCTCTGGCGACGCTTCTCCATGGGATCAGGCCGTCACGGCGGCTGATTCGGCTGCCGCCGCCGCCCGCTTCCGCCGCCGTTGCTCGAGCATCGCCACCGATCCCATCACGAGCGACATCGCGCTGGCAAGACCGCTGGGGTCGATCTCGGGGACGGCTGTACCGGAGTCGCCGGCCACGATCGCCACGCCCGGTGTCGACTCATAGGCGGCCGAGTAAAGCTGGAAGGTATCGGTTCCGTTCCAGGTCGCCTTGATCCAGCCGTAGTTTCCCTGACTTGTCCGGAAACCCAAGTAGCTGTTATTTCCAAAGGCAGGAGATATTACGTTTATATAGCGGAATTCAGTCCTGAATTCGCTGTCCGAGAAAGTGGAGCTGGAATCAATCGTAGTACCGCCAAGAAAATCACGCGGATCCGCGAAGCCACCATTATGAGCAATGCCACCGCTGGAGAACGCTAAACCGAGATACCCGGCTGATGGACGATTTATAAGAGTTAAGATGTTGCTGCCGCTGATCGGAAAATTTGAAATGGTCTCAACGGTTCCGGCGGCCACCCCTCCGTTGACTCCGGTGATATTGAAGCCGGTAGGGCCGATATCGATCGGCACGATCTCCGCCTCGGCAGAATGGGTGCCGAGAATGCCAGCGCCGATCGCCAGATACGCCCCGAGTCGCGAAAGGGGGAGCTTGGCGGCTTCCGGCGC
>CAJBCV010000509.1 GCA_903951635.1 uncultured Planctomycetaceae bacterium
CGGCGTGAAGTGCGCAAGACAGGCCGCGATGTCAGCGTCGGAGATGCTGCCGGGGGCGAGGGTGAGCTTCCGCGCCAGGGCGAAGGCGGCCTGCTCGTTCTCCGGGAAGCCGCTCCAATCCGTGTCGAGCCGGGCGAGATCGTCGTCGGTCATCCCCACGGCGAGGAGCTTCGATTCCTGGTGGCCGAGGCAGTACTGGCAGTTGTTGACCCGCGAGGCGATCCAGAAGAGGCGCGTCTTGAAGCCGTAGTCGAGGGTGACTGCCGGATCGGGCTCGATGACGACTTGTGGCGCCGGGGCGCCTGGGCGCTTGGGCGCCGTGCCACCGAAGCCGAGATAGCCGCGAAGTTCGGTGCCGGGGAGATAGAGGGCCCGGAGCCGGTGCTCATAGAGAAGAGTCGTGGGATCCTCCGCAGCGGCTGTCCTCTCGGCATCGGTCAGATCGGGGAGCGGGATCCGTTCGTGCCGCGTCTTCATTTCCTCGAGCATCCGCTTCATCGCCGGCCGGGTGACCGGCGTGGGGCGCGGAGCGTCGACGAGCGGCGTCTCGCCCCGGCTCATGCCCGTGGCCAGGTTCGCGATCAAGACGAGCGCGAGGTAGCAGGAAAAACGGCATCGGCGGTGCATGGAAGAGTCCTCGTCTCTCGGGTCAGGAAACGTCGTGCCCGGCTCCGCATCGGTGCCGTGAAATCAGTCCCCGAGCGCGATGCTGATCGCCGGCTGGGTGGAGACGGTGTAGGTGGCTTTCTTCGTGCCAATCGGCGGGGGGCCCTCGAGGGTCACGTCGAAGCGGGTGCTTGGTCCGAAGGGCTTCCCCTCGCCGATCGTGTACGACGTGATCGTCGCCCCGCCATGCCAACGTTCGTCGGCGACGTGGATCGGAGGGGAGAGCTTCCGCAGATCGTCGCAGCTCTTTCCTCCCTTCCAGGCCGCGAGCGCGGCTTCGATGACCGCGGCCGCCTTGTCGGGCTCGGCCGTGTATTGCTTCCCTCGCCCGCAGCCGACAAGGAGCGCCGGTGCGAGGAGGAGCCAGTGGAACGGGATACCGGGGAACCGGGATGGGGGCATCGGCAAGGGACCTTTCGGTGGGGAGGTCATGGCGGTGGGGCGGCAGCGGTCGCGAATCACTGGCCATCGAAGCCCGACACGATCTCGGCGCCACTCTTCGTGCCCAAACCGCGCCAGATCTTCAGGTCGACCCCATCGGAGATAAACCGCACCGACGCATCGCACATCCCCAGCATCACGCCGCCTGAGTGGGTGCTCTGGGCGGTGGTCATGATCCGTCCCGGGGGAAACATGCAGGAACGGGTGTTGGGGACATTGGAGTGGAAGTAGATCGTCGTCGAGTGATAGCCGTAGAGCCATGGGCCGCCGATGTTGCTGAACCGCTGGTAGGAGAGATTCGACGGATCGATCGCCTGGCACTGCTGGATCGCCTCGTCGGTGGTGCTGGGATTCGTCTGCGGCCAGAAGGTATCGGTGCGGGGCGTGGAGAGGCCGTTGTTGAAGTCACCGACATTGTGCTCGCTGATCGCCGCGGTCTGGCTCGCGCCGTCGAGCACCTCCGACATCCGCACCTTGCTGTCGAGGAAGAAGACGCCGTCCGGCGCGGGCATGCCGAAGTTCGGATCGGACGACGCCGTGGGTGGATTTCCCCACAGGACCCCCGACCCCTGGTTGAATCGGTAGTTGTTCTGGGCGTACGCGGCAGGCAGGTAGGTGGCCGGATCGGATGGGCAGGCGAACGTGGGGACCTTCATCGCCGCCACGGCGGTGTGGAACGGATCGTTCCAGGCCTTGGTTGGATCGACGAGTTGAAAGATCGTCGACTGCTCGATGGAGGGGAGGAGGTAGGTGTGGGTGGAGATCGACTGGGCGTTACGGCCGGTGGGGAAGTAGCCCTTCGCCGAATGGTGGCTCTGGAGGCCGAGGCCGAGTTGCTTGATGTTGTTGGCGCACTGCGACCGCCGGGCCGCCTCGCGGGCCGATTGCACCGCCGGGAGGAGGAGGCCGACGAGGGTGCCGATGATGGCGATGACGACGAGAAGCTCGACGAGGGTGAAGGCCCTCGCGGCCCGGGCGTCGGTGAAGTTCGACATGGGATGACCTGTGGGAAGGAATGAAGGGATGAGATCGACGCGGCGTCGGCGCGTACCGGGAGCCTGCCGGCGGGTCGGTGCGGAGCCCGACCCACCGGACGGTCACGCCGGGGAAGAAAAAGCGAGAGAAGAGCGAGAAGAGGAGAGCGGGCAGCGGCCCAATCAGGGGAGCTGGGCCGCTTCGCCGCCGGCCCGCGTGCCGAGAGCCCGCCAGATGTTGATGTCGACGTCGGAGCCGACGCTCTGCACGCTGCCGTCCATCATCGTCACGCCGACCCCGGCGGGGTGGTAGCTGCGGCTGGTGAAGACGGTGTAGGTCGGAGACGTGATCGTGAGGCCGAGGCGCGAGCTCGTGAAATCGCAGTCGACGGTCTTGCCGTTGATCGTCATCGGAATCGCCGTGTTCGGCGGGAAGGTGTGGGACATGCCGGCGTGGAGGATGATCCCGTTGACCCACTGCGTGTGGCCGATGTCGGCGGTGGCGGTGCCGCCGAGGGCGATGACGTCGGCGGGCGTCGCCGGGATCGGGGCGTTGAGGCTCGAGGGGTTGAGCCCGTCACGGATCGAGGCTTGATAGGCCTTCACCTCGGCGAAGCCCACCGACTTGCTCGTGCCGTCGACGAAGTCGGACTGCCGCATCTCCATGTTGACCGCGAATGAGCCGTTGCCGGTCTGCTTCGACACCGGATCGAACTGAAACCAGGTGCCGCAGCTGGCGCCGTAGTTGATCGGCTGGTGGATGATGCCGGGAACGGAGGTGTTGGGGACGTCCTTGACCTCGCTGGGGCAGATGAAGGTCGGAATCCGCACCCCCGCCACCTGCTGCTGCTGGGTAAAGCTCTTCGAGAAGTCGATCAGGTTGGCGACGTTCCCTTGCTCGATGAAGGGGAGGAGGTAGGCCTGGGCGGAGAAGCTGTCGGAGATCTGCGTGGAGCTGATCTGGCAGATCGGCGGATACTTCTTCTTCGCGCTCTCGTAATTGAGGAGCGCCAGTCCCATCTGCTTCATGTTGTTTTGGCAGCTGGAACGCCGGGCCGCTTCGCGGGCTGCCTGGACGGCCGGGAGGAGGAGGCCGACGAGGGTGCCGATGATGGCGATGACAACGAGAAGCTCGACGAGCGTGAAGGCCCGCGGCCGGCGGAAGGGAGACGTGGTCATGGGATGGGTTCCTGGAAAACGGGATGGGAATGAAGGAATGAAGCCATGGAATGAATCGAAACACCGACAGAACCGAATGAGGAGCCTCCTGGCGAGGCGTACGCGGCCGGGGTGGGACGCGGAGCCGTTCCAGAAGCGCGGTGGCACCGAGGTGCCGGTTTCAGGGCGGGCCCCGGAGCGATCGCCGTCAGCGGCTCCGTGGAGAAGCCGCAGCGTGGTTCGCGGAAAAACCGTGGGAACGCTCGATGGCAAAGCCCGGGAACGACGGCCAGAAGAGGGCCCCGATCACGCCTCGCTCTCGCGGCAGCCCAGAGGCGTTGCGAGGGACAGGCGCGCGGCGGCCCATGCCGTCGTCAGGCGACCCTGGGCGGACGCTCGGGGGGGCCGGAGACGGCCGGAATCGAGAGGGGCTCGTCGAGGGCGAGCCACGCGCCGGCGGTCGAGATTTCGACCGGCGTCAGATCGGAAAGGAGCCCATCCCGATCGAGTTCAAGGGGAGTGGTCGGTGCTTCGCTCGGGGCGAGCGGGGCGACCGGAGCCCGGCCACAGGAGGGACCATTGCAGGGGCGACGCCGGGGCGCTTGGGCCGGCTTGGCCGCGGCCGTCTCACCGGCGTCGCCGGCGGTTACGTCCGGGGCGTGGGCCGGCATGTCGTGGCCGACGAGCCAATCGCCGCAGCTGGCCTGAGCCGACTGCAACGTGCCGAGGGCCAGGCACGCCACGACGACCACCATTCCGCAGGAGCGGAGAAGTTGCGTCACAGAGTGGTGATAAGCCTGGGCCATGGCTTCGATACGCTTTCGCGGGGCGGATGGATCGCACACGGCAGACAGACTCCGCCCGCAGCAACCGACTTCCCCCTCGACGGATGATAGTCCGCGCTCCCTCCGGGAGTCAATCGACCGGTGATTCCGGAGAAGAAGACTTTTTTCACCGCTGCTTTTCCTCTCCCTGCCGAGGCGCGGAGACGCTCTGCGGCCAGGAACGCTGCCCACGGCTGCGAACGGCTGTTTGGTACGATCCGTTCCCGCCGCCGCCCGGCGTTCATTTTTCACGGGGGGAGTCGGTGGGGAGCCACGCGGGAGAATGCGAATGATCGACGTGCGCCAGGGCTACGAAAACAATCTGCCCCGCCGCGTCATCACCGGCCGGGGGGCCAGCGGCCGATTGGCGGAGGTCTGTCGCGGTCGGGGCTGGAGCCGGGCGTTTCTCGTCAGCGATCGGGGGGTGGCGTCAGCCGGGCTCCTCGCCCCCGTGTCTGCTGCTTTGGGTGCGGCCGGCATCCTCGCCGGAGCGTCTTCCGCGGTGACCCCCGAGCCGCCGCTCTCCGAGGTCGCGAGCCTTGCCGGGCAGATCCGGGAGGCGGCTGCCGATGTCGTCATCGGTCTTGGCGGCGGGAGTGTCATGGATGCCACGAAGGTGGCGGCACTGGTGGCCCTGCGCGGAGGAGCGCCGGAAGACTACGTCGGCATCGGCCGGGCTGGCGGGCGCGGCGTCCCCACGATCCTCGTGCCGACGACGGCCGGCACCGGCTCCGAGGCGACCTTCGTGGCGATCCTCACCGACGCGGCCGCCGGCACGAAGGTGGGCGTTGTCGATCCGTCGCTCCTCGCCGACGTTGCCATCGTCGATCCTGCGCTGACCGACGGCCTCCCGCCAGCTGTCACTGCCGCGGCGGGGATGGATGCGCTCGTTCACGCGATCGAGGCCTTCATCGCCCGCGTTGCTACGCCGATCTCCCGCGGTCTCGCGCTCGAGGCGGCGCGACAGATCGGCCCGGCGCTCGAGAGCGTCTGCCGCGATCCGGGCGATGAAGAGGCCCGCGATCGGATGGCGATCGGCTCGCATCTGGCCGGCATGGCCTTCGCCAACGCCTCGTGCTGCGCCGTCCATGCCCTCGCGCTTCCTCTTGGGGGCCGCTTTCACATCCCCCACGGCGTGATCACCGGCTGCTTTGCCGGGGCTCTCATGCGGCACAACGCTCCGGCCTGCGCCGCCGACTTCGCGGCCCTGGGGACGGCGCTTGAGTGGGGGGCGCTCGAGCCGAGCGCCTTTGCCGACCGGCTCGATGCCACGGCCCGCGTGATCGGCCTCCGCGCGGCGCTCGACCGGGTTGTCGTGCCCGCTGCCGCGATCGCCCCGATGGCA
>CAJBCV010000510.1 GCA_903951635.1 uncultured Planctomycetaceae bacterium
CACTCTTTCCCTACACGACGCTCTTCCGATCTCGGCTTCGGGAGGAGTTCATCCAGGAACTGAAGCGACAAGGCTATTTGTGAGTCGGCGTCGGCCAGCGGCCGACGTTTCTGTCGCTCAAGACGCTCTGGCGCACGGCCTACGGATGTCGTCGGGGTCTAGGTGCCAGCCACCAAATCTGGGGGAGCGCACCCGGGAGATCGCCGGCGCGGGGTTGGCGTGGGCGTCGATCGTGGGGCCGGCGTGGAGCGCGGCGGGCGCGGTGCAGGCTGCTGCTGAGAGCTTGATCTACGCGGCGGCCGAAGGCGCGGCGGGAGTTCTCATTGCCGCCGAGCCGGGCTCGTGCGAGCGTTGCGTGGCGATCGGTGCCGGGGTGTCGGCACCGACCGTGATCCGATCACACTACGGATCATTCGGCGGCGGTGGTTGGCGCGGCTCGCTGCGAGAGCTCCTCGACGTGGGCCGCGAGGCTTGCCGTCCAGGTCGCCGCCGGGCCCTCGTAGTAGGCAAGCCGCGCCGAGAGCGGGGCCGAGCGACCGTCGCGGCGCAGGTCGGCGAGGTAGTCCTGGAGGATGCGGCGGCGCAGGGGCGTGGTGTGGAGGAGCCAATGGACCCAGGCCCACGCCTCGGCGTAGTGGTCCTGCGACATCTCCCCGGCCGCCGCGAGCGATTCCAGACGCGCAAGGTCGAGGCGCCAGGTCCCTTCGAGGAACCGGCCGGCGAGGTGGGCGACGTGCTGCGGATGGATTCCCGCGCTCCCGCGCGGCACTTCGAAGTGCTCGGCGATCCCCTCGTCGAGCCACAGCGGCACGGTGGGAACGACGGCGTGGACATAGCCGTGCGTCGTCTCGTGGCGGAGATCCTCGGCGATCCGGTCCTGCCACGGCGCGAAGACCGCGAGCGTCGTGTCGGTTTCGACGAAGAACGCCCGCCGCACCGGGAAGTTGGGGAAATGGCGGGCGGCGAAGCTGTCGTAGCGGCTGGTGTCGGAGAAGAGATAGAGATGGACCGGCTCGTCGGAGATCGGCAGGCCGAGATCCTGGGAGACCTCCGTCCGCAGCGTCTCGAGATCGCGGATGAGGCGATGCTGCTCGGCGAGGCCGAAGTCGGCGTGGATCACCAGTTGCCCGGCGTGGACGACCTCCCGCTCCGGGAGCCCCTCCTGCCACTGGCTCTCGCGGCTGAAGGCACTGCCGACCGTCTCCTCGAGCCTCGTCGGATCGAGCGCCGGCACGGCGGCGAGATGGCGGCACCCGAGGGCAACCAGCGCGATCGCGAGCACGCCGAGCATGGGGACGAGCGCCGCGAACGCGACTCGGTCTCCGCGATGGTGCGCGACGACGATCATGGAGCGGCTCGAGGGGACGAGGATTCGCGGGGGACGACCACGGGGTGGGCGGGGATGGTAGCGGCGCCGGCAGGCCCCACCAATCCCACTGTTGGCCTCTGAGCCAGGCCTCGAGGCCCGGCCTGTCGGGACTGCCGGCGAAGGGATCGCCCCGGGGCGGAAAGGCCTTGATTCAGCCGCGGACGGCGAGTGGGGAGAGGCCGCGCAGGGCCCCGGCAAGGACCTCGAGCCCCACCGG
>CAJBCV010000511.1 GCA_903951635.1 uncultured Planctomycetaceae bacterium
CCCAGGCCGTAGGTGACCCACGAGCCCAGGCTCGGCCGCCCCGGCTGCCCGAAGCCGCAGTTCATGAAGATCTGTGCCGGGGCGTGGTTGAATTGGTCGGTGCGACAGCTCCGCACGATAGCGATCTCGTCGACGACGCCGGCAAGCCAGGGGAGCATCTCGGAGATCTCCGCCCCACTCTGGCCGTGACGGGCAAACTTGAACTGCGGCCCGAGGACGGCCGCGTCGGGGCGGATGAAGGCATAGCGCTGGCCGCCGATGACCTCCGGCGGAATCGGCTTCCCTTCGATCTCGGCAAGCTTCGGCTTGTGGTCGAAAAGCTCGAGCTGGCTCGGTGCCCCGGCCATGAACAGCTGGATCACCGCCTTGGCCTTCGCCGGGAAGTGAGGCGGCTTGGGGGCCAGCGGCCCGGTGACGGCGCGCGGCGTTGCGGCGGCACACTCCCGGGTAAGCAATCCGGCCAGCGCCATCTTGCCCACCCCGAGGCCGCACTCAGAGAAGAAATGACGCCGCGTTGCATGGAGGAGTCCGTTCATCGCTTCACCACCGTTTCATCGAGGTTCATCACGGCTCTGGCCACGAGCATCCAGACGGCGCGGTCGATCGGATCGCCGGCGCCGTCGCCGCCGAGCTTCGCAGCATCGAGCTGCCCCGCGGCAAGCCGCTCCCGCTGGACGCGGAGGAATCCCAGGAGTGTCTCCCGCTCCTCTCCCGTGAAGGGGCGCGAGAGGACGCGGCGGCCGAGGTCGTCGAGCCGGGCCGCGTCGTCCCCCGGGCTCGCGAGCGCCACGGCGCCGAGCGCCCGGGCCACCTCGACAAACATCGGGTCGTTCATGAGGGTGAGGGCCTGAAGGGCAGAATTGGAGACGTCGCGGCGCGCGAGGCAGCTGTCGCCGGAGGGGCCGTCGAAGGTCGTCACGAACGCGAACGGCGCCGTCCGCTTTTGAAACGTGTAGAGGCTGCGGCGGTGGCGATCCTCCCCTGGGCTCGGCTCCCACGCCCCGCCCCCGTAGGCCGTCTCGGTGACGCCCGCCGGCTGCGGCGGCCGCACCCCCGGGCCATACATCTTCTCCGAGAGGAGCCCTGCAGCCCGGAGGAGGCCGTCGCGGATCTGCTCCGCCTCGAGTCGCACGCGTGGGCCGCGGGCAAGGAGGATATTCGCCGGATCGGCCGCAAGCTGAGCGGCATTCGCCGTCGAGTCCTGCCGGTAGGTGGCGCTTGTGACGAGCAGCCGGTGGAGTTTTTTGAGCGACCAGTGCAGGTCTTCCACAAACGTCACCGCGAGCCAGTCGAGCAGGTCGGGATGCGATGGAGGCGTTCCCTGGAATCCAAAGTCCTCGAGCGTCGGCACGATGCCGCGGCCGAAGAAGGCCTGCCACTGCCGGTTGACCGTCACCCGGGCGGTGAGCGGATGACTTCCCGACACGAGCCACTCGGCCAGCGCCAGCCGATTGGCGGGAGTCCCCTCGGGCAGGCCGGGGAGAAACGCCGGCACAGCCGGAGCGATCTCCTGGCGGGCCTGCGTGTACTCCCCGCGATGACGGAGGAAGGTCTTCCGCGGGTTGTCGGCGGGGCGCTCGCGAAGGACGAGCGTCGTCGGCCCACCGCGGAGCTGCGCCTCGAGCCCACGAATCTCCTTGATCGGCTCGGCAAGCTCCGGAGCCGCGGCGAGAAACCGGCGGCGCAAGGCCTTCCCTTCAGCCTCGGTTCGCTCCGCGGCAGGCTTCCGCAACGCCGCCTCTTCAGCGGCCGTGAGCCCGCGGGCCTGGGAGCCATTTGTCCCCGTGACCGAGAGCCGGAAGCAGCCAAGCGGGCAGGCGTAATGGCGCTCGAACTTCATCACACACTCGATCGGCGTCCCGGGGGCCACCGGCTCGGCGAAGGTGAACACCGCCGCATGGGGCCGCCCCTGATCGCCATTGGTGCTCCAACCGCTCGACATGTCGCCGTCGAGAGCCAGCGACGCGGTGCTCTTTCCCCCGGAGAACGCCGCGGTGCCATTGAAGGAATCGCTCGCCGTGGCCACCGCCACCCGCGCTCCCCCTGCCGTGATCTCAAGCTCTGAGAGGAAAAAATCCCCCTTCGGCCCCTCGTACCAGGCCATCCCCGGGCCATGCGCCGGCAGGCTCGGATCGGGGAGGACCTCGAGGCGGATCGCCTGCACAGGATGGTCGGTTGCGGGGAGAACGATCTCGTAGCGGTCGCTCTTGGTGACATCGCCGCTTGCGAGGATCGAGCCGTCGTCGCGGACCCTCAAGTGCGGCATGGAGGTCTGCCACGACTGCGGCGTCACAACGTGCCAGTCGATCGCCTTGGCCGCTTCCTCGCGCTCCCAACCGGCGAAGCGTTCCTCGAGTGGCACCGGTGCCGGCTGGCCTTCGGCTGCGGGGACAAGAGGCCACTTTCCCGGCAGATCGTTCCACGCCGCCTCGAGCCGTGTAGTCGCCTCGGCCACGGCCTTCGTCTGCTCGGCGTCGGGGATCACCCACTCCGGTTCGTCGGCGTTGTCGAGGCAGGCAAAGAGCCCGTAGTAGTCGGCCTGGGTGAGGGGATCGTATTTATGGTTGTGGCACTGCGCACAGCCGGTCGTCAGCCCGAGCCAGGTGACGCCGGTGGTGCTCACCCGATCGACCATCGCCAGGTAGCGAAACTCGAGCGGATCGATCCCCCCCTCCTCA
>CAJBCV010000512.1 GCA_903951635.1 uncultured Planctomycetaceae bacterium
CCGCCCCCGGAGCCCACCCGAAGACCATGGCCGAGATCTTCCACGTCGTCCCCGTCGCGATCCACGAACAGATCGTCGTCTCCGCTTACCGTCACCGCGGCTACACGGCCGACGAGGCTGAGAAGGCAGCGAAGCTCGCCACCGCCGCGACGACCCACGGCATCCGCACGCATAACGCGATCAAGGCCCTCCACCTCGACGAGCTCTTCGGATCGAAGGCCGGCGGCTGCGTGCCCGGAGCCCAAGTCCGCAAGCTGCCGTCGCGGTTCGATGCCGCGGAAGTCTGGGACGGCAACAAGAAGCTCGGCCAAGCCGTCGCCTGGGACGCGATCGAACGCTGCATGGCGCTTGCCGACCGGCACGGCA
Organism: uncultured Planctomycetaceae bacterium; assembly: GCA_903951635.1. Classification (GTDB taxonomy): domain Bacteria; phylum Planctomycetota; class Planctomycetia; order Pirellulales; family UBA1268; genus QWOP01. The sequence goes on from CAJBCV010000512.1 coordinate 367, forward strand.
CCGGCACCGTCTCGGTCGATAACGCCTTCCACTATCTGTGGGGAGGCGGCTACGTCATGGAAGCCGCCCGCCGCGGCTACATCGCCTACACCAACTGCACCGCCTCGCTGGCCGAAGTGGTCCCGTTCCGCGGCGTCCACCCGACGCTCGGCACCAATCCCCACTCCTGGGGCTTCCCGACGACCGACGCCATCGGATACCCGATCGTGATCGACTGGGCCACCTCCGTGATTGCGATGGGACGCGTCCAGCAACTCAAGCGCGAAGGGAAGACGCTTCCCCCCGGCGCCGCCGTCGATGCCTCCGGAAAGCCGACGACCGATCCCGATGCCGCCGTGGCCCTCCTCCCCTTCGGCGACCACAAGGGCTATGGCCTGTCGCTGATCAACGAAATCGTCGCTGGTTTCATCGGCGGCTCGCTCCCCACGATCCGTAGCCGGGCGCCGGTGGCCGGCGAGAAGCAGGGCTGTGCTTTCTTCTTCCAGGTGATCCACCCCGAGGCGATCAGCGGCGCGGCGTTCGCGCTGGGCCGTTCGCAGAGCGACAACGTCAAAGCCGTCCTCGCCGACATCCTCGGCCATGGCAATTCCGGCTGCATGCTCCCCGGTCAACTCGAGGCCGAAGCGGCCGAACGCACCTGCCGGGCCGGCGGGCTACTCTTTTCCACCGCCGAAGTCGCCGCGCTCAACGAGCTGGCTCGCGAGGCAGGGGTAGCCGTGATCGATGCTGCCACCTTGCCGACGGCCTGACCGACCGATTCCACCCCCCCGTTCCTCTTCCCCAAAGCCCTCTCTCAAGACGCCCCTCCGAAGGAGCCTCCATGTCGCTGCCGATCAAGCCGAAGGACCGCTGTGGATTCGACTGCGTCTCGCTCGGCGAGGTGATGCTCCGCCTCGATCCCGGCGAGGGGCGGATCCGCACCGCGCGGCACTTCCAGGCCTGGGAAGGGGGGGGCGAATACAACGTCGCCCGTGGCCTGCGGAAATGTTTTCAGCAGCGGACGGCGCTTGTCAGCGCCTTCGTTGACAACGAGGTCGGCCGGCTGATCGAAGACTTTATTTGTCAGGGGGGAGTGAACACCGATTTTGTCCAATGGCGCGACGACGACGGCATCGGCCGCTCGGTCCGCAACGGCCTCAACTTCACCGAGCGCGGCTTCGGGATCCGCGGGGCCGTCGGCGTACCCGACCGGGGCAACACGGCCGCGAGCCAGCTCAAGCCGGGCGATATCGACTGGGAGAAGCTCTTCGGCGCGATCGGCGTCCGCTGGTTTCACACCGGCGGGATCTTTGCCGCCCTCTCCCCGTCGACAGCGGCCCTGACGATCGAGGCGGTCGAGGCCGCAAAGAAGCACGGCACGATCGTCTCCTACGATCTCAACTATCGCCCCAGCCTGTGGAAGAGCATCGGGGGCCTGGCGAAGGCGCGCGAGGTGAACCGCGCGATCGCCCGCCATGTCGACGTCATGATCGGCAACGAGGAAGACTTCACCGCCTCGCTCGGCTTCGAGGTGAAGGGGGTCGATCATGCGATCTCGAGCATAGAGACCGACGCCTTCAAGGCGATGATCGAGACAGCGGTCAAGGAGTTCCCGAACTTCAAGGTGGCGGCCACGACGCTCCGCCGGGTCGTCTCGGCGACGAAGAACGACTGGTCGGCGATCCTCTGGCACGATGGCGCCTTCCACGACAGCCGGAAGTATCCGGAGTTGGAGATCCTCGACCGGGTCGGCGGCGGCGACAGCTTCGCCAGCGGCCTCGTGTTCGGATTTCTCGAGTTCAACGATCCGCACAAGGCGGTCGAATACGGTGCCGCCCACGGAGCCCTTGCGTCGACGACCCCGGGCGACACCTCGATGGCGACGCGCAAAGAAGTCGAGAAGCAAATCAGCGGCGGCGGAGCCCGCGTCGTGCGCTGACGCCCGATCAGCCCTGCGAACTCTCGAGCTCCACCCACGACCGGCAGCCGCCGTACGACTCCTGCCAGGGGAGCGTGACAGGGGAGGGGAGGGGCGTGACGGTCACCTCGAGAACATGGAGCTCGTCCTGCCAGCGGTGGAAGCGCTCGTCGACGACGCTCTCGGCCCACACGTGGCGGTGGCGGAAGGGATCGAGGGCCCGGCGGTCGGTGATCCGGTGCGCGGCGCGGACAAAAGCCACGTGCCTGAACACGACCGTCCCCTCGGCGGGGCGGTCGTCGTCGATCCCCACGAGGAGGTCGCGGGCGTCGGGCACGAGGCTCTCCGCCGACTGGTGGAGAAACGTGGGAAGGAGGAGGAAGCGGGCGTGCTCGGGGCGGAAGGCCCGGTGGGGCTCCACGATCCCGCCCTTCCGGAGGATCACGTCCTGCCGCCCCGTTGCGAGCGCCCGGCAGATCGCCGCCCATTCCTTGAACGCGGTGCGCACCGGGATGTCCCCGTGGACCGCCCCGGTATCGCCGTCCGTCATGGTGTCACTTCTTCGCCGGCTTGCGGACGTGGATCGCGTCGGCCGTCAGTTGGATGACGGGGATCGCGAGTTTCGGGTCGAAAACCCCCTTGCCACTCACGACCACTTCCTGCCCCTTTTGGATCCCGAACAGCTTGCGGGCATCCAGCGGCAGCACCTTGCCATCGGCGCCGACGAACTGCACGGCGACCATCGGCGCATTCGCCGAACGCTTCTTGCAGAAGGGGCAGTTGTCGGCGTCGTGCCCCGCCTTGCCGGCATGGTCGTCGGCAGGGATCTCCTGGAGGACGAAAGACGCCTTGTTGTCGAGGAACGGCTC
>CAJBCV010000513.1 GCA_903951635.1 uncultured Planctomycetaceae bacterium
GAAATCGTCTGCCTTGACGACGATCTCGGCAAAGGGAGTGAACTCTTTCGCAGCCAGGATGCCCCAGCCCTTCGGGGAAAGAAAGCGGATGCGGAGGCGCTTCTCGCCGTCGACATCAAGCTCGCTCACGCGGAGGCGAATGCTTCCCTTGTCGGCGAGAAGGGCCTCGATTTTCTTTGGATCGAGTGGGAGTTCACGGGCCAGCGGCACTTTGGTCAGCGGCGGCTTCGGCAACTCACAAACCTCGACCGCCACGATTTCGAGCAACAACCGCTCTATCCCAATCAACTCTTCCCGGATGTCGCGGATGGTACTGGGCCCTGGTTGACTCGATCGAAACGCGTGGCCAGGACCGCGCCTCTCGTATTCGGCTTTCTGCTGCGGAAGCCTGTTCCAATGCGTGTATTTATAAAGTCGATCGTCCCCGGCATGGCTGCTGCCAGGCTCTATGAATGTTTCAAAGAAGGGCGTCTGAGGCGTTAGTGAGGGCTCAGTAGCGCTGGAAGTAAAATCAATACGTCGTGACTCGTTGCGAAAAACAAAACGCTCTAACTCCAGGGCCGGTTTCGAAAACCACTCAACGTTCCCGTCGATCTGTGCCTTCAGAATTGTGTCCCATGTCGCATCGTCATGTTTTTCGCCGCGGGCCTTCATTCGATCTATGTGCCCTTTGGCCCATTTCTCAGCCTCGGCAAGTGATATCGATGGCCGAGTAACTGTAGAGAAGACTTCAAATTCGCCGGTCTGTGGCAAGGGCGACAAGAACGACGAAAGCATGGCGTCAAGTTCATCGACGCCTACGTTCCGGTCTTTATCTGAAGCGGCAGCAGCCGCGGAGAATGCCCATGTCGATGCCAAGAGAATGCACGCGGACAAGAGTTGAAGTACCCGTCGGAACACCCTGCAATTCGCTGTGCCACGCATGATCTACTCCGTCCTCAGGCGCCGGGGCATCCGGGGAATTGCAGCACTACTCCTGGCCTGGTAATCGGCCTTTTGTTTGCCCTATCTGCGTTGCAGCTTGAAATGCAGATGCATCCTTGGGAGCAGCACGCTGTCCATCCCAAGCCCCCGCCCACCACACCTGCCACTCCAAGGCATGCACCCATGCACAGAAGATAGCCCTTGCCGGTCAAGAGTGCGGGGGCACATCTTGTTAGGCATCCCGGAAATGCAGTCCGCGCTCCTGCCGCGGCACCAGAGGCGACGCAAATTGATATCGCCAAATAGCTGTAGGATTCGACGCACTCTCCTTCGAAGCCAACGGGAACATGCCCACGGGGACTGCAATCGTAAAACCCCTTATTAGCGGGCATGCAATATACATAGGGATTCAAGTCAATCCATGTTCCGGGGCAGGCCGCGTCCGCGCATCCTGCACAACGTTCAAATAACGGAGCTGTGGCATCGGTCGTCCAGCACGGCTTGCCATCGGAATCGCCTGCATTCGCCGATTTCAGTTGCCATCCGCTCGTGAGCTGCAGCAAGCTCATCGATACCACGAGCGTCCACGCGACATTCTCGATCCACGCTCTCCTCGATCGCTGATTCATCGGCTGAGCCCCTCTCTGAGTTGTTCGATCCCCCCAAGCCTTCCCTCATGGCGGAGCCTATCCTAAGGGGGGGGCGTCAAGGTTTCGTCGCGGGGCTTTCGGCGATGATGCCGCGGGAGTGCCGATCGCGGCCTCGGCGGGCGACGGCTCCTCCGAGGGACGGCCTGCCCCAGGCGGGGAGCTGGGAAAATGCCGTCGAAAGCCAGTGTGCCGGCCGTGCGATTGCGTTGCCAGGGGGCGACTTGTGAGAATAGGCGGAGGGGGCGATGGCCGGGCGATTGATGCAAACGTGGTGGGCCTGACGACGACGTGGGTGGCTGATGAAGTCGATGCTTGCGAAGCTTCCGTGGCTTGAAGTCGCCCTCGTGGCGACGTCGATCTCGCTCGTCCTCCAGCTCTTTCCCGCGGTCGGCACGTGGCTGCTCGAGCTGCTTGACGTGCGGAACTGGTCGCGGACGACTTGGTTTGTCGTCAATCTGGGATTCGTGGGGCTGCTCCTGGCGGTGCGGTTTACGCCGACTGTGCGGGCGATTGCCTGGTATGAACGGATCGCCGACGCTTTCCGCTGGCGGAATCGGCTGTCGCGGAAGGAACGGGCGGCGTTCAAAGCCAAGCTCGAAGAGCGGCAGCTCGCCCGCGAGCTCGCCGCGGCCCGGAAGCATCAATCATGAGGGCCGAGCATGAGGGCCGAGCTATGACGCCATTGCCGCCCCGGCTCTGCCGCCGCCACCGCCAGACCGGCGGATTCACGCTCATCGAATTGCTGATCGTCGTCGGCATCATCGGGCTCCTTCTGCAGATGGCCCTCCCCGCCGTGCAAAGCGCCCGCGAGTCGGCTCGGCAGACCGCCTGCCGCTCGAATCTCAAGCAGCTCGGCCTCGCCGTTCAACTCCACGAGAACGCCCGCCGGGCCTTCCCCAGCGGCGGCTGGCACTTCACCTGGATCGGTGAGCCGGAGCGGGGCAGTGGCGATCGCCAACCCGGTGGCTGGGCGTTCAACCTCCTCGACTATCTCGAGGAGTCGAATCTCCGCGCCACCGGCTCCGGGCACACAGGCGCCGAGCGGACCGCCGATCTGACCAAGCGGAACGAAACCCCGGTGTCGCTCTTCCTCTGCCCGTCGCGACGCGCGTTCGGCGTCGGCCCCTACACGATGAACCGGCAGCCGTTCACCCTCGGAGGGCCGCTGGAGACGCCGCTCACCCGCGGTGCGAAGAGCGACTACGCTGCCTGCGTCGGCGACACCTTCGAGGTCGAGTTTCCCTGGCAGTGGCCGGGGCCGCAGTCGCTCGAGGAGGGGGACGATGACGCCTTCCAGTGGCCCGCCATCGAGGCCGAGTTTACCGGCGTGATCTACGGCCGCAGCGCGACGAAGATCGCCCAGATCGAAGATGGCTCGTCGCGGACCTACCTCATCGCCGAGAAGTATGTCGACGGCAAGCACTACGGCGACGGCAGCGATCCAGGCGACAACGAGAGCCTCTATACCGGCTTCAACAACGATACCTGCCGGAGCACGTTTGTCGCCCCGGAAAACGACCGCAATTTCGTTGACATCCGCAACACCTTCGGGAGTGCCCACGCCACCGTCTGGCAGGCGGTGATGTGCGACGGATCGGTCCACGCGATCGGCTACGACATCGACTTCGAGACCCACCGCCGCCTCGGCAGCCGCGCCGATGGCAAACGGGCCGATATCCCTCAGTGAACGCCCCCTTGCCTGGCCATCTCCGCTGCTTCCGCCCGTCGATCGGCCGGCATCGAACCGCTGCCTTCGGGCTTTTCTTCTGCGTCGCAAGGCTGTTGCTGGCCACGGCCCAGGGGCAGGACACGAGCGACCCGACGAAGATCGCGCCTTTGGAGCATCAGTTTCGCGAGGAGTGGGTGGGGCAGATCGTGCCGTCGCACCTCGTCGATCTCTTCGAGGAGGGGGTGTTTCCGTTTTCGCGCGGCCGGCTCCAGGATCGGCTGTTCCGCTACCGGCTCTTCCGGCCGCAGCGCGATTCGGGCCAGCCCGACGCCCGGTATCCGCTCCTCGTCTGGACTTCCGGCTATGGCGAGATGGGAGACGACAATTTCGCCCAGCTCCGTCATCTGCAGTTTGTCTTCACCGATCCGGAGAACGGCCGGAAGAGGCCGTTTTACTGTCTCGTCCTCCAATCCCCCGCCGACCTCCGGCAGTGGTTTGATGCGGAGGGGAAAGCGAGCGGCGACGACGTGGCGAGCGTGCTTTTGGCGCTCGTCGAGCGGATCATGAAAGTCGAGCCGATCGATCCCGAGCGGGTCTATCTCTCGGGGATCTCGGCCGGCGGCGGCGTCTGCTGGGAGCTGCTCAAGCGTCGGCCCGACCTCTTTGCCGCCGTAGCGCCGCTGGCGGGGCCAGGCTGCGGCAGCGATCCGGCCGCATTGGCGACGATTCGCGACGTGCCGGTGTGGGCGTTTCACGCCGCACGCGATCCGCTTCTTCCGGCGACGAGCGCTCAGGAGACAATCGCGGCCCTCCGTGCGGCCGGCGGGAGCGCGGCGCTCACGGAGGTCGACAGCGACTACCACGACTGCTGGACGTCCGCCTTCCGCGACTGGAGGCTCATGGATTGGCTCCTTCTCCAGAAGCGCGGCCGCAGCTCGTGGCTCGCGCCTCCGGGGAGGCGGCCGATCGATTGGCCGGTGGTCGGCGGCCTCGCGGCACTTGTCGGGATCACGGGCTTGGCGATCCGCCAGGAGCTCAAGCGGCAACGGAGAAGCCGATGATGGAGAGGCCCAAGTTAGCAACGACGAGGCCA
>CAJBCV010000514.1 GCA_903951635.1 uncultured Planctomycetaceae bacterium
GCCCCCCAATCTCCTTGCCATGAGAGACACAACAGGCACTGAAACCACGGCACCCGCTACACTCCGCTCCATGAACGCCCCGAACAAAAAACCCCGCCGCGACGCACCCTGGCACGGCCGGCGTGTGATCGTCGCCGGGGGCACCAGCGGCTTCGGGCTCGTCCTCGCCCGCCATCTTCTCGAGGCCGGAGCGAGCGTGCTCCTCGTCGGCCGGTCGGCCGATGGCGTTCGTCGGGCCCTCGAGCGGCTCCCCGAGCCGCTCGAGGGTTCGAAGAGCCTCGGGACCGCCGCCGATCTCGCCCGCCCCGGGGAAGGGGGGCGTGTTGTCGGTGAGGCCCTCGACCGACTCGGGGGTCTCGACGACTTGTTTTTCTCCGTCGGCCGATCGGGGCGGGCGCGGATTCTCGACACCTCGGCCGATCAACTCTCGGGCTTCCTCGACGCCAACCTCCGCACCGCCGTGGAGATCACCACCGCCGCAGCCGAGGATGTCGCCCGCGCCCGAGGCCACATGGTGTACGTCGGGAGCCTCGCGGGAAAGCTCGTCACGCCGCTGATGGGGCCGTATGCGGTGGCGAAGTCGGCCCTCGCGGCCTACGTCGACGCGGTCCGTCTCGAGATGGCCCCCGAGGGAGTGCACGTGCTCTTGGTCTCCCCCGGGCCGATCCGCCGCGAGGCTGCGGATGACGACGCCACATTCGACCGCTATGCCGATGAGGTGTCGGCCGCCGGCCTGCCGGCCGAGGCGAATCGGCCGGGTGGCGGCGCCCCCTTGAAGCGGCTCGATCCCGACCGCCTGGCGGAGCAGGTTCTCGAGGCCTGCCGGCGGCGAACGAGCGAACTGGTCGTCCCCCGGAAAGTGGCCTGGCTCGCCGGGCTGGTCGAGTGGTTTCCAGACTGGGGGCGCCGGCTTCTGGCCCGCTTCACCCCTCCCTCCGCCAAGGCGCCCTGAAGCCGCGGTCGGAATTGGCCGGGGGCTGGGGCTGACACGACTTTCGGCGCGACGCTACCATCGTCCCGCATGACGGCACCCGGCGAAGCGGGGCCGTGCTCATTTTGCGAGCCGACGATCGGCCCGCGGTATCCGAGGAGATTCGATCCATGGCGGCGAAAGAGGCTTTCCCGGGCATCGGCCCGATCCGTTACGAGGGTCCGGGCACGAAGAACATGCTCGCCTTCCGGCACTACGACGCCGACGCGATCGTCGAGGGGCAGCCGATGCGCGACCACTTCCGCTTCGCCGTCTCCTACTGGCACACCTTCCGCGGCACCGGCAGCGATCCGTTCGGGGCCGCGACGATGATCCGCCCGTGGGAAATCGGCGGTGACACGCTCGCCGCCGCCGTCGCCCGGGTCGACGTCGCTTTCGAGTTCATGGAAAAGCTCGGGGTCGGCTTCTACTGCTTCCACGATCGTGACGTCGCCCCCGAGGGGAAGACCCTCGCCGAGAGCCACAACAACCTCGACACCGTCGCTGCAGCGCTCCACGCCCACCAGGAGCGGACGGGCATCAAGCTCCTCTGGGGCACCGCCAACCTCTTCTCCCATCCCCGCTACGTTCACGGCGCGGCGACCAGCTGCAACGCCGAGGTCTTCGCCTTCGCGGCGGCCCAGGTGAAGAAGGCCCTCGAGACGACCCATGCCCTCGGCGGCGCCGGGTACACCTTTTGGGGCGGCCGGGAGGGCTATCAGTGCCTGTGGAACACCGACATGAAGCGCGAGATCGACCACCTTGCCAAGTTCATGCACATGGCCGTCGATCATGCCAAGAAGATCGGCTTCACCGGCCAGTTCTACTTCGAGCCGAAGCCGCGTGAGCCCACCAAGCACCAGTACGATTACGACTGCGCGACGTGCATCAACTTCCTCCAGACCTACGGCCTGGAGAAGCACGTGAAGATGAACATCGAGACCAACCACGCCACGCTCGCCGGCCACGAGATGCAGCACGAACTCGAGGTGGCGGGAATGCAGGGTTACCTCGGGTCGATCGACGCCAACACCGGCGACACCCTCGTCGGCTGGGACACCGATCAGTTCCCCACCGACATCTACCTGACGACGAGGATCATGCTCACGATCCTCAAGTACGGCGGCCTGAATCCGGGCGGCGTCAATTTCGACGCCAAGGTGCGCCGCGAGAGCTTCGAACCGATCGACCTGTTCCACGCCCACGTCGGCGGCATGGATGCCTTCGCGCGGGGCCTGAAGATCGCCGCGGCGATGCGGGCCGACGGCGCGCTCCAGAAACTCGTCGACGAGCGGTATGCCAGCTGGTCGGGCCCGCTCGGACGGCGGATCGAGTCTGGCAGCGAGAGCTTCGAGTCGCTCGAGAAAGAGATGCTCGCCAAGGGCGACTCGGCCCCCTGCGCAAGCGGCCGCCAGGAACTGTTCGAGAACCTCGTCAACACGTACCTCTGATCCGCTCCGGGGCGGCCCGAAGAAAACTCGACACCATGGCCCGACTCGAGGTGAAAGTCGTTCCCGGAGCCTCCCGGGAAGGGGTGTCGGGCTGGCTCGGAGACCGCCTCAAAATCCATGTCCGGCAGCCGCCGGAAAAAGGTCGTGCCACCGCCGCGGTGGCCAGGGTGCTGGCTGCGGCGCTCGGTGTCGATGCGGCTGCGGTGACGCTGGTTTCCGGGGGCTCGAGCCCCTTGAAGACCTTCCAAATCGACGGGCTTGACGAGCCGACGATCCGGGAACGGATCGCCGCTGAGGCCCCCTCCGAGTGAAGGGGAATTGTCAGGGCGGCGCGGTGCGTTACGCTGCTGGAGCAATCGAGGACACCCCTCCCCGCGAGGCATTCCAGCATGCATGCTTTGGTCGACGAGCGTTCCCGCGAACGATCCGTGAATCCCCTCGAGCGCCCCGCGAGAACCGGCGGTCCGGAGCCCGCGATCCGCAGGCGGAGGCTCCTGACGGCAGGAGTGGCCGGTGTCGTCACGGCCATGATCGCCACGGCCGGGTGCGCCTCCCCCCGCCGGACCGAGGCCAAGAGACTCCTCGAATCGATCGCGAAGGCCAACCGCCGACACTCGATCGCCTTCAAGCAGTTCGAGGACATCGCCGCCGCCCGCCTCGACGAGGGGGAGACCGCCACCAATGACGACGTCGCGGCCGGGCTCGAGAAGCTCAAGGCCTCGATTGCCACGCTGCTCGAGGAATCGCTCGCGTGGGAAGTGCCCGAAACGACCGAAGCGACATCCCTCATCTCCACCTATCGTCGGGTCGTCACCGCGCGGCAAAAGCTGATGGCGGATTTTGAGACACCGTTCCTGGAGACGATCCGCAACCCAGTCCTCCCCCAGGCCCAGCGCACCAAGAAAGCTGGCCAGCTCTTCCAGTCGATGAGCATTGCGGAGAGTTCTTTGATCATGGATCTCCGCAGAGCCCAACGCGACTACGCCGGGGCGATGGGAGTCTTCTCGTACGAATGACGGCCCGCTCCCGCGCTGCTGCGCCAATCCGATGGCGCAGCCCGGACAGATGGCGTTGCCCCGATGCTCTGCCGCTGCAGATTCGCTCAGCGACCTGGGGCCGAGGTCACCGCCACCTCGAGTGACTTGCGCAGCCGTTCGAGGCGTTCGCCGTCGGTGACTTTCCCCCCCGCCTGATCGGTGACATGGAACCCGTCGACCACCTGGTCGAGGTAGGTGCCGACCTTCGCCGATCGCACCGAGAGTCCGGCATCGAACAGCGTGCAGGCGATCCGGTAGAGGAGGCCGGGGGCATCGGTGGCGAACACCTCGACGATCGTCGAGCTGTCGGAGCTGGCATTGTCGATCGCCACCCGGACGGGATGACGCCCCGTAGGACAGGCACGCGGCGCGAGGGGATTGAGCCGCGGGGTGAACGTCGGCGCTCGGTCGGCCTTGATTCCGGCGCGGATCGCCGCAGCGATGTCGGCAAACCGATCGGGGGGCGGAGCCCCGGTGAAATCGGGATCGAGCACGGTGAAGTGATCGATCACGATCCCGTCGTCGAGGGTGTGGATGCCGGCGGCGAGAATCTCGAGGCGCTGGCTCGTCAGGGCTCCGGTGACCCGGTGGAAAACGCCCGGAGCCACGCTCTCCCTGGTCCCCACCGTGACCGCCACGGTCGACGTTTCCGGCTGCCAGCGGGTGGCGACGAAGATGCCGTCCGGGGGAAGACGGGCGAGTTGCACCAATTCCTCGAGGATCTGCTGGGGAGGAAGATCGCGAAGGGTCGCGGTCGGCAACTGGCGACCGATCCGCACGACGGGGTCGTCGGGCTCCCATTCCGCCAGGAGCGCCTCGAGCCCGCGGCGGTGATGCTCGGCCGAGAGCGACGGCCCTTCGCCATCGAGGACCCCGAGGGTTCGGGCATGGAGATCGGCGAGGAGATCCGATTTCCACTCGGTCCACACCCCCGGCCCAACGGCCGTGACGTCGGCGGCGGTGAGGAGCGTGAGCATCGAGAGCACCTCGGGCGAACCCACGTCGCAGGCGAAGCGGACCACGAGCGCCGGGTCGCTGGAATCCCGCCGAAAGGCGAGGTGGGCCATGACGAGATGACGATGGACGAGGAAGGCGAGAATCTCCCCCTCCTCGGCGGCAAGACCGAGGCGGACCGCGACCCTCTCGGCAATTCTCCGCCCGACCTCGCTATGGTCCTCCTCGTACCCCTTGCCGAGGTCGTGGATGAGGAGCGACAGGAGGAGGAGACGCCTTCGCCCCAGGTGCCGCCACAGCTGCGCCATCCAGCCCTTCGCGGCCCCGTGGGCGACCGCTGCCTCGACCGCCCGGATCGAATGTTCGTCGACGGTGTACTTGTGGTAGTTGTTGAATTGGAGGAGATCCCGGGCGTGGGCGAACTCCGGGATGATCCGTTCCAGCAGCCCGATGTCGTGGAGTCGGCGGAGGGACGCCCCGAGGCGTTCGGGGCGGTCGAAGAGCGTGAGGAACCCCGCGCAGACATCGGCGGGGAGCGGCGACGTGGCCGGCCTGCCGCCGTCGGCCGAGGCCCCGACCGCGATCCGGATCGCGTCCCAGGTGTCGCTGTCGACCGGCCAGCCGTAGGTCTGCGAGAGTTCGAGGAGACGGAGGATCGCGGCGAGGCTTGCGGCCACCTCGGCGCGATGGGCCGGCAGAACGGCAACCGTCGTCGGACCGACGAGGTAGCGATCGTCGACACGGTGGCCGAGGATGCCACTCATCCAGGCCGCCCGGCGCGGCCGACGCAGCGCCCGAGCCTTCACGTGCTCCGCGATCCGGACGACCTCACGGGTGTGTCGGAAATACTCCCGCATGGAGACCTCGACCGGGAGGAGGCCAGGTGGGGGGGAGAGGCCGAGCGACTCCGCGAGGCGTTGCTGTTCCTGACGCGTGAGATCGTCCGCCGCGCGGCCGGCGGCGAGGTGGAGATCGATACGAATGCCGGTCAGGTGGTCGCTGGCGGCCTCGAGCGCAGCGACGTCGCGTGGGGCGAGCATGCCAGAGGCGACGAGCGCCGCGTCGTCGGTGCTGCCATGGGCGACATACCCGAGCCAGTGGACGAGTTGCACGTCGCGCAGTCCCCCGGGGGATCGCTTCACGTTCGGTTCGAGGAGCGCCGCCGACTCCCCGTACCGGGCAGCCTCCTCCTCCCGCGCCTCGCAGAGTTTGGCGGCCCACCGCTCCGGAGCGCGACGGGCAAGGGCTGCCAGATCGCGAGAGAGCTTTTCGAACGGCTCCCCGGGGCCGGAGGGGCCATCGAGGAGGCGGGCCTCGATGAGCGTGCTGAACACCGTGGCATCGGTCCGGGCCAGTCGGATCGCCTCCGGCACCGTCCGCACGCTCTGCCCCACCTCGAGGCCGATGTCGAAGAGGTCCTGGAGGAGGCGACGCGCCGCGGCCGCCACGACGGAGTCGGCCGAGGCGGGATGGAGGAGCATCAGATCGATGTCGGAAAAGGGGAACAGGCACCTCCGCCCATAGCCTCCGTGGGCGACGAGGACGAGCCGATCGACCATCCCCCCCTTCGGGTCGGCCCCACTGCGGAGATCGTCGAGCAGCGCTCGCCAGACATCGAGCACGAGACCATCGGTGAGGTCGGAGGCGATCCGGGCGATCCTCCGCGGCGGCGTGCCGGCGGCACGCTCCGCCGCCACCCGAAGGCGCAACTCCGAGAGCGCCGCTCGCCCCCGGATGACGGTGGGCGAGAATCCCCCGCCGCTTGCCGCCGCGTCGATCGGCCCCGCACGATTCTCACCAGGCCCCGCTGGAAGGATGCTCACGGCCGACTCGGATGCCAGGGGTCGTCCGCGACCCGTTCCTGGTGGTTGGCGTGCCGCGCGAGGACGAAGAGCAGATCCCCGAGGCGGTTGAGGTATTCGATGGCGTTGACGGGGATCCGCGCATCGGGCGTGGCCCCGAGTTTGACGACGCGTCGTTCCGCACGACGGCAGACGGTGCGGGCGACATGCATCGCCGCGGCCAGCGGTGTTCCGGTGGGGAGGATGAAGTTCGCAAGCGGGGAGAGGTCCGCCTCGTGCCGGTCGATCGCTTCTTCGAGGGTTTCGACATGGGCCGCGGTGATCCGCTCGGCGGCATCGCCCGGCGTGGCGAGTTGGGCTCCGAGTTCGAAAAGATCGCACTGGATCCGGCGGAGGAAGTCGTCGATGCCCCCGCTCCCGGGAAGCGTGCGGACGACGCCGAGGTGGCTGTTGAGTTCGTCGACGGTGCCGAAAGCCTCGATGCGAAGGTGGTCCTTCCGGACCCGAGGGCCCCCGAACAGGCCTGTTTCTCCGGCATCGCCGGTCTTCGTGTAGATCTTCATCGTCGACCTCCCTGGGAGCATGGATGTTTTTCAGGACGTATACTGTTGCCCATGAGAAAAACCTTCAACCGCAGCCTTCAGCACCGGCTCTTGACCCATGGTGCAGCCATCGTGGCGGCCCTCGCCAGTTTTTCCGTCGACTCCTCATCGGGATTCGCCGCGGAGCAGGCTCCTTCCCCGACGAAGAGCCCGAATCCGGCTGCTTCGGCGCTCGAAACCGGGTATCTCTCCCCGCCGGTCAAGGTCACCGACGGCCTGTCGAAAGCGGGGGAGGGGTACTTCGCCCCGGACGGCCGTCACATCTGCTACCAAGGGGTGCCGGCAGGGTATCCCTTCTACCAGATCTACGTGCAGCCCTTCGACGCCAAGGCTCTCCGACCGACCACCCCCACGCGGGTCAGCCCGGGGCGCGGACGGACGACGTGCAGCTGGTTCGCGCCCGACGGCGCCCGTCTGCTCTTCGCCTCGAGCCACCCCGATCCGGCCATCGACAAGACCGAGGCCGACGCCAAGGCCCAAGCCGAGGAGGACGCCCGTGCCGGCCGTCGCCGGCGCTACCAGTGGGACTTCGACCCCCACATGGATCTGTTCACCTCGCGGCTCGACGGCTCCGACCTGCGGCGACTTACCGACAGCCCCGGTTATGACGCCGAATGTTCCTGGTCGCCCGACGGGAAGAGCCTTCTTTTCGTCAGTGACCGCGACGGCGATGCCGACATCTACGTCGCCGATGGCGCCGACGGGGGCAACGTCCGGCAACTCACCAACGCACCGGGCTACGATGGCGGGCCGTTCTTTTCTCCCGACGGGCAGTGGATCTGTTACCGCACCGATCGTGTCGAGAAGGACATGCTCCAGATCCATGTCATGAAGGCCGACGGCAGTGGCGACACCGCGATCACGTCTGGCAAAGGGGTCCACTGGGCCCCGTACTGGCATCCGACGAAGCCGTGGCTGATCTGGACCGGGGCCGATCACTCCGACCCGACGCAACGCCCCAACTACGACCTCTGGGTGGCACGCTTCGAAGCCGATCCCGCCACGGGATCGTTCCGGACCGGAGCGCCGTTGCGGATCACCGACCATGTCGGGGCCGACGTCCTGCCGGTCTTCTCCCCCGACGGAACGCTCCTCATGTGGACCGCCAGCCGGGATGGGGAACGCTCGGCCAGCCAGTTGTGGGTGTCCCAGCCCGATTTCGACGCCATCGAACGTGATCTCCCCGCCATCCCGCCGGCCGGGTCCGCGGAGGGCAGCCGATGAGCCAGCCGGCCGGAGCACATCCCCCGATCGGGCCGATTGCCATGGTGGGGGGCGGACAGATGGCGCTGGCGCTGGCCGAGGGATTCTGCCGTGCCGGACTGGTCGCCCCCACGGCGATCACCGTTCATGATCCGGTGCCCGCTGCCTGCGAGCGGCTCAGCCAACGCGTACCGGGGATCCGCTTCGCGCCCTCGTCGGCCGCGGCGGTGAAGGGGGCGGCCCTCGTCTTCCTCGCCGTCAAGCCTCAGCAGGCGGCCGGTGCGGCCCGCGAATGCGCCGCCGCCCTCGATTCGAGTGCGACGGTCGTCTCGATCGTGGCCGGCGTCACGGTGGCGACGCTCGCCGAGTGGTTCGGTACGAAGCGGATCATCCGAGTCATGCCCAACACGCCCTGTTTGGTGGGGAAGGGAGTGTCGGTCATCTGCCGATCGCCCGAGGTGCCGGCATCAGCTGCCTCCAGCGCCACCGCCCTTTTGGCCGCGGTGGGGAGCGTTCACGACGTCGACGAACATCTCCTCGACGCCGTCACCGGCCTGTCGGGATCGGGGCCGGGATTCGTGGCGCTGCTCACCGAAGCCCTGGCCGACGGCGGGGTCAAGGCGGGGCTGCCGCGAGGCCTGGCCCAGGCACTCGCCGTCCAGACCGTCGCCGGTACCGCGGCGCTCATCGAGCAGTCCGGCGAGCATCCGGCCCAGATCAAGGACCGCGTCGCCAGCCCCGGAGGCACGACGATTGCCGGCTTGGCCGTCCTCGAGCAGCGCGCCGTCCGCGGGGCGCTCATCGATGCGGTCGTCGCGGCCGCCGATCGGGCGCGGGCCCTGGGAAGACCGTCCGGCGGTTGAGCCGCCAGACGCGGCGTGAGGGGCTCGAGGCGCTGGCTTCGCTTCAACGCTTCTTCTTCGAGGCCTTCTTCGTCCCCTTCTTGGCGGCCTTCTTGGAAGCCTTCGTGGCAGCCTTTCCGCTGGAGGCCTTCGAGTTACCGAAGATGTTGCTCCACCCGTCTGCGTACTTGCTGTTGGAACCGACACGGATCACGGACATGAGGGAACTCCTGCTGCGGTCCGGCTCGAACGCCGGCCGGGGAGTCGTCCCACGGCGCCATGGCGATCGGCCCTCAGGTCGTGTCGTACCGATCGCCCGCCCTGCGGTCAAGCCGGCGATCCATCTCAAGCCTGCGGTCAAGGATGATCCACGGAGCCGGGATCATTGCCGGGCGTCGATGCGTGGATCTCGAGCCACACCCGGGCAAGGGTTTCGGGGAGCGGACCGCGGCGAGAGCCTGTCGCCGCCGCGCTCTCGGCCCCGCAATCGGCGTGGAGTCGGAGTTCGTTTCTCGCCGCGAGTTCGGCCGTGACCTCGGATCTCCCGAGCACCATCCCCGCGGCGTCGGCCGACTGGCTTCGCCACTGCACCGACCGGCCGTTGAGCGTCGCCGACTCCAGGATCGGCCTCGGGGCGACGATGACCAGATCGATGCGTTCCCCGGCCGGCAGATCGACAGGGCGGCCGAAGGGACGACTCCACGTGCGCGCCGCGGTTTCAGGGGGCTCCCACGCCCCCTGGAGCGAGATCCGATGACCCGGGTTTTGATCGGATGCGACCAAGAGATTGTCCGCGGTGGGGGGCCGGTATACTGCGGCGGTAGGTGTCTCGGCCGTTCGGAGGCCGTGAGGACATCATGACGTCCGTCCCCGCCGAAATGAAGGAGCCGATTGCGATGGCAGGACATGCCCTTGAGTTCACCGACGAGAACTTCCAGCGTGAAGTGCTCGATTCGGACGTGCCGGTGCTGGTCGATTTCTGGGCCCCATGGTGCGGCCCCTGTCGGCTGATCGGCCCCACGATCGAAGAACTCGCCAAGGAGAACTTGGGGACGTTCAAGGTCGGCAAAGTGAACGTCGACGAGAACGGCGAAACGGCCATGGCGTACAACGTCTCGAGCATCCCCGCCCTGATGATCTTCAAGGGGGGCAAACTCGTGCAGCAGTTCATGGGGGTGCAGCAGAAGCCCCGCCTTCAACAGGCGCTCGACGAGGCGAAGGCCTGAGCGTCGGCGCGATTTTCCGGCAGGCAGCCGGCTGGGTGGTGCGCCCCACCCAGCCGGCCCGCCGCGAACCACCCCCCAGGCTCGGCCCGGAGAGTGTCATGTTTGGCGTCGATGACGCCCTCGCTGCCCTTTAGTGGCAGGCGGCTTCCATCCCGCCGGCGGCAAACTCGGCCGACAGGGCGTCGCCACCAAACGACATGCCGATGTCGGGCGTGGGCGTTTCGCGGCCGATCGGCCGCAGCGATTCGCCCCGCCCGGTGGCTCGACCTGGGGGCAAAAGCCCGATCCGTTCGAGTTGCCCGTCGGCAACGAAGCCTGCCAGATGGTGGTTGAAGCCGGGTTGGCGAAGCTTTTCGACCGCCTTGGCCTCGATCTGCCGGACGCGCTCCCGGGTGACACTGAAGATCGTGCCCACCTCCTCGAGCGTGTAGGCGTAGCCGTCGGCGAGGCCGAAGCGGAGGCGGATGATCTCGCGTTCCCGGTAGGAGAGCCCGTCGAGGGCCGTCCGGATCGAGTCCTTGAGCGACTGCTGGTGGATGCCGCGGAGCGGATCCTCCTCACGCTGGTCCTTGAGGAAGTCGCCGTAGCCGGCCTCGTCACCCTCGCCGACCGGCTGATCGAGCGACAGCGGCTGGCGTGACATCCGCCACACGCACGTTGCCTCCTCGACCGTCATGCCGGCGCGCTCGGCCAATTCGGCCACCGTCGCCTCGCGCCCGTGCTGCTGCCGGTATTCCCGGGAGATGTTCCGCAGCTTCGTCATCGTGTCGATCATGTGGACCGGCACGCGGATCGTCCGGCTCTGATCGGCGATGGCCCGGGTGATCGCCTGACGAATCCACCACGTCGCGTAGGTGGAAAACTTGAAGCCCCGGGCGTGCTCGAACTTGTCGACCGCCCGCATCAGGCCCGAGTTACCCTCCTGAATGAGGTCGAGGAAAGACAGGCCACGGTTGCGGTACCGTTTGGCGATCGACACCACGAGGCGGAGGTTGCCGGCGGCGAGATCGCGCTTCGCCGCGTCGTACTTCCCCTGGAGATCGTCGAGGCTCGCCAGCCGCTTCCGCAGGGTGACGCGACTCTCGCGGGCGGCGAGGAGGAGGCCGCGACACTGCCGCTGGAGCTCGGCACGGACCTGCGGGTCGCGTCCCATGGGTCCGGCCATCTCGGCGGTCGCATCGTCGATCCGCCGACCGGCGGCTCGCAGCTCGCGGACCAGGGGCATGAGCTTCTGGATGCGGAGATTCATCTCCTCCACGAGGCGCACGGCCTTGCCACGGAGACGCACGAGTCGGCGCCACGCCGCGCGGCGGACGTCCATCGGGGTCCGCTTCGACATCGCCACCCGGAAGAGCTTCTTCTTCTCCTCTTCGATGCGACGCAGCGTGACGAGATTCGGCCCGAGGCGACGCAGCGCCCGCTTCTTTTCGCGGGTATTGGTCACGGAGACTTCGATCGTGCGGTCGAGGCGCACCCGGCCGGCCTGAATCTTCTCGAGGAGTTGGATGGCGCCGGCGAGGATCAGGTCGTTGCCGAGGAGCGTGTCGCGGAACTTCCGCCGCCACCACTCGATCCGTTGGGCCGACGACACCTCGGTGTCACGGGTGAGAAGAGGGATCCCACCCATCTGGAGGAGGTAGAGGCGAACGGGATCGTCGATCGCCCCGATCCTCCGGGCGGCGGCGGGCTTGGCGACCGGGCGACGGGGGGGAGCGGCGGGCAGATCGGGGGAGCGGCGCATCGGATTCCTCTCGGGCAAAGTGCACGGGTCAGGCAAGGTCTGCCGCTCATGCCGTGCATCCGGGATGCCGGACGGGCGACGGGAAGGCCGACTTGGCGTTTTCCCGCCAAAAACGCCCCTTCCGCTTCCCGTGCCAAAGGGATTCCGACCCCCGAGGTGTCGCCGCCGGGCGACGCGCGTCGACGTCGGGTCGACCGGATGCGACGCGGGGCGGCGAATGTGTCAAGAAAGCTGCGGCACGGGAACGAAACAGACCACGGAGGGAACGAGGGGCAGGGGATATACTCCAGTCCCGCTTCACGTTCTGGGCGCGACGCCCAGGACGGCCGCCGGCCTGGCCCCCCCTCCACGGGCCCGAGCGACTGGTGCCGCATGCCGCTGATCCCGCTGATCATCCTCGGACTTCTGTTCCTCGTCGGGGCGATCGCCCTCGGGATCGGCCACAAGGGATGGAGTTGGGGCACGGTTGCCGCCGCCTGGCTCGTGCTCCTCACGTCGGTGGGGGCCTTCTTCCTCGTCGGCATGCTCGGCCAACGCGAGCGCGAATGGCGGAAGATCGTCGCTTCCTACCAGGCGGCCATCGCCCGCGAACGCGACGCGCTGGTGCCGGCCTCGGGCAACCTCCGCCCCGACCCGGGTTCGAAGCCCCTGGCCACCCTCGAGGTCGAACGCGACCGTTGGACGCGTGTCCGCGACAGGATCAATACCTGGAGGGGACGCCACTGGGATGACGCAGAGTTCTCCCCCCCTGCGGACGGTCGCCCCGGCACGATCACGATCGCCGGCCTGGAAAACTCCACGATCAATCCCGGCGCCGAACTCTACGTCTTCGACACGATGCCGATCGAGCAGGGGGGCCGCTTCCTCGGGGCCTACCGGGTCGACGCCGTCGACAAGAACGTCTTCAAGGTCTCGAACATCTCGGTCCCCGATGCCGCCGATCTGAAAGCCCTGGCACAGCCGCGTGACGGGAAGGTCGTGGTCTACGAAGACCTGCCGATCGACCGCTCGATCGCCTTCCACCGCACCCCTGTCCCCGCGCCCGCTGGTGGCGTCGCCGCGGCCGGCGATGGCGGTGATGCCGCCGCCACCCCAACGCCCTCGACAACCGAACCGCTCGACGGCTCGGCCGGCCCGCGGAAGAGCGACCCCGAGGCGATGCTCCGCCACCTCGAACGGAAGCTCGAGGAGTTCCGCCTCCACGACACGGTGATCGGGGGCGCGGAAGCCGTCGATCCGGCGACGGCCCCGGCTCCCGACACGGGGGCGGTGGCGGCCGACGGCGAGAACACCGCCGGCACCGAGGGGGGCGATGCCCCGGGTGCGAGCCGGCCGGTGCCCGATCCGACGCTCTCCCAGACGCCGCCGCTGGGCGTCCGCTGGGCGCGGGTCGTGTTCAACAAGCCGTTCGACTACTCCTGGCCGGACGGTACGACCTCCACCTTCAAGGACGGGGAAGTCCTGCCGTCGATCCCGGCCGAGCAGGTCGCCCTCCTCCGCGACAGCGGCGCCGACTTCAGCTCGACATGGTCGATCCCGCCGGGGCTCTACTGGGCCAACGTCGAGTTCAAGCAGGCCCATTCCTTTCCCCGCGCCCAGGGAGAGCCGATCGAGTTCGAGCCGGGGCGCACCGTCCAGTTCGATCTCGAAACCGCCAAGGGGCTGGAGAAGGACGGGATCGCCTCGATCACCTCGGTGATCTTTCGCCGTCCGCTCGCCGACGGAAACGTCGCCCTCCGGGGGGCGGGGCAGTTTCAGGCGGACGGCAAGGCGTTGCCGATCGAGGTCAACGGCTTGGTGGTGATGCGGCGGATCCTCGAGGAAGACAAGCGTTCGATCGATTCCTCGATCGGCCAGCTCAAGGGTGCCAAGGCGAGCACCGATCAGGAAATCGCCCTCCGCAAGAACGAGCAGAGCGAACTCGAGGACGACATCGGGCACTGGCGGAGCGACGTCGATGCCGCCGAGCGGACGGCCGAGTCTTTCGCGTCGCGGCTCGCTTCGATCCGCCGGGAACTCTCCTCCTCGGAAGAGGCGATCGGGGAGTTGGGGCGCGAGTTCACCGCCGCCGTCGACACGTTGACCCGGGCGATCGACCAATCGGCCCCCGCACCGTCCCGTCCGCCGGTGCCCGCCGACATCGCCCGCTGACCCGGCAGGTGTGCTCGCCTGGTGCCCGGCACGACGGCCTTCTGTCGGTTGCTTTCGGACCGTCGGCACCGTGACGTCGCCCCCTTTCTGGGCGTGCTCCCCGGGCTCGTTTCCGCCCCCGCCCTCCGCAGCACCGGTGGCCTGCGGTACACTGATACTTCTTCGGTTCCCCCCTCCCTGCGAGCCCCGACGACCATGGCCCGTTCCGCAGCCCGGCCCCCCTCCACCCACGCTGATGCGGCCCATGCCGTGACCACGGCCCACCTCCGCAAGGCCGTTCATCACCACAAGGCGACCAGCCGGCGGGGGATGCTCGAGCGGATGTTCACCCTCTGGTTCAAGGGCTTCGTCTACAACCAGATCTGGGAGGATCCCCGCGTCGACGCCGAGGCCCTGCAGATGGGGCCGGGGTCGCGGATCATGACGATCTCCAGCGGCGGATGCAACGTCCTCAACTACTTGATCCACAAGCCGGAACGGATCGTCGCGGTCGATCTCAACGCCAACCACATGGCAGTGACTCGGCTGAAACTCGCGGCCCTCGAACACCTTCCCGACTACGAATCGTTTTACAAGTTCTTCGGCTATGGGAAGCACCCGGAGAACATCACCAACTACCAGCGCTATCTCCGCAACCATCTCGACCCGATGACCCGGTCGTTTTGGGAGACGAGCGACTGGCCCGGCCGGGCCGTGGGGCCGAAGCGGATCAGCTATTTCCGCCGCGGCTACTACGAGCAGTCGAAGCTCGGGCAGTTCTTCCGGGTCGTTCACGGTCTCGCCAAGACCCTCGGCCGTGATCCATCGAAGCTCCTCACCGCCAAGAGCGTCGCGGAGCAGGAGAAGATCTTCGACGGGCTGTTCGATCCGTTGTTCCAAAACAGGATCGTCCGCTGGTTTGGCCGCCAACCGGTCGCGGTGTACAGCCTCGGCATCCCCCCGAGCCAGCATGCCGCCATGCTCGAGGAACAGGAAAACAACGGCTCGAAGCTGTTCGACATGTACCGCGACCGGGTCCGCCGCCTCGCCTGCGGATTCCCGCTCGACGACAACTACTTTGCCTGGCAGGCCTTCGGTCGCCGGTATGACCACGAAGGGCGCCAGGCGCTCCCCGACTACCTCAAGCCGGAAAACTACGACACAATCAAGTCGATGGTGGGCCGCGTCGAAACCCACGTCGCGTCACTCGCCGACCACCTCCGGACGGAAAAGCAGGGGGCGCTCAACAGCTTCATCTTCCTCGACAGCCAGGACTGGATGCCGCCGCCGGTGATCGAGGAGTTGTGGGATCACGTTGCCAAGGTCGGTGCCCCGGGTACGAGGGTGATCTTTCGGACCGCCGGGGAGAAGTCGCCGGTGGAAGCGGCGCTGGAGCCCGCCACGCGGGCGAAGTTTGTCTACGAGCAGGAGGAAGGCCACCGCCTCCACCTCCAAGACCGTTCGGCGATCTACGGGATGTTCCACCTCTACCGGTTTGCCGACGGCGCCGGGGATGGAAAACCGGGGGTGGCATGAGCCATCCGGGTCGTGACGGCTTCCGTCCCGATCCGCCGCCGGGGGGATGGCCGCGATCGTCGTCGAACAACCGCGGGCCCTGGATTTCCGCGCACGCCGTCGCGATGGACCGGCGCTACCGGTTCAGCCGGCACTTCTATGACGTCACCCGTCGCTATTCGCTCCTCGGGCGTGACAAACTCCTCGACAAGGTCGTCACCTCACCGACGACGGCCACGCTCGAGGTGGGCTGCGGCACGGCGAGAAACCTCCTCGAGCTTGCGGCACGAAACGCGCCGGGAAGGCTCTACGGCCTCGACGCCTCGCACGCGATGCTGGCGACGGCCGAGCGGAGCATCCGGCGTGCTGCGGGGCACCGCCCGGGAGGCAAAGGGATCGTGCTCCGGCAGGGACTGGCGGAGGACCTCGATGCCCAGCGGATGTTCGGATGCAGGGATCGCTTCGACTCGATCTTTTTTTCCTACTCCCTCTCGATGGTACCCGCTTGGTCGGATGCGCTGAGGGCGGCCTTTGGAAACCTCAGGCCGGGAGGCGTGATCCTGATCGTCGACTTCTGGGACCAGCGGGACCTGCCGACGCTGGTCGCCGCCGGCGTGCGGCGCTGCCTCGCCGGCTGGCATGCCGGCTACCGACCGGAGATCCACGACGCCCTGATCGGCTTGGGCCGGTCAGGACGGGCTGAAGTGCAGATCGAATCGGTCGCCCGCCGCTACGCCTATCTGGCCACCGTCCGCCCTACGGCCGGCTAGCGGCCACGTCAGGCGGCTCCCGCCGCGATGACTCAAGGAAGCAGGAACACCAAGCCGGTGACCGTGGCCGCCTGGACGGCGAAGCCGCGAGGGCTGTAGGGCACTCCGGGGACGGTCCAAGGCGCACAACTCCCGGGGCGGTAGTAGCCGAGCGGATAGACGCACTCCCACGGCGCCTGCATGCCCGCCTTGTAGGGGAGGATCGGCAGCGTCACGAAGAAGTGGGCCCCGGCGATGAACGGATCGAGGAACATGCCGCGGGAGTGGCCGTAGCGTTCCAGCTCCCAATCCTCGAAGTAGAGCGGCTTGTGGCAATATCCGGCCGCCTTCCAGGTCATCGTCGTGGAGGCGAAGCGGCGTGGCTGGAACGTCTCCCCCTCGAGTCGGCACTCGCACGGGTAGTCGTTCCCCGGCGTGCCGCCAACCCGGATGTCGAGGTCGATCGACGCGATGTCGTCTTCGCGGAGGAATTGGAGGGCATCCTTGCACGCCTTCGAGGCCTCTCCACAGGGATCCCGCCGGGCGGCGTCGCGCCGTTCCGTTCCGGAATCGCGGGGGCGGAGGCGACTGCCGGCTGGCTGCCGATCGCGGAGCGGACTGGCGGCGGCCGGTTCGTCGGCCAGCGCGATCACCGGCACATCGGCCAGGCCGATCGCCGGCTCGACCACTGCCTCCGGCTCCGTGGCGCCGGCCGACACGAGAATGATCCCCTGGTCTGAATCGGCGCCGGCATCGGCGTCGACCGGCGTTCCGAAAGCGAGGACGATGTCGGCTGCCGGGGCATCGTCGTGGCCGGCGATCGCCCCGGAGACGAGCAGGATCCCTTCGGCCGGAAGATCGACGGGGAGCTCAGCGGGCGCCGCCGGTCCCTCGGGGAACGACACCAGATCGCTCTCCACCGGTAGATCGCTCTCCACCGGTAGATCGGTCTCCACCGGGGCCGAGGCCGCAGGCGGAGCGGCCTGAGGCTCCGGTATGGCCACTGCGATGCGCTCGTCGGCGCCACGGCCAGCGACGAGGAGCCCGGCGCCGACGACGAGGGCGGCACACACGCCGCCGACGAGGAGCGGCCGCGCCGGGAGGCGCTCACTCCTGCTTCGGATGAGCGCTGTAGTTCGGGGCTTCCTGGGTGATGACGATGTCATGTGGATGACTTTCCCGCACGGCGGCCGCCGACACCTGGATGAACCGGGCGTCGCGCCGCAGTTCATCGATCGTTCGCGTGCCGCAGTAGCCCATCCCGGCCCTCAGGCCGCCGACGAGCTGGTAGACGAACACGCTCAAGGGGCCCTTGAAGGGCACGCGCCCCTCGACCCCCTCCGGAACCAACTTGTCACCGCCGCGCCCGCTCGATCGCTGCCGGTAGCGTTCACTCGATCCCTGGACCATCGCCCCGAGCGATCCCATGCCGCGGTAGGCCTTGAACGTGCGCCCCTGGTAGAGCACCGTCTGGCCCGGGCTTTCCGCCACACCCGCCAGCAACCCGCCGAGCATGCAACAGTGGGCCCCGGCGGCGATCGCTTTGGTGATGTCTCCCGAGTAGCGAATCCCTCCGTCTGCGATCACCGGCACGCCGGCACCGGCCGCCTCCTGCGCCGCTTCCCAGACCGCCGTGATCTGGGGAACGCCAACACCGGAGATGACCCGTGTGGTACAGATCGACCCGGGACCTATCCCGACTTTGACTCCATCCGCGCCAGCCTTGATGAGATCGCGACAGCCTTCCCGGGTTGCCACGTTTCCCGCAACCACCTCGATTGCCCAGCGTTTCTTGATTGCCGCAACGGTCTCGATGACGTTGTCGGAATGCCCATGGGCACTGTCGACGATGAGGACGTCGACCCCCTTGGCAATAAGGCTCTCGGCCCGCTCGAAATCGAACACGCCGACCGCCGCCCCCACCCGCAGCCGCCCCTGCGGATCCTTGCAGGCGTTGGGGAAGCGTTTCATCATGTCGATGTCTTTGATCGTGATCAGGCCGGTGAGGTGGCCCTTGGCATCGACGAGGAGGAGCTTCTCCACCTTGTTGGCCATGAGGACCTTCTCGGCCTCGTCGAGGGTGACGTTGCCGGTGGCCGTCACGAGCCCCGACGACGTCATGATGTCCGAGATCGGCGTGTCGCCGCTCTCGAGGAAGCGGAGGTCGCGGCGGGTGATGATCCCGACGAGCTTCCGCCCGTCGGTGGTGATCGGCACCCCGGAGATGTTGGACTGATCCATCACGTCGCGGGCCCGGGCGACCGTCGCGGTGGGGGGAAGCGTGACGGGATCGACGATGATCCCGTTGGCGCTCCGCTTGACCTTGTCGACTTCCTCCGCCTGCCGCTCGACGGAGAGATTCTTGTGGATCACCCCCAGGCCCCCCTCCTGGGCCAGTGCGATCGCCATCTCGCTTTCGGTCACCGTGTCCATCGGTGAGCTGACGATCGGGATGTTGAGGCGGATGCCGCGGGTCAACTGGGTGGCGACGTCGACCTCGGCGGGGACGACGCTCGAGTGCCGGGGGACCAGCAGCACGTCGTCGAAGGTGATCCCGGTGGCGACGATTTTCCCGTCCATGAGGCGTCTCCTGGTGGTGGCGAAGCGCGGATTATGCGGGTCGTGTGGCCGGAGGGCAACGACCGCCGCCGGGCCGCGGGGAATCCGCGGGCACGGGGGGGGCGGCGGCGCACGGCGGGCCAGCGTGTCCTAGGTTTGTGCGAGCCGCCGAGGGAAGTCCCTGACGCTCACAGCCCATCCACGCACTTCTCCTCTGCACCCCCCTCCCATGCGCTTTCTCGACGACTATCTCGCCTCCACCCAGACCGGCCGCCGGGCCCCGGCCATCGCCGACGTCTCCCCCCCCGACCGCGCGACGCTCGAGGCCCACCTCGCCCGCCGTCGCTACGGCCGCTTTACCCTCACCGACGCCGTCCGCCCCAGCTGGCAGCTCGACGTCGTGCCGCAGGCCGGGTACCGCTTCGACACCTACGTCGATCCCTCTGGCGGGGCGAAGCTGCCGGCCCTCGTCGGCGCCGTCTCGAGCGAGGATCTCTTCGAGGCCTTCCTCGGCCTCCTCGAACCGCTCGGCGACACCGTCGACGTCGTGCTCGAGTCGAGCCACGGCGACGCCCAGACGGCGATCGAGCACACCCGCGAAGGAGTGGAGAGGACGGTGCTCGAGAGCGTCCTTTGGGATTTCGAGGATCTCCTCCTCGACGACGGCTGCACCGGGATCGCGGTCCTTCATCCGGAAAAGCCGATCGAAGTCCAGCTCGACGAGCACAAACTCCTCATCGTCTACGCCCACGCCCGCAGCCCCTTCGAACGCGTTTTTTCCAACCTCGGGCTCGGCCGCGACGACCGGATGCGGTTCATCTCGCAGGGGGAGCACCTCCACACCTCCCACGAACGGTTTGCCAACCGCTTCGAGGAGTTGGTGAACCGACTCGGCGCTAGCTGACGACCGCCGCTCCGCCCGAGCCACGATGCTCACAGGGCCGTCCCGGGAGTTTCCCGGGGCGGCCCTGTCGCTTTTGGCCCCGCGTCCTCGCCTGCGCTCATTCCTCCAGCTGCGGCGCATGCTTGCGGTAAAGGCCGCGGAACTGGTGATAGGTAAGGCCGAGGCGGGCGGCCGCCTTCCGCTGGTGGTGACGGGTGACCCGAAGGGCGTCCCGGAGGGCCTCGACCTCGAGCGCGGCGACGGCTTCGGGGAGCGAGGCGGGGAGCCCGGGGCGGGCCGCTGGCGGATCGATCGGCGGAAGGGCAGCGGTCGCGCCGGCGACCGGCTCACCGGGGCGACGGAAGGGATCGAAGTCGATCGTATCAGCGTCGACCGGCCCCCCATCGGCCCGGTGAACCGCCCGCTCGACGACATTCTTGAGCTCGCGGATGTTGCCCGGCCAGGCATGGCCCTCGAGCTTCGCAAGCGCCTCCGACGTGAACTCCGGCGCCGCCTCGAGCCCGAGCTCACGCCCCATCCGGCCGGCGAAATGCCCCGCGAGGATCGCGATGTCTTCCTGCCGCTGGCGGAGTGGCGGCACATGGAGGACCTCAAAGGAGAGGCGGTCGAGGAGGTCCTCCTTGAAGCGCCCGGCCCGCGCGAGGGCGGGAAGATCGGCGTTGGTGGCAGCGACGATCCGAACATCGACCCGCATCGGCCGCGAACTCCCCACCCGCTCGAACGTCCCGTACTCCACGACCCTGAGGAGCTTTTCTTGGGCCTCGAGTGGCACCAGGCCGATCTCGTCGAGGAGGAGCGTGCCACCATCGGCCGCCTCGAACCTCCCCGCCCGCTCCCGGCTGGCCCCAGTGAACGCCCCCTGCTCGTGCCCAAAGAGCTCCGCCTCGACAAGGGCCGGCGAGAGCGCCGCGCAGTTGAGGGCCACGAGTGGCCCCGCCCACCGCCGCGAGAGGTAGTGAAGCTTGGCCGCC
>CAJBCV010000515.1 GCA_903951635.1 uncultured Planctomycetaceae bacterium
CTCGACCAAGCCGGCTGACGTCCGGCCGCATTGGCTTCGCACGCCTCCACGCTCGGTGGCTCACTCAAGCCGCAAGCATGAATCCAGACCTCCCTCGGGGCAGGGATGCTCGCTGGTCACCTCCGTTTGGCTTACGATTCGCGCGACAGGCCCTCAGGCTCTGGAAAGCGGATCTCGTCGACCGCGATCGCGTAGACCGGGTCGACGAAAACCTTCCCACCGAAGGGGAAGTCGCGCTCGCCAATCTGGCGGAAGCCACGGGCCTCGTAAAACCGGATGGCACGGGCGTTCCTGTGATAGACACCGAGCCAGAGGGTGAGGGCACCAAGCGCGCGGGCCTCGGACTGCACGGCTCGGAGAAATCGGGTGCCTTGCCCACGGCCGATCGCGGCTTCGGCGAGATAGAAGCGCTCCAGTTGGAGCGGCTTCGCGCCGGTCACGCAGGGGGGCGTTGATCCGGCCCGAAGGACGGCGTAGCCGGCGAACTCCCCCCCCGACGCCGCCAGGAGCGTGGTGGCCTGCGGATCGGCGAGGAGCGCCGCGACGGCCGGCACCTGAAAATGCTTCGCGACGTAATCGGCGTTGTCCTGCACCTCCTCGAAATCACGGTAGGTCTCGAGGAACGTCCGCGCGGCAAGGAGGGCAAGGGCCTCGGCATCGTCAAGCGCCCCCCGGCGGAAGGTGAGCGGCGGCGTCATGGCAAGCCTCTGGGAAACCGGGAAACAGTTCGTCGCATCGACAGGCCGCCGCGTGAGGCGGCAGCCATGCCGGCGAGCGAAAGCGTAGCGTCGAAAGCTGCAGACGAGATCGCACAGCTCCCGAAAGACTGGGAAGCCCTGGCAATTCAGGCAACCCAAGCGCGACGAGCGGCCTTGTTCGGGGCAGGGGGGCTTTGGTACCTCCCCCTGCGACGCCGCCGCGATCCCCCCCACGAAGCCCACCGCATGGCCAGACGCCCCGCACCCCGCCGCCGCCCATCGGCCGTCGTGCCGTTCTTCGTCGCCGTCACCGTTGGCGGCCTGACGTGGGGCGCACTCTCCGCGTGGCAAGATGCCCACGTCTGGCACCGGCTCACCCATCACACCTTTTCCTTCCTGACACCGATCGCCGCCGCCGTCGCCGACCTCCTCACGCAGCCGCCGTCGGTGCTCATCGAGGACGGGATCGGCGAGCACCCTGCCGAGGTCGCGGCCAATCAGCCCCCCGGCTCCGCGCAGGCCCCCGCCACGACCGCGCCTTCCATGCCGGTCACTTCAGCCCCGCCGCCAGCCCCGCTGCCGCCACGGGCCGCCGCCAATGAGCCGGCCGAGATCGCCGCCGTCGCGCCGGCGCCAACACCCGTGTCGGCACTCGCCCACCAGGCCAGCGCCGTCACGCCGGCGGCGCTCAACATGCCCCCACCCGACGATGCCCACGCGACGCTCACCGCGGCCACGTCGCCCCTTGCGCCGCTCGACACCTCGAGCCCGCGGGCCACGCTCCGCAGCTTCCGCGACACGATCGACCACGTGTATCGCAACATGCGCGGCGGCCTCACCGCCGAGACCCGAGCCGAAAATGCCCACCTCATCACCCAGACCCTGACCTGCCTCGACCTCACCGAGTTTGCCCCGTCCCTGGCCACATCGAAGGGGCGCGAGGCCGCCACATGCCTGAAGGAAGTCTTCGACCGGATCCCGATCCCGGCGGACTCGGCCATCCCCGATGCTGCCGGCGTGAAGGCCGACTCGATCACGCGTTGGCGGATCCCCGGCACCGAGATCATGCTGGTGCGAATCGAAACCGGCCCGCGGCAGGGAGACTTCATTTTCTCCCCCGAAGCGGTGACGAGGGCCGAAAGCTTCTTCGCCCGGGTGCGGAGCCGACCGTACAAGGCCGATGCCGGCAGCCCTGGGCTCTACGACGCCTACGTGACCGTCGGTGGCGATCTGATCCCCGAGTCGTTCATCCGCACCCTCCCGGCCTGGGCTCACATGGTGGTGCTCGGCGAGACGGTTTGGCAGTGGTGCGCGGCGGTCCTGCTCGCCGTCGTCTTCAGTGTTGTCGCCTTCCTCGCCTCGTCGTTGCCGCACGTCTTCCGTCCCGGTTGGGCCCGCTCGATCACGAGCTTTCTCCTCCCGGTCGTCCTTGCCGTCGGCAGCCTCGTGGCTGACTGGCTCGTCACCTTCCAGGTGCGGCTCACCGGTGACTCGCTCATCGCCGCCAAGCTCACGCTCCGCCTCACCCTCTACGCCGGCGCCATCGCGGCGGTAATGGCGGTCATGTCGCGGGTTACGGAGATCCTCGTCCGGGCCCGGGCACGGCGCGGCGACGGGGTCGACGTGCAGCTCGTCCGGCTGGCGTGTCGGGTTTGCACGTTTGTTGTCGTCGCTTGGATCGGCATCCAGGCTGCCGATTCCCTCGGCATCCCGGTGGCCCCGCTCCTGGCTGGGCTCGGGGCGAGCGGCCTGGCGGTGGCGCTGGCCGCGCAGTATTCGATCGAGAATCTGATCGCCGGCGTCGTCCTCTTCACCGACAAGCCGGTGCGGATCGGCGACGAATGCCAGTATGGCGAAGTCCGTGGGCGCGTCGAGCAGATCGGCCTGCGTTCGACGCGGATCCGCGGGCTCGATCAGTCGCTCGTCACGATCCCCAACGCCGAGTTCGCGAAGGTGCAGCTCGTCAACTACACCCGCCGTGAGCGGATCCCGATCAAGCTGCCGGTGGAGATCCGCCCCGACGCCAGCCCCGGCCAGGTGCGCGATCTCCTCGTGCGCTTCCGCGATCTTCTCGGCGACCACTCCCGCCTCGATCCCGGCTCACCGCGCGTCCGGCTCACGGGACAATCATCGGCGGCCTACACGATCGAGATCTCGGCACTCGCCCTCACGGCCGACGACGGCGAGATGCAGACGATCCGCGAGGAGATCCTCCTGGCGATCATGGACGAAATCGA
>CAJBCV010000516.1 GCA_903951635.1 uncultured Planctomycetaceae bacterium
GACGCGTGGGCCCCGGCCGAGGCGGTTCTCGCCCGTAGTCCGCGCGGCGCTGCCGTGATCACTGGGCATGTGATTCTCGGGATGATGATCCTCGGCGCCGCGGTCGCGCTCGCGCTGGAATGGGGCGGGGCCGAACGGCTCGAGCGAATCGCCGGCTTCGGACGCCATGGGTGCGGCCGTGGCGAAGGGCCTGGAGCGCGACTCGTACCCGGGGCCCGGGCTCTTCAGACTCGCTCCGATCGAGGTGCCCGATGACCACTCCCTCGCAGACGCTGCCGATGGCGGCCGAACCGTCGCTCGCTCCCTCGGCAGGCGCCGTGGCTTCGACGGCGGCCGACGTCTCAAAACTCATTCGCCCTCGGATCGCCGTCATGGTGCTCGCCACGGTCGCCACGGCGGCCTGGCTGACGGCGGGGCACAGCGTCGACGGCCCGGGCCTGGCTGTCGTCCTCGTTGGCACGCTGCTCGTGGCGGCCAGTTCGAGCATCGCCAACCAGATCGTCGAGCGCCACACCGACCGGCTGATGCCGCGCACGGCCACCCGCCCGCTGGTGACCGGCCGGTTGGGAGTCCGCGATGCCTGGATCCTTGCGGCAGTGCTCCTCGTCGCGGGTCTGGCGATCACGGTCGCCGGAGGCGGATGGGCCGCCGCTGCGGCGTCGCTCGCCACCTGGCTGCTCTACGTCTTGATTTACACTCCGCTCAAGCGTGTGACGCCGCTCAACACGGCTGTCGGCGCCATCGCAGGGGCCCTCCCCGTGGCGATCGGGTGGTTTGCCGCCGGTGGCCCGGCGCGACTTTCGGCCGGCGACGCCGCCGGGGGTATCGCCGCGGGTGCCTTGGCAACGGTTCTTTATCTCTGGCAGTTTCCGCACTTCATGGCGATCGCCTGGCTCTACCGCCGGCAGTATTCCGATGCCGGACTGCGAATGCTCACCGTCGTCGATCCGGGGGGCCTGCGGGCTGCAGGGCAGGCCTTGGCAGCGGCCCTGGCCATGGTGCCGGTGAGCCTCCTCTTGGCCGTTCCTTCGGCGAGCGTCTGGATGTTCCTCGTGGCGGCAACCGCCTCGGTCGCCTACGTGGCGGCGACGATGCGCTTCGCAGTGGCCCGCGACGACGCCTCCGCCCGCGGCCTGCTCCTCGTTTCCCTCGCTTCCCTGCTCGCCATCCTCGTCGCTGCGGTTGCCTGCGGCGGCCCCCCGTCCTGATTCCCCCGACCACGCAAGCCGCGTCGCCGACGCGCTGCCTCACCCCTCCCAGACACGCCCATGAACGCCTCCGCCCACTCGATCCCCCACGGTCACGACGATCGCGACGCCCATGGGCATGACGACCACGGGGCTGGCCACGGTCACATCGTGCTCCAGTACCAGCCCGGCCTGCCCCTCTCGAAGGGGAAGCTGATCATGTGGCTCTTCCTTTCGACGGAGATCATGTTCTTCGCGGCGCTTCTCGGCAGCTACGTCGTGCTCCGGTTCGGTGCCGCGGTCTGGCCGAAGCCCCACCATGTCCATCTCAGCGAACCAATCGGTGCCTTCAATACCTTCGTGCTTATTTGTTCGAGCGTGACGATTGTTCTGGCGCTCGAGGCCGCCAAGGCGAACAAGGTGGCGATGGCAAAGAACTGGATGCTCACCACGCTCCTCCTCGGCAGTCTGTTTCTCGGAATCAAGGGCTACGAGTACTCGGCGAAGTTCTCCCACGGCATCTACCCGGCCCAGCCCCACAGCCGGATCTACGAAAAGCCCGACCTCTACTACGGTGCGGCCGTCCGTGCCAGGCTCGGCGAGCCTGCGATCATCGAGCAACTCAAGACTCTTGACGAAACCCCCGAAGACAAACTCGGCAGCGATGAGGCCTCGGCCCGGCGCCGTCTCCAGAAAATCCGTCAGATGGTCACGAGCCCCGACCAGCAACCGTTCGACCTCGCGGTCGTGGCCGATCAGATCATGCCGCTGCCTTCGGAAGGCACAGGCGGCCATGGGGGCCACGCCGAGGGGCTCAACGACATCTTCCCCTGGCTCCGCTTGCCGGCGGTGATCCCGGGCGGAAACATGTGGGCCAGCACCTACTTTCTTCTCACCGGATTCCATGCGATCCACGTCGCCGTCGGGCTCCTCGTGTTCGCGATCCTCCTTTCGTACCGGCTCGACCGGAAGCGGGCGGGGATGATCGAGAACGCCGGTCTCTATTGGCACTTTGTCGATCTTGTCTGGATCTTCCTGTTCCCGCTCCTCTACCTGTTCTGAGGTCGTCTCACCGGCTGGGAACGATTTCCGAGCCCCTTGCCTGCCATCGTCCGCACCCCCAGCATCGTTGCCAACCGCCATCCGAGCCCGAGGTTTCCATGTCCGAGCACAGTTCCCCAGCCGACTCCCACGGACCGATCACGCGCGTCGGCGCCCCGTCGTCTCCCACGGCCGCCCACGACCATGACGGCGGCCATGGCCACCATGACGACCATGCTGACGGCCACGAGTCACACGGCGGCATCGGGCAGTACCTCGCGGTCTTCGCCGCGCTGTGCGTGCTGACCACGATGTCGTTCCTCACCTATTCGTCGGTCTGGCCCTGGCGTGACCAGCCGCACGTCGGCTGGGCCTTCATGATGGCCGTCTCGTGCACGAAGGCGATGCTCGTGGTGCTGTTCTTCATGCACGTCCTCTGGGAGGCGAACTGGAAGTACGTGCTCACGATCCCGGCTGCGATGATGGCAATCTTCCTCGCCTTGATGCTGGTTCCAGACGTCGGCCTTCGGAACCGGATGGTGGCCCAGGAACGGGTGCTTCACATGGCCCGCCCGGGAGATCTCCGCCTGATGGAACAAGCCGCCGAGATGCAGGTGCTCGCCGATCCCGCCGCTCATTGACCCTCCCGTCCCCTCGTCCGGAGCTCCGATGCCGCGAGTGACTGCCCCCGCCCTGTCACCCCACTCCGCCGCGGCCCTCTGCCACGACGTCCGATCGGCATCGGAGCACGTGCCGGCGCGACGCGTGACCGCGCCCGCCGCATCGATTGAGCCGGTGATGGGGACGTTTCAGGTGCTGGTGCTCCTGTTGGTTCTCGTCTCGGGGGGCTGTCGGGAACAACGCCAACCGGCCTCGTCGACCTCCGCTTCCGAAGCCCCGGTTCCGGTGCCGGGGAGGCTCGAGACACCGGGGGCACAGGCGGGGGAGTTCGTCCTTACCGATCAGGCCGGCGAAGCTTTCGACTCCCGATCACTGGCCGGGAAGGTGTGGGTGGGGAGCGTGTTCTTTGCCAACTGCCCCGGCCCCTGTTTCCGTGAGAATCAGGCACTCGCCGACATGCTCCGGGAGATCGATTCCCCTGATCTGGTCGTCGTCAGCCTCACCTGCGACCCCGACAACGACACGCCGGAGGTCCTCCGCCGCTACGCCGACCGCTTCGACGCCGACCTGACCCGGTGGAAGTTCCTCACCGGCGACATGGCGACGATCAAGACGGTTGCCACCGAGACGCTACGACTGCCGGCCGAGGTCGGTGTCCACTCCGAGCGGGGCGTGGTGTTCGACCGGCAGGGGCGGCTCCGCGGCGGCTACCATCTCCTCCAGGCCGACCGGGTCGAGCTGCTCAAAAATCTGGTTCGCGAAGTCCTCGACGAACCGGCCGATGCGGCGCTGCCCGAGGCGCCCGCGTCCGACACTCCATCGGCGCCCTCCTCGATCCCCACAGGGCCCGACCGATGACGCCCGTACTCCTGGCGGTCCATCCGCTCGCCACCACCAACGCCGTGCTCAACGCCATCTCGACGGTGCTCTTGATCGGCGGTTGGATTGCGATCCGTCGCGGCAACTGGCGGGCCCACCGCGCCTTGATGGTCGCCGCTTTCCTGGTGTCGACGGTGTTCCTCGTCTGCTACCTCGCCTACCACTGGATCGTCGGTCATGTGCCATTCACCGGGCAGGGGCCGGTGCGGGCGGTCTATTTCACGATCCTGCTCACCCACGTCCTCCTCGCCGCCGTGGTCCCTGTCCTCGCCTTGCGGATGTTTTTTCTCGCCTTCCGCGGCCGGCTCGATGCCCACAAGCGACTCGGACGGATCACGCTGCCGATCTGGCTCTATGTGAGCGTCACCGGTGTCATTATCTACGCCATGCTTTACCACCTCTATCCCAACGTCCCGGCTCCCGGGGGGGCCCGGAGCGAATCAGCGTCCGGGACGCGCCTCGTGGATAGAATGAACTGAGAAAGCGACCGGAGGAGAATCGACCATGCCCCAGCCTCGCCTGCCCGCGGAAGCCTCCCGTGACGGGACCATCGCTCCGGCCGCTTGTCTGCGCGTCGCCGGCAAACTCCTCACCCGCCTTCAGCCGACGGCCAACGGGGCCGGCATCGTGGCCATCCTCTTGGTCGTACTCATCGCCGGAGAAGCGTTGGGCTGCCCGACCTGCAAGGACGGCGTGGCGGAGTCCGATCCCGAGGGGATGAATCTCGCCCGCGGCTACTTTTACAGCATCCTCATCATGCTCGCGATGCCCTTCACCCTCGCGGGGTCGTTCGGGGCGTATGTGTGGCGGGAGATGCGGCGACAGGAACGGGCACGCCTCGAGGGACACGATCCCATCGCTGCCTCCGACGTCGGCGTGGCCGAATAGCCCGAGGTGTCGTGGCGGGGCCTGTCCGTCCCCGGATGCGGACTCGTTCGCGTACGGGACGAGATCATGAAGCCCCCTCTGGCCAAGTCCTTGCCCCGTCGCCACGTGCGGAATTGGCACTCCGCGGCCGAGCAGCGCCGACTCTTCTGGATCCTCGTGCCAATTGTCCTGCTTGCCGCCTGGGCGGAACGGTCGTGGCTCGGCCCGACGGCGAACGCTCCACAGGAACCGATCGACACGGTCCTCGGCCGTGGACCGGTGACGAGGACCATCGACGACGGCATCACCATCGAGGCCCTGGAAGCCAACGGGACGAGCGAAGGTGAGACCCCGACCGGGGATGCTTCCGGGGCGGTCGCTCCTCGGCCCGAGGCGATGGCCGAGCCGGCCGACCTGGGGCTCGTCCGCGACGACACCGTCTTCCGCTCGGCCGACCAACGGGCGTGGTTCGCGATCTGGCAAAGATTGCAGGTCGAGGCGGCCGCCGGCTCGAGGCCCCGCGGTCGGGCGGTGACCTTCGCCCAACTCTTCTCGCAGCCGAGAAGCTTTCGCGGCCGCCGCGTCCGCATCGCCGGCACGATCCGTCGGCTCCAGGAGGTGGCAGCGCCGACCAACGCCCTCGGCATCGGCGCCTACTGGCAGGCCTGGCTCGAGCCGGCCGACGGGCCGGCGTCGCCGATCGTCGTGTACTTTCTCTCGCTTCCCCCCGGCACTCCGTCCGGCATGCGGGTGGAGATTCCCGTCATCGTCGATGGAGTGTTCTTCAAGCGTTGGGCCTATCAGGCCAGCGATGCGATCCGCCTGGCGCCGCTGTTGATGGCCACGGAGCCCGAGACCCCACCGCGGATCACGAGCGGACGAGGAACCACCGCGATCGTCGGCTGGGCACTGATCTCGATCGCAGGTCTTCTCGCCACGACCTGGCTCGCCCTCCATCGTGCCGCTTCGAATCCTCCGTCGAAGCGACGCCTTCCGGAATCCATCGACGCCGATTTCAGCGCCGTGATCGTCGTCGATCCACGCGAGGCCCTCGCGAAGCTCGCCGAAGCCGAGGACCGGGCCCACGACGACGACGCGGAGACGCCCCCATGAATCCCCCCCTCCGATTCCTTCCCGTTCTCGCCGTGCCCCTGGCCTTCGCGCTGATCCAGGTCGTGATTTCGGCGATGGGCCCTCCCGCGGCGGCGGCAGATCCGGAGGGCCGCCCCGGCGGCACGAGCCTGGCTCGGTATCTCGAGACCTTCGCGCTCGATCGCGAGGCGCGGGAGATCCTCGAATCGGAACGAGCCTGGGGCGATGACCACACGGCGCTGGTCGTCCGTGTGCTGCTGCGCCTCATGCTCGCGCCGCCGGAGTTCGTCGAGGCCTGGCAGGGGGCGGCCGTGCCGATCGCGTCGCTCGCCACCAAGCCGGAGGACGTCTTGGTTCATGCCGTCGGATCGGCCCTGTTCGTGGCGGAACTCACGCTCCCGGACGAACTCGCGCTCCTCGCCGGACGCCGTTCGGTCGATCTCGTGCGCCTGCGCACCGGCGATGGCACGACGATCGACGTGGTCACCGACGCCGCGCCCCGCGCCTGGCCGCGATGGCGCGATATCGACGAGCCGGCCGAGGTGTTCGGCCTGCCGGTAGCCATCGGTGTCGGACCGACACCGATGGCTACCGCCGCCGATGACGGCCGCTGGCCCACCCCGCCGCCCGATCAACTCCTCGCGGCGGCGCGGGTTGCGTGGCATCCCCCGCGGCTGCCGGGATCGGCGGGCATGGATGTCGGATTGCTCGACACCGTGGTCGATGGCCAGAAGCTCACCGGGGGGGATACCGAGGCGTTCTACGCGCTCCTCGCCGCCGCCGGCAGGGCAGGGGAGGGAGCGATCGCCAAGGCTGCCGGGGCGCCAGCGTCGCTGATCCCGCTCATCGATCCGGCCGAACGTTGGTTCGAGCGCCATCGAGGGGAGCCGATCGCCATCGAGGGAGTCGCCCTCCGTGCCACCCGGATCGAGATCGACGACCCGTTGCGTCAGCGGCAGACGGGCATCGATCACTCCTGGGAAGTGTTCGTGTTCGTGAACACGCCCCTGATCAGTGTCGGGGGCAAGGCCCAGGATCGCTATCCGGTTGTCTGCTGCCTGCGGACACTCCCCGCCGGGATGCCGAGCGGTCCTACGATCAGCGAACCGGTCCGCGTGGCCGGCTTCGCGCTCAAGTCGTACGCCTACCCGCTGAGGACCGCCGAAGGTACCGAAATCCGCCGCGAAGCCCCTCTCCTGGTCGGCGGGGACGTGGCCTGGCAGCGTCCCCGCGCGGGCTCCTCGCAGGACCCGCTCGGCTGGGTGTTTGCCGCCCTGGCGGCAACGATCGTCGCAGGAGCGGCCCTGGCCGTCTGGGCGGGCCGACGCGATGCCCGGCGGCGGGCAGCGCAACGGCGAGTGTCGCTGCCGGACCGCTTCGTTCCCCCGGGTAACGGACGTTCCTGAGCCCCCGCGCACCGACTCGGCCCGCGGCGACCGGATCCGCGGTCGCTCCCGTCGGCGATGACGGCCCCCTTGCCACCCGGGCCAGTGGCGGAGAAAAAGGGGGTTTCGGCCCTTCCGAACACCGCCCCCAAACTCGCCTCCCTCAACCGCCAAACCCCAGGAAGCAAACCCTGCCATGCGACGCGCGAAGATCTCCATCATCGGTGCCGGTAACGTCGGAGCCACCACGGCCCATTGGTGTGCCGCTGCCGAACTCGGAGACGTCGTTCTTCTCGACATCCCGGCGACCGAGGGCATGCCCGCCGGGAAGGCGCTCGACCTCTTCCAAGCGGCGCCGATCATGGGGTTCGACGCCCGCCTCACCGGCACCACCGACTGGGCCGACACCGCCGGCAGTGACGTCGTTGTCGTGACCGCCGGCATCGCCCGCAAGCCGGGCATGAGCCGCGACGATCTCCTCTCCACGAACGCCAGGATCGTCGGCGACGTCGCCGCCAAGATCCGTGACACGAGCCCGCAGGCGGTCGTGATCGTCGTCAGCAATCCCCTCGATGCCATGGTCCAGCGGACGTTCCAGGTGACCGGATTCCCCCCGCACCGTGTC
Organism: uncultured Planctomycetaceae bacterium; assembly: GCA_903951635.1. Classification (GTDB taxonomy): domain Bacteria; phylum Planctomycetota; class Planctomycetia; order Pirellulales; family UBA1268; genus QWOP01. Next base: position 7,698 of record CAJBCV010000516.1, read on the forward strand.
ATCGGGCAGGCCGGCATCCTCGACACGGCGCGGTACCGCGCCTTCCTCGCCATGGAACTCGGCGTCAGCGTCGAGGACATCTCGGCGATGCTCCTCGGCGGCCACGGTGACACGATGGTGCCGATCCCCAGTTGCACGAGCGTCGGCGGCATCCCCGTGACGCAGCTCATCGCTCCCGACCGTCTGGAATCGATCGTCACCCGAACCCGCAACGGCGGGGCCGAGATCGTCGCTCTCCTGAAGACGGGGAGTGCCTACTACGCCCCGGCGGCGGCCACGGCCCAGATGGTGGAGGCAGTCGTCCGTGACAAGAAGCGACTGGTCCCCTGTGCCGCCTACTGCGACAAGGAGTACGGCGTCGGCGGGTACTTCGTCGGCGTGCCGGTGATCCTCGGGTCGGCCGGCATCGAGAAGATCATCGAGTTGGATCTTTTGGCCGGGGAACGGGCGGCGCTCGACAAGAGCATTGCCGCCGTCAAGGAACTCGTCACGGTCATGAACCGGCTCTCCGCCTGATCGGCGCTGCGTCGCCGCTGGCCCCGATCCGCCCAAGCCGGATCCCCGCGAGCCGATCGAAAAACGAGATCCGTGCAGAGGAGGGGGGAGCGGACCACCGCCCCCCCCTCCCATTCTGCCGCGATGCTGCAGTTCCCCTGGGCAGCGGACGCCACGCGATCATCCTGCCAGATCGGGAAAAATGGGCCTTTTCGCGACCGATCCACGCCTCCGCCGCAGCCGATCGGCCCGGCAGGGTGGGCCACGAACCGTGGCCGCAGGCGGGGGCGGGGCGTGCGGGAGTCTGCCGTTGAAGCGGCGGAGGGAGTTCCGCTAGAACCCCCCACGATTCCGCGTCCGCACCGGGGCTTCCCCACCCCGTGAACGCCGAACCACCCCCATCCGAGGTGTCGCATGCATCCCCGCCTTCCCGCCCGCACGCCCCATGTCGAGCCGCAGTTCATCGGGGAGCCGAACTTCGCCGCCGCGACAGGGGGAACCCCTGCGACCTCCCCCGCGCCCCGGAGCCACCGTTCCCGCACCGCGTCGACCTCTGCCGCCGGAACCTCCCCGCTTCCGACGACGCTCGGCACCGGGGGGACGTTCGTGCCGACCGGCTACGAACCCGGATACGCCTATCCGCTCCTCGTCTGGCTCCCCGACGCGACCCGCGGCCGATTCGACCTGGGCCGCACCATGAGCCGCGTGAGCCTCCGCAATCATGTCGCCGTGCAGCCCCGCCGAGCCGACGACACCGACACCGACTGCGAGGCGTTGGTGTGGCGGGCGATCGACAACGTCCGTGACCGGGTCTCGATCAACCCGCGACGGATCTTCCTCATCGGTCAGGGATCGGGTGGCACGGAGGCTTTCCGGATCGCCTGCCGTCATGCCACGGCGTTCGCCGGCGTGATCTCGATCGGGGGTTCGTTCCCGCTCCGTGAGGGGCTGTTCGGACGCCTCGAAGAGGTTCGTCGTCTACCGATGCTGCTCTGCTGTCACCGGGAAGCGCCGGCCGAGGTCGTCGGCCCCACAGACTCGACCCTCCGTCTCTTCCACGCCGCCGGGGCGATGCTCGCGATGCGGATCTACCCCGGTCGAAACGACCTCTCGAAGATGATTCTCGCCGATGTCAATCGCTGGTTGATGGACGAAATCTGCGGCACGGCCGCTTCCCGTCCAACCCCCTGCGGCTCCTGAACGACAAGGCCCGGGCAGCCGCCGGCAGCGACAGCGGCCGGCATTCCCTCGCCTCGGGTCCCCACGCCACGGACGGCGGGTGGGCCCGGGCGACGATTCGATCGCGGTTGGCGGTCTTCCACACACGGTCATGCGGGCCGTGGGAACCGATCACGTCTGGCACGGACGCCAGGAGATCCATCGATGCACAGCCCTCCAGGCCGCGGCGCCAGCACTCCCGGCTCACAGACCAACCCCGGGCCGCCGCGAATCCTTTCTTTTTCAAAGGGAGACCGCCGCGGCGCCGAGTCGTTCGCCTCGCCCCGGAAAATCCTCGTCGACCTCGCGACCGAGATCGCCGCCACTGGTGGCCACCGCGCCGCAGCGTCGGTGTCGGTGACACTCGACGTTCCCGACGCCCTGCTGCTCGAGGCCGATGGCGAGTTCCTCCGGCGGCTTCTCACACCGCTGCTGGACCGTGCCGTCGCTGCCGCCGCGGGCCAAATCGCGGCGGGGCCGTCGGCTCGCGAGGTGGTTGTCACGGCGGTCGGCTATCCCGATCGCATCGAGATCGAGTTTGCCGACTCCGGATCTGGACTGACTCCCTGGGAGCGAAACTCCCTCCCCCGCGGCCGATCCATCGCTGCCCCGCGGGAATCGACCGATCCCCTTCTCGACGACGTCCTGCGGCTGGCCGCCTCCATCGGGGGAACGCTCTCGGCGATCGACTGCCCCGAGGGTGGCAGCGCCGTGACGCTCAGCCTCCCGATCCGTCGAGCCGTACTCCGCTGGGCGGCGTAGCCCTTCCCCTTCCGTTCCCTTCGAGAGCACGTCCATGGACGCCCGCTTCCCCAAATCCCGCCGCAGCCGCGTCTCGGTCGTGACCCCGGCGCAGATCGTGGCGCTCGGACTGGTGGCCGCTTCGATCGGGTGGGCAGCGTGGTTGCTGCGGGAGCGTCCCACGGCCGACGAAGTGGCGCTCCTCGAGGACACCACCCTCACGGCGCCCCAGTTGGCGGCCGTTGAGGCGGCACTCGACCGGGCCAACCTCACCGACTACCGCACCGCGGAAGGAAACGTCTGGGTGCCCCGGTCGCGCCAGGGCGCGTACAAACGAGCCGTCGTCGATGCCGATGCAATCCCGAAGCCATGGGGGACGCGGTTCCACGAGGCGATCAATTCGGGGGGCGTCTGGACCTCTCCCTCGGCCCGGGCCGAGTCGTTGAAAGTCGCCCTCCAGGACGAACTCTCGCAGGTTCTCTGCTCGATGCCGGGCATCGAACGTGCTGCCGTTCTCTATGACGTCGAGGAGCGATCCGGATTCCAGCAGGAGCCGCTCAAGACGGCGAGCGTCGGCATCCGCACGACCTCGGGAACCGAACTCGACCCCGTCCGCGCCCACGGCATCCGCGTCCTCGTCGCCTCGTCGATCGCAGGACTCGACCCGGAGCGGGTGGCCGTCACCGATCTCTCCACCGGCAGAGTGTTCGCCGGTGCGCTCGAGGATCCCGCCGCCCATGCCTCGGTCGCGCCGGAGTTGGCCCGTCGCTTCGCCAACGAAACGGCCCTGGCCGGCAGGATCCGCCAGGCGCTGGCCTTCGTCCGCGGCGTGATCGTCGACGTGGCGATCGATGCCCCACCGCTGCCGACCACCGCCGAAGCTCCGCCCGCCCTGATCGCAGCGCCGGCCGAGGCCCCCGTCGCGGCCGCCGCCAACGCGCCGGCAGAGCTGCTCCCACCGGCGCCGCCGCCGTCCCGCGAGCCTGTGGCGCCGGGCTCCCCCGCCGGTCCTGCCCGCCCCATGATCGTCCATCCAGAGATCCCCGGCGTGGTCCATGTCACCGTCTCGATCCCCGATAGCTACCTCGCCGCGGCGATTGCGGCCTCGAGTTCCCGTCCGCGGAACGCCACCGCCGACACCGACGTCGATCCCAACGCCGACAAGGGGGCCGAAGCCGAGGCCGAGCACCGCGAACTCGAGCGGCTCCGTGAGATCGTCGGCCGGGCTCTCCCTTCGCTCGACAGTCCCGATCGCCTCCGCGTCTTGGTGACGAGCTACCCGGCCATGAGTCCCGATCCGGCCGAGCGTCGTCCGGAGGCTCTCGACAGCCGACGACCCCCGATCGATCGCCCCACGGCTGCGGATGTCACGATCCAATCCGAAGTCGCCGGCCCAGCGTCGCACCAGGCGTTGCCCGACCTCCCACGCGAAGCGTGGTTGGCTGCCACGAGCGTCCTCGTCGGAATCCTCGCAGGCTTCCTGTGGTGGGCCGGCAGTCGCAGCGGTGGACAGCCAGAGGAATCGTTCCCGTCCTGGAAGGCCTCGGATGACGACGATCACACCGGCGCTTCCGAAGAGCGGAGGCTGGCCGCATGAGTTCGAGCCTGTCACCAACGACCGCGCCAAGTTCCCCCGTCGGCGCCAGGATCGCCGTGCGTCTCCGCCATGTCGTCGTGACAGCCGGCGTGATCGCCTTCTTGCTCGCCTTGCTCAGTGAAGCGCCCGATGCGTCCCGGGCTCGTGCCGAAGGGCTCGCCGAACCGGTGGCCGAGACGATCGCGGAGGTCACGCCGGCCCGGCTCCTCGAACCGACCTTTCCCGACGCCATTCCGATCGGAGCCATTCCCACCGGCCCCACGATGAACGCCGACGAGGGATCCGGGAACGCGCGCGGGACCTCGAGCCTCGATCTCCGCATCACGGCCTTTCTGGGGGCGTTGCTCGCCGCCGTCGGGTTCCTGAAGTGGAACGGACGCCGGACGATGCAGCGACCGCCGGCCGAGGTGTTCGCCGTCCTCGGCGAGGCCTCCCTTGGCGGACAGCATGTCGCCCGGATCGTCCGCTTCGGTCCGAAGACGATCCTCGTCGGTGTGTCTGGGACGACCTGCACCACCCTCGCCGAGATCGACGACCCGGGCGTCACCGACGCGATCAGCGCCGCCTGCCGACCGACCGGCCCGACCGGATCCGCCGGCGCCCCTTCCCGCGTCGGCCTTCCGCGGCGGGCACGAGCCGCCGCCCGGGCCCTGATGGGAGCCGTCGTCCTCGTTGCGGCCTCGCTCCCGACGGCACCGGCCCTCGGTGCTGATGCCACGGGCCCCGCACTTTCCGATCCTCTTGCGGCGACATCCACGGCGGAGTCATCCCCCGCCGGGCCGAACGGCGCGATCGCCGGCAACCGACCGACGACCGAGATCGCCGCCCTTCCAGCCTGGAGCGATTTCACCTCCCGGGCGCTCGGCCCCCGCTCGGTCGACGGGATCCTCTCGGCAGTGATCCTTTTCGGCGTGGCGAGCATCGCTCCGGCGATTCTTCTCATGACGACGTCGTTCGTGCGGATGTCGGTGGTGCTCTCGCTCGTCCGGCAGGGCCTCGGCACCCAGGGCCTCCCCTCCAACCAGATCGTGACCTCCCTGGCACTCTTCCTGTCGCTGCTGGTGATGTGGCCGGTGTGGACGTCGGCCTACCGCGAGGGGGTGCAACCGCTGCAGGAGGGACGGATCGACGCGAGCACCGCCTTCGAACGGGGATCGGTCCCGGTCCGTCGCTGGATGGCGAGCCAGATCGAACGGGCCGGGAACCGCCAGACGATGCTCCTCTTCCTGGCCCGTCATCCCTCGGCTCCACGCGAGGTCCGCAGCTACGACGAAGTGCCCCTGGAGACCCTCCTACCGGCATTCCTCGTCAGCGAACTGAAGACCGCCTTCTCGATCGGTGTCCGGTTGCTGCTGCCGTTCCTCGTGCTCGATCTCCTCGTGGCGACGCTCTTGGCTTCCACCGGCCTGGGGATGGTGTCACCGGCGACGGTCTCCCTGCCACTCAAACTCGTCGTATTCGTCATGGCCGACGGCTGGTCGCTGGTGGTTCAGTCCCTCCTCGATGGCATGCGGACCGCAGCCTGAGCGGATCGATCGCCGCAGCTCCGCGCCCCCGTCCGAGAGGTTCCCGTGGTCGATACCGAGTTCGCCGAACTTCTCCGCCACGCCCTTCTGGCCGCGATGCACGTCGGGGCGCCGGTGCTCGTGGTGACGTTCTTCGTCAGCCTCGCCATGGGCCTCCTCCAGGCGGCGACCGGGATCCACGAGACGGCCGTCGGCCTCCTCCCTCGGCTCCTCGTCGTCGGGCTCTCGCTGGTGGCAACGCTCCCCTGGATGCTCGAGCGGATGGTCGACCTGTTCCGCGCCGCGGCCGGAGGGTCGTGACGGCATGGATGCCCTCTCGACGCTCGCCAACTCGATCGATGCCGCCGGCGGCCCGGGCCTGCTCGTCGCCACCGGCCTGCTTACCCGCGTGGTGGTGGGCCTCGAAATCGCCGCCCATGCCCTCCTGCCGACCGTCGAAATGAGAACCCGAATCGCGCTCGGTTTCCTCGTGACGCTCGCGGCCCTGCCGGCGGCCCTCGTCGCCTCGCCGCTGGTCCCCGCCGAAGTGCCGCTCTCGATGGCGCTGGGAGTGATCGCGGGGGAGGCCTGCGTCGGACTGTGCCTCGGATTGACCGTGGCGGCCGCTGTCAGTGCCGTCGCCTGGGCCGGCGAGATCCTCGGGGGCATCGCCGGACTCTCCTGGGAGGACGGCGAGGAAGAAGGGTCGGCGGGATCGTCGGCGGGCGTCGCCCGGCTGGCCCGCTGGCTGGCGCTGGCAAGCTTCCTCGCCGCCGGCGGCCTCGACATCGTTCTCGTCACGCTCATCGACGGGGTGCGGGCGATGCCGGTGGGGTTGCTCGGTGGAAGTGCAACCGCGTGGCCCGCCTTCGAATCCCCTTTCGCATCCTCGGCGATGCGGATGCCGTCGATCGCGATCGGCTTGGCGGTGTCGCTGGCAGTGCCGACCCTGGCGGCGGTGCTCGTCTTTCAACTCGTCGCCGCGCTCTCCCTCCGAACGGCGTCCTGTGACCCGGGCCCGGGGATGCTCCACGCCGCCACAGCGCTGGTCGTGTTGGCCATGATCTTCGTCAACGCCTCGGCATGGTCGCGGGCCGCCGGTTCGCGTCTGCTGCCGACGCTCGCGGCATCGATCGCCGCTCCAGTCCCCGTCGCGACACCGTCGTCGGGGGCGACGCTCCCCGCCCGCTCCGGAGGGCACCGATGAGCGACGCCTCCGAACGCACTCTCCCGGCGACGAGCCGCCGTCGGCAACTCGCCGAGCGGGAAGGCATGCTCCCCACCGCGGCGCTCCCGGCCTGGGGCGCGGGCGTCGCCGTGACTGTCCTCCTCCTCCCTTCCTGGTGGCGGGCGACGCTGTCGGCGGCGCTGTCGGCGATCCAGGAGGCCTGCGCGTCTGACCGGCTCGCCCCCCAAGCCGAGTTGCAACTCTGGCCAACGCTCGGGCTGGTGCTCCCCACGGTTGCGGTGATCGTCGTGGCGGCCAGCGCTTCGTTGGCGATCCGACTGTTCGTCGATGGATTCCGTTGGCATCCTGGATCGCTCACCCCGGACCTCCGCCGGATCGATCCCCTGGCCGGGCTGCGGCGGATCATCGCTCCGGCGACGCTGTCGACCGCCGCCGGAGGATTGGTGTGGCTTGCGCTCCCCGCATGGGTGGCTTCCCGCTCGCTCGACCGGATGGCCAAGCTCGTCGGCACCATCGCCGATGGCGTGCGCGTCGATGCCCCGCTGCCGCTGGCCGTCAGCCTTGCCTCGGGCGCGATCCCCGAGGCCCTCGCCCTGCTCGGTCCGACACTCGCCGCGACCGTGGCGGTGGCGGTCGTGCGTTGGCTTCTCCTCCGTCGCCGGGGCGAGCAGCGGATCCGGATGACCCCCGAAGAGCTCCGCGAGGAACTCCGCAGCCTCGAGGCCTCCCCCGCGATCCGCTGGGGCAGGCCGGCCCCGTCGCGCGCCCCCGCTCCGGGCCCAGGCGCTGCTGGGCTCGACGGGCCGCCTCCCCGCCCCCGAACGACCGCGGCGGTGACCGTCAGCGCCGCGGTCATGCTCGGTGTCGTCGCCATGGGCTCGGGCTGCAGGCTCGTCAATCGCCACAGTGCGGTGCCGCAGCAGCAGCTCGCCGAGGCCCGGAGGCTTTCAAACGAAGGCCTCTCCGCGGCTGATCAGCAGGATCTCGCCGGTGCCGAGACCCTCCTCGCCCAGGCGGTGAAACGGTGCCCGACCGACATCGATGCCCGCCGCCACTATGCCTCGGTACTCTGGCAGCGGGGGGAACAGATGGAGGCCGTCGAACAGATCAACGAGGCGCTCCGCCTCGCCCCGGACGACGTCCCGCTGTGCCTCGCCGGCGGACGGATGACGATGGAACTCGGGCTCCTCGACGACGCCGACCGACTCGCCAGCGCCGCGCTCCAGGCGGCCCCGCAGTCGGCCGACGCCTGGCACCTCCGCGGGCAGGTGTCGCTGGCGCGTGGCCAGGACGAAGCCGCCCTCGCCGACTTCCACCACGGACTGGCGATCGCGCCGGACGACCGTGGCCTCCTCCTCGACACGGCCGAGGTCTACCGCCGGCTCGGCCGCCCCCGACGGGCGCTGTCGACCCTGGCGGCCCTCGGCGAATCCTACGGCCCGCAACAGACGCCCGGACTCGTTCTGGCCCTCGAGGGGATGGCTCTGGAGGCGCTCGGCCGCACGGAGGATGCCCGCGACAGCTACCAGGCGGCAATCGCCCGCGGCGGCGCTCCGGCCGACACGACGGAGCGCTTGGCAAACCTCGACCGTCGCGCTCCCGACGGGCCGGTGGCTGCCGCCACGGTCGCCCCGCCCCCGCGTTGACGGCTCACTCGCCCGACGTCGTCCGGCCGGTGAGGAGATCGAAGGCCCCGATCGCCGGGACGAGGAGGGCAAGTGTGGCGAAGCCGTACGCCACGATCGTCACGAACAGCACCTGGAGGCTGTTCCCCTGGAGGAATGAGGTGATCGCCACGAACGTCAGCGCCGGGAGGAGCGCCGAGGCCCAGCCGATGGCCGGCGAGGGATTGCGGGCCGAGAGCGCCGCGTAGAGGCCGATGGCTCCGCCGACGATAACGGCAAGGAAGGGGGCGAGTTGGAGTTCGAAACTCGAGCCGAACGCGACCATGATCCGCATCGCGGTCGCCACGCCGACGAACAGGAACGTGACGGTGCCGAGGGCAACGGCGATGGCGCGGCGAGAGGAATCGTAGGAAAGCCCGACGTGGAAGCCGAGGACGGCGGCAAAGAACAACAGCACCGTCATCCCGAGGCCGAGGCACAGCCCCCCCTCGACCCCGGTGATCCCCGCGGCGACGAGCGCCCCGCAGAGCACGAGCGGAAGGATCACGATCTCCCGGGCGACCGTGAGGACCCCGAGCAGTTTGCCCCAGACGAACTCGCCGGGCTCCAGATCACTCACGAGGAGAAGGTCGAGCGAGCCGCGATCCCTTTCGGTCGTCACGCTCGTCACGGCCAGCGCCGTCACCGCCACGAGGCTCGCCAGGGCCATCGGCACCACGGCGAGGGCGACGGCAAGCCGATCGGGCCGCGGTCGGCCGGCTTCGCGGAGGATACCGGCGACGGCCACGGCAAAGAGCACGAGCCAGGCGATGCGGACGACGACGATCATCCTCCCGTAAGCCCGGGTACGGATCTCCCGCCAGAGGATCGGATTGTCCCACACCTCGCGCGACGGGGTGCGGACAGGCCGAGCGTCCGTGGCCAGCGTCCCTCTGGTCCGCGATTCGCGGGCCACGTTCCAGGCGCGCAACCGCCACACCGCCACCGAATTGGCGACGACGAGGATCCCGGCGCAGGTGGCGAGGAACGGCAGGAGCGTCGTCCCGCCCGCCGGACTGAGGGCGGCAAAGACCGCCCGGGCAGGGGAGACCATGGCGGCCGCGGCCGCTCCCTGCGAGGCCGTCACGGTCTCGCCGATGGCCACCCAGGCCACGAGGGCGAAGAGCGTGATCGCCAAGGCCTGGAATGTCGTGTCCTTCCAGAACGCCACCGTGGTGGCGATGCTCGCGGCAGCGAGCGCGGCCGCCACCGTGACGGCGAACATCCGTGCCAACTGTGGAGCGGTGACGCCACCGAAAAGCGCGGCGATGGCGAACATCGGGACGGCGGCCAAAAGCAGGAGCAGCACCCTCACGAGGCTCGCGGCCAGTTTGCCGAGGACGAGTTCACGGTCGGTGAGGCGGCTGACGAGGAGCAGTTCGAGGGTCCGGCGGTCCTTTTCGGTGCTGACGGCCACGGCCCCGGTCATCGCCGCGGCGAGCATCGCCAGCGTCAACTGGAGGGGGGCGAGGATCCGCATCAGCGTCGCCCCGAACCGGGCGGTATCGCCCGCGGTGGCCACGGATTGAGTGCCGGTCACCACCAGCCAGCAGGTGGCGACGATGGCCAGCAGAGCGGCCGCATAGACGGCCCGGGCGACATACAGGCCGCGGGCCCGCGGTGCGAAGGCTATCTCGCGTTCGAACACGGCCCCGAGCAGCATGATCCCTCCCGTTGAACAGCGGTGGCATTCCGCCACCCCGGAGGGTACAGTACCAAATTCATGCTCGAAAACGCGCTCCTCTCCAATTTCCCCCGTCGAGGGACACCCATGTTCCTGTCCACCAGCGTCGGTCATGTCACCTCCCCCCGCGGCCTGATCGCGGGCTTCACCGGCCGGGTCATGGTGCTGCTCGGGACGGGATTGATGGTTGTCGGTATGTCGACGGTGTCTCCGGCCCAGGTGACCGTCCAGACGCTCATCGGCCGGGCCGTGACCGACGACTCCCACGCTACCGAGATCAACAGCGCCATCACCCGTTTCCGCGACCGGGACATCGACGGCTGCCGGGCGATGCTCGAACGGGTTCACGCCGACGACCCGAAGGTGCCGCCGCCGGGGGTGATGATGGCCACCTTGTGGTTGAGCGTGAAGCAGCCGGCCGCAGCCCGCGCGGAACTCGATCAGACCGTGACCAAGTTTCCGGAGGATCCGGAGCCCTATCTCGTCCTCGGGGATCTTGCGTTCCAGGATCGGATGGTCACCGATGCCTCCGTGCTCTTTGACCGCGCCGAGGAACTGTCGGCGAAGTTCACCTCCAACGCCAAGCGGAAGCGCGACTTCGACATCCGTTGCCATGCCGGTAAAGCGGCCGTCCACGAAGCCCGTGGGCAGTGGGAGGCGGCGCTCGCCGAGATCCGCAAGTGGGTCGAGATCGATCCTGACAGCGCCAGCGCTCGGCAGCGGCTGGGCAGCGCCCTGTTTCAACTCGAGAAGCCGGACGAAGCGCTCACGGCGTTCGGCGAAGCCCACGACCTCGACGGCAAGCTCCCCCGCAAGGAGCTGCTCCTCGCCCGCCTTTACGATCAGGCGAAGAAGACGGACAAGGCTCGCGAGCTGGTCGAAACCGCGGTGAAAGCCGCTCCCGACGACGCCGTCGTCCGGCTCGGCGCGGCCAACTGGTTCCTCACCCACGGCGACACCGTCGCGGCGAGGGAGAACGGCGAGAAGGCGATCGAACTCGATCCGAAGAACCTCGAGGCCCGCATCGTCAACGGGACGATCGCCCGCGTCGCCCGCGATTTCGAGGCTGCTGCGAAGTTCTTCGGCGAGGCCCACTCGCAGTCACCGCGCAACTTCCTCGCCTCCGATTCGCTTGCGCTTTCTCTGGCGGAGCTTCCGGAGAAGGAGAACATTCAGCGGGCGCTGGAAATCGCCGAAACGAACGTGGCGATGGTCAAGGACAATCAGCAACTGCAGATCGCGTCGCTGACGACCCTCTCGTGGGTGCTCTACAAGCTCGGGCGGATGGCCGACGCCGAGAAGATCTTGGCGCAGGTGTCGCAAAACAACGCGCTCACCGCCGACGGCGCCTACTACATCGCTCAGATCCTCTCCGATAAGGGAGAGAAGGAGCAGGCGTTGCGGCTCCTCGAGCAGTTGATGACCAACGATCCGATCTTCGCCAACCGTTCCGCGGCCGAGGAGCTTCAGGCGGCGCTCAAGGCCGAAGCCGAATCGTCGTCAAAGTGATGGCCGGCGGTCCGCCGCCTCGGCGATCGCCGTCAGCGTCCCTGGCCGGCGCCCGTGGAAGGAGCCGGTGAGGCCCCTGGGAACACCGGCTGGTTGAAGCCGGGCAGGGTTTGGTTGCGCCCGGGGAGATCCGATCTCGGCGGCGGAGGCGCTACCGGCTCGGCCGTGGTTTGCTTGCTCGGCACGAGGTTCGACCAATTCGTTCCCGTCGGGGGGGCGTTCGGCGTCTGAACGGCCGGGCCAGACACGACCGGGCCAGGCACGGCCGACGGTGCCGGGGCCTGCGGGAACCCGTTCCCGTTCCCGCTCCGTGACGGGCCTGGTACGGCCGACGGAGAGTTCGGCTGCGGGCCCATGGGACGGACGGTGATCCCGCCGCCGGGAATCCCGGGGCGACCGTCGCCGACGGGTGTGCTCCCCGGCTGGCTGGCGGCGGCCCGCCGCATCTGCTGAGCCCGGGACCGGGCCCGGATGCGGTCGCTCCGCAGAGGAATGCCCGGATATGCCTGAACAGGCACTTCGAGGCTCGGCAGCCCGATCCGGCTGCCGTCACCGAAATAGGTGAACATCTCGATGGCCCGCGCCGGAAGGACCAGCGACAACGAGACCAGCGTCGCCGCGGCCAACCAACGAGCGTTCCGCGACCACCGACGTGGTGAGAAAGTCATGATCGGCCTCCCTGCCGATGCCTCAGCGGGGCTGAGGGGGCATTCGTCCCGCCGACGACGCACCCCCCGCTCCTGTGGTCTCTTCGGCTCGATCGACACCGCCACTCATCGATTCATCCGCACCTTGGTCGCCACCGGCACGACCGTCACGACCCGACCGGGTCTGACGTGACCGGATGTCGACGGGACCGGGACCAGGAGGCAGCGAGCCCGCACCGCGGTAGGCTGGACGGGATGATGACCGCCGTTTTTTCCACGATCCCCGCCGCGACCTGGTGGGCCGTCGCAGCGTCGGCGGCCCTCGTGACCGCTGGCACAGCGGCCCGCGCCACGGTCGCCACGCGCGGATCGACGGCTGTGCCGGCGGCCCTGTGGGCGATTGCCGCCTGCCTCTCCTTCGCGCTCGACACGGGCCTTCGCGCCTCGGGCGTGGTCTCGCAGCCCGCCGCCGCCGCGTCGCTGCGGTTGGTGACGGCCGCCCTGTCGTTGTGCCCGGCGATGTCGCTCCTCGGTGCGAAGCGCCCCCAGCACGGCGTCTGGCAGCTCATCGTCGCGGCGCTGGCGGTGATCCTCCTTCTGCCGGCGCTGGCCACCGCCCTTGTGCGCCCCGACAGCGTCCCCGATGCCCACCTCCTCGGCCGCGGCTTCATCGTCGTCCTGTCGCTGGTCGGCTGGATGAACTTCGTTGCCACCCGCCATGGTCCCACCGCCACGCTCGTCACACTCGCTCAGGTGATCGTGGTCCGCGGGTTCCTCCCCCTGGTCGACAGCGAACAGGCCTTCCCGCCAACGGGGTCGACGACCGCTCCGCTGGCGGCGTCGATCGATTGTCTGGGGGGCTGCCTGGCCGCCGCCGGGGGGCTGCTCGCCGTGATCATGGGCCGCCGGGCCCGGCCACCGCGGGCTCCCGAGGGAAGCTTTGCGGCCGCAGTTGAGCCGGCCTTCTGTGCCTTCCGGGAGACCCTCGGGGCAGCCTGGACGCTCCGCGTCGCGGAGCGCTTCGATGCGATCGCCGCCAGCCGGGGCTGGCCCTGCCGGCTCCACTTCGACGGCATCCATCCCGCCGCGTCCCCGATCGATGGGCCATGGCAGCGGGACGCCCAGCGGGCCCTGGGAGCACTCCTCCTGCGTTTCGTGTCGACCGGATGGCTCGGAAGGCATCGTTGGCCCGCCACGGCGGGTGGCCGATTGGCCCGGGACGCCGAGCGGGGATAGACTTCCGCCTTCCGGGGAGACTGGCCGACGGCCGGATCCACGGTCGATGGCCGATCCCCCCAAGCCTTTTCAGGAGCCCGTCATGTCCGAGTCTTCCGCCCAGCGCCCCGCCCAGGAGCCGATGCAGGTCCCCGTCGATGAATCCCACATCGTCGCCACGTACGCGAACTTCTGCCGCGTCACGGGCACCCCGGAGGAATTGATCGTCGACTTCGGCCTCAACAAGCAGGTTGTCGGGACGTCGCCGGAGACGATCCAGCTGACGCAGCGGATCATCGTCAACTTCTTCACCGCCAAGCGGCTTGCCTACGCCCTCCAGATGGCGGTCGCCCGCCACGAGCAGGCTTTCGGCGTCCTCGAGACCGATGTCCAGCGTCGCGTGATCCACCAGCAGGCTGCCAAGGCCTGAGCCAGAAAGCCCGGAAAAGGCTGGTGACTCCGGGCCATTCGCCCCCGGAGCGTTCCCGCTCCGGCAAGGCACCGAATGCGACAGGGCGACCCCGCTGCGGGGTTGCCACGTAGTAAGCGCCACCCGGCTGGGCGTCGCAGGCGGATCGACCGCC
>CAJBCV010000517.1 GCA_903951635.1 uncultured Planctomycetaceae bacterium
ACCCGCAGGCCAGCCCGGTTGCTGAGAATGTGGTTGAGCAGCGTTGTCTTACCAGCCCCGAGGAAACCGGAGAGCACGGTGACTGGCAGCCGCGGATCGCTGGCATCCGGAACGGTGGCTGGGCGGGGCGGGTCTCTGGGAAGCAGATCCATGGCAGAACTCCGGAAGGGTTTCTTCGCGACAGCCCATGGAGCCTACCGCACCTGCATACGTTGTGCAACAGCACACGACAGTCACTTTTGATACCGTCCCAGAAACGGCCAAGCCCGCTCGGCTGTTCCTGCGATCGATCTTTGTCGCGGACCGTCCGTCAGGCGAGCAGCTCGCGGATCACCCGCGCCGGCTCGACGCCGGTCAGCTTCTGCTCGAGCCCCTGGAAGAGATAGGTGAGCTCTTCGTGCCCGAGGCCGAGGAGGTGGAGGATCGTGGCGTGGAGATCGCGGATCGGCACTTTGTTGTCCACGGCCTTGAAGCCGAAGTCGTCGGTGGCGCCATACGCCATCCCGCCACGCACGCCCCCGCCGGCCAGCCAGACTGAAAATCCATACGGGTTGTGGTCGCGGCCGTCGGAGCCTTCGGAGGTCGGTGTGCGACCGAACTCTCCTCCCCACGTCACGAGCGTCGAATCGAGCAGCCCGCGGGCCGAGAGATCTTCGAGAAGCCCGGCGATCGGACCGTCGGTCTGGAGGGCGTTGGTCTGATGCTGGCCGTCGTTATTGCCGTGGGTGTCCCAGCCGACGTTGCCGCCACCGTGGTAGAGCTGCACGAAGCGCACGCCGCGCTCCACGAGCCGGCGGGCGATGAGGCACTGCGTGCCGAAGGGACGAGTCTCTTCGCGGTCGAGGCCGTAGAGCCGATGGGTGGCCGCGGTCTCCCGGGCAAGGTCGATCGCCTCCGGCGCCGCCGACTGCATCCGGAAGGCGAGCTCGCCGGCGGCGATCCGGGCCGAGAGCCGGTCATCGCCAGGCCGCTCGGCCGCATGCTGCCGATTGAGCGATTGCGTGAAGTCGAGGAGCCGGCGCGTGTCGAGGGAAGGGGCCGTCGCGGAGCGGTTGAGGTGGAGGATCGGAGGCGCGGCGCTTCGCAGTTCGGTGGCCTGATGGACCGCCGGCAGGAAGCCGGCGCCGTAGGTCTCCGGGCCACCTTTGAGCGGTCCGTCGCGCATCACCACGTAGCCGGGCAAATCCTCCGCCTCGGATCCCAGGCCATAGGTGCACCAGGCCCCCAGGCTCGGCCGCCCCATCTGCCGGTTGCCACCGTGCATGAAGTACAGCGCCGGAGAATGATTGAACTCGGTGTGGTGGCAGCTGCGCACCACGGCCAGCCGGTCGGCATGGGCCGAAAGACGGGGGTAGAGATCGGAAATCTCGACGCCGGATTGACCATGGCGGGCGAACGTCCGCCGGCTGGCGAGCACCTTCGCCGTGCTCGTCTTGGTGAACTCGAGGTCGAGCGAGCCAAAGCTCTCCGGCAGCGTCTGGCCGGCGTAGCGGGCGAGCGACGGCTTGGGATCGAAGGTATCGAGTTGGCTGGGGCCCCCATGCATGAACAGCGAGATCACCGCCCGGGCCCGCGGCCGATGATGGGCCCGGCGGGGCTCGAGCGCATGGGCGGCCAAGCCCACGCGGCCGAGAACACCGAGCGCCGCAAGGGCGCCGAAGCCGAGGCCCGCGCGGGCGAGGAGGTCGCGGCGCGAGAGCGATGACATGGATTGGGAAAACATGGCGAGTGCTTCAGGCGTTGGGTCGGTTGTCGCGGGCCGACATCGTTTCATCGACGTTCAATCGACGTAGACAAACTCGTTGGCGTTGAACAGCGCCAGGCACAGTTCGACCCAGACTTCCGCGGTCGGATGCTCCGGTGACGCCTCGAGAAACGCCCGTGCCGATGCGAGCTCATCGGCCCGGATCGGGCGGGCAAAGACGAGCAGCCAGGCCCGGTTGAGGCGGCTCTCGTCGGAGGTGGGCTCCTCGCGGAAGAGTCGATCCTTCAGGGCCGCCGCCTGTTCGACGGGGATGTCGCCGTTGAGCATGGCCAGCGACTGCCCAGGCACGGTGGTCGATTGCCGGACCGGACAGCCGACGCTGTTGGGCGGCTGGTCGAAGGCCTCGAGGAGCGGCATTCGGAAGGAACGCCGGTTGAGCATGTAAATGGCCCGCCGGTTCTGCGCCTCCGTCGCCTTCCACTTGTTTTCGCGCGGATTGCCGCTGATGTCGTAGAGCCCCTGAAGCTCTTCGTCGGTCAGTGGCGGTACGAACGGCTCGTCGACAGGCCGCCGGTCGAGTCGTCCGGAAGCCTCGAGAAGCCGATCCCAGACCGCCTCCGCCTCCATCCGGCGGCGCGGAAAGCCGGCGAGGAGAATGTTCTCCGGATCTCTCGCGAGGGCGGCGGCCTCGCGCCGGCTCGCTTGCCGGTAGGTGCGGCTGTGCAGGATCGCCCGGTGGAGGTCTTTCAGTTTCCAGCCGCGATCCCGCAAATCGGCGGCCAGCCAGTCGAGGAGTTCGCGATGAGAGGGAGCGGCCCCCTGGGTGCCAAAGTCGTTGGGCGTGGAGACGATCCCGCGGCCGAAGTGCCACTGCCAGACTCGGTTGGCGATCACCCGCGCCGTGAGCGGATGATCGGGGGAAGTGATCCACTTTGCCAACCGCGTTCTGGCCTGGGTCGGATTCTCCTCGCCGGGAGGAAAGAGCGGGCCGCCGTGCGGCAGGAAGGCAGGGACCGCGGGAACCATCCTTCCGGCCGGCTGATTCAATTCGCCGCGCCGGAGGAGGTGCACGCTCACCGGCTCGGCGGCGTGGCGGAGGGCCCGAAAGTGCGACTTCTCGCCGTTGACCCAGGCGACGTTACCGGTGGTGCGATTGAAGGTCTCCGAACCGGCAAACACAGCCTCGAGGCCGAAATAATCGCGCTGGCTGAGCGGATCGAATTTGTGGTGATGGCAGTTGGCGCAGCCCACCGAGAGCCCGAGTACCGCTTCGCCGAGCGTCACCACCTGATCGTTGCGCCGCACATACGCGAGCTTTTCAGGGAAGGCATCGAAGGCATTGGGCCACTGGCCGAGCGTCCACACGGCCACCGCATCGGCCATCGCCTCCGCCTGCTCGGGCCACAGTTCGTCCCCTGCCACCTGTTCTTCGAGGAAACGATCGAACGGCTTATCGTCTTGAAGCGATCGGATGCAGTATTGGCGGTAGCGCCAGGCCTGTTCGTAGAGGATGTCGGTGTCGTAGCCGCCGGAATCGGAATAGCGCACGACGTCGAGCCAATGCCGGGCCCAGCGTTCACCGTAGGCCGGCGAGGCGAGGAGCCTCTCGATCAGTTCCTCATAGGCCTCAGGCCGGGGATCGGCAGCGAAGGCGAGAATCGATTCCGGGGAAGGGGCGAGCCCAGTGAGGTCGAAAGTCGCGCGGCGGAGGAGCGTGATCCGGTCGGCGTCAGGCTGGAGATGGAGCCCCGCGGCCTCGAGCCCGGCGATCACGAATCGATCGATCACCTCGCTCGGGCTTGGCTCGCCCTGAGTCGCCTCCGATGCCGCGAGCGCGGCCGCAGGCAGCGGCGGCTTCACGAGCGGCCGAAAGGCCCAGTGATCGGCGGCGGCGCGATGGCGGGGATCGGCTTCGTCGGCACCCTCCGGCCACATGGCCCCCTGATCGATCCACAGCTTCAGCAGTTCAATCTCCGCATCAGCCAGCGGCTCTCGATCGAGCGGCATCGCTGGCGCCTGGCCTCCGGTGACCCGCTTGACGAGGAGGCTTGCGTCAGCCGAGCCCGGAACGAAAGCCGGGGCGCTGTCGCCACCGGCGAGGGCCAGGGCATGCTGGGCCAGCGACAGGCCCCCCCGCTCCTCCCCCGGGCCATGGCACTCGTAGCAGTGCTCGACAAAGATCGGCTTGATGTCGCGGACGAAATCGACGGCCCCTGCCGAGCCGGGAGCGGCCGGGCTGTTGCCCGTTCCCCAGGCAACCGCCAGCAAGGATGCGCAGGCGAGCCAGCCAGAGCGAGTCTGGAGGAGCGGACGCAGGATGGCGATGGCTGGCATCAGGGCACGGCGGACGCGCAGTTCCGAAGCGATGGAACGCCTCTGATTGTAGGTATGGCCGTGCGGGAGTTCAAGGAAGGATCCGGACCCACGAGACTCGAAGCCCCCACGGCCGAAGTCACCCCGACGGCTACAATTTTCAAGTGCTGCCCGTAGCCCCACGGCCCGATGCGCGCCTCTCATGCCCCGACATCTGATCCTCATTCCCACCGAGCCCGAACGGCGCGCGCTGGGACCGCACCTGGCAGCGCTCCCTCCGAATGACGCCGCCGTGGAGCTGTGTGGCTTCGGGATCGTGGCGGCCGCAGCGCGGACGGCGCAGCTCCTCGCGGCCCTGCGGCCGGAAAAGGTGATCCTCGTCGGCATCGCCGGACGGCTCGATGACCGGCTCGCGATCGGGTCTGCGACGCTCTTCGATTCGGTCGCCTGCCACGGCATCGGCGTCGGCTCCGGCCCCGCCTTCATCCCCGCGGCCGCGCTCGGCTGGCGCCAGTGGCCGGGTGACTCGGGCGACGCCGACCCAGGCGTCGGCGACGTGCTGCCGTGCGCCGTGCCCGACCGGAGCGATCCAGACCAGGCCAGTCTGCCGCGCGAGCGGCTCCTCCTCACCGTCACCGCCGCCGCCGCGGGGCCGGATGACGTCAACTTCCGCAAGGCGATCTTCCCTGAAGCGAGTGCCGAGGAGATGGAGGGCTTCGCCGTTGCCCTGGCCTGTCGGCTGTTTGAAATCCCCTGCACCATCATCCGCGGCATCTCCAACACTGCCGGCGATCGCGACAAGGCGCACTGGCAGATGGAGGCTCCGCTCGCCGCCGCGGCCGATCTCGTCCTCCGACTCCTCGAGGGTGAGCCATGAAGCGCCCAATCCGCCTCGGCATCTCCACCTGCCCCAACGACACCTTCGCCTTTCATGGTCTGATGACAAGGGCCGTCGATTGGCGTGGCCTCGAGTTCGAGGTCGATCTCCTCGATATCGAGCAACTCAACGAGCGCCTCCTCGGCCCCGCCTCACATGCCTTCGACGTCGGCAAGGTGAGCTTCCACGCAGCGCTCTCGGTGGCGGAGCGGATCGTCGTCCTCCCGAGCGGCTCGGCCCTCGGCTTCGGCGTCGGCCCCCTCCTCCTCGCCGCAGCCACCGATTCAACCCCTCGCGACGCTACCCAGGTCACGCTCTGCCCCGGGAAGCACACCACCGCCTCGCTCCTCTTCGCCCTCTTCCATCCGCACTCGACACGGGTCGAGCAGGTCGTGTTTTCGGAGATCATGCCACGGCTCCTGTCCCGCTCGGCCGACTTCGGCGTCTGTATCCACGAGGGGCGCTTCACCTGGCAGCAGCAGGGCCTCGCCCTCGTCGAGGATCTCGGCCTCCGCTGGGAGACGGAAACCGGCGCGCCGCTCCCCCTCGGCGGCATCGTCGCCAGCCGGAGCCTCCCTGCCGACACGATCGCGGCGGTCCAAGAAGTGATCGCCGACTCGCTCCGCCTCGCCCTGGCCGACCCCGCCGCTCCCCTGCCGAGGATGCGGGCGCATGCGCAGGAGTTTGACGACGACGTCCTCATGGAGCACGTCCATCTTTACGTCAACGACCAAACGCTCGACCTCGGCTCCCTCGGGAGGCGTGCCCTCGACGAGCTCTCCGCCCGGGCCGCCGCCGTTGGGCTCGGCTCCGGCGCCCGGCTCGAGATCTTTCCGGGCTGAATGGAAACGACCGGGAGTTCTCGGACTTCTCCGTGTAGACTTGGGTCCCGCCGGGGGTATTGCTCACTCGCTTGGGGAGCCGACCGATGCCGATCGAAACGATTCCTTCGCCGCGTGGCTCCGCCATCCACTGGGAGAGGCGCGCTCGGCTCCTCGCCGCCGAGATCAACGCCGGCTGGTGGCTTTCCAGCTGGCTGCCGACGGCGCTGGTGATCGGCATCGCCGGGACGTTTGCCCTCCTCTGGGCCCGATGGCAAGCGGTCGAACTCGTCCCCTTCGCCTGGGGCTCGATCGGCGTGGCGCTCGTCGTCGCTGGCTTCGCGGCTTTTTTTCGATCGCGGCCGCGGTTTGAATCGGTCGCCTCGACGCGGATCCTCCTCGAAGAGCGCCTGGGCCTCCATGCCAGGCTCTCGAGCGCGGCCGCTGGCGTCGGCGACTGGCCCGGGCGGCGGATCGATCTCGATGGCCGCTGGCCGGTGCGTCTCCGGGCCACGCGCCCGGTGATGCTCCTGGCGCTTGTCGGTGCGATGCTCGCCGCCGCGATGGCGATCCCGGTCGCCGATGCCGGCGCCTTCCGCCGCCGATCGATCGAGGCCCCGGCCGACGCCGAGATCGTGTCGACGTGGATCGACGAACTGCGCCGCGAGGAGGCGATCGACGAGCGCTCCGCCGGCGTAGTCCAAGAGCGGATCGAAGAGATCCTCGAGCGCCCGCGCGACGCCTGGTACGAACATGCCACCCTCGAAGCGGCCGGCACGCTCCGCGAGCAGACCGCCGCCGAGCTGGCGACGCTCGCCCGCAATCTTGCCGCCGCCGAGCAGGCCGCCGCCAGCCTCGCCGCCGCCCCTGCCGGCACCGCAAGCAGCGAGAAACAGCGTGACTCCCAGTCCCTCGCCGCCGCCGCGCGGCAGCTCGCCCTCGGGAGCATGCGGCCGGCGGGCGATGCCGGCGAGAAGCTCGGGAAGGAGGCGGCCGAAGCGCTTGCCGACCTCTCCCCGGAGCAGCTCCGCGAGCTTGCCGCGGCGCTCCGCGCCAATCGCTCCAAGCTCAAAGCGGCGTTGGCCAAGGCCGCCAACTTCGATCTCGCCGCCCTCGGCCCCGAGAGCGATTGCGAAGGGTGCAAGCCGTGTGGCACCTGCAAGGAATGCCG
>CAJBCV010000518.1 GCA_903951635.1 uncultured Planctomycetaceae bacterium
CAACCGATTCACTCTCGTGACGAGTGATGCCCGAAACGAAGACGAACGCAACCACCCTTCGCTCGCTTCTCACGATTGGCTTTTCCGCCGAGAGGGAAAAACAGGCTTTTCCCAAGAGAAAACCTGTTTTTGCTTCGGCCGCGTTGCGCCGAAGGACAGAGGCAGCCCAACCGCCGGAGTTCGTTTTGCGCAAGAGAGCAAGCGCAATGCGCAATGCAGAAAGCGCAATCCTGCGTCGCGCGTTCCGCTGCGGGCGGAATGCGCCGCGCAGATCACGGCGATTTTCATGGCCGATTCAGCCATGACCGCTGCCGTCTGCGGCGGGCCGAATGCCTCGCGCAGCGTGCGTCAGGCGAATCGCTCGGCGTTCCGGGGCCGACCAGGCCTCAGGCCCGGCGGCGTTCGAGGACCTTCGAAGGGGCCTCACCGAATCGTGACGCGTACTCGCGTGAAAACGTCGACAGACGGGAGAACCCACACCCTGTGGCGATGGTGGCCACGGAAGCTTCAGCCTCCGCGTTTTCCAGCCGCTGGCGAGCGAGGTCGAGCCTTTGGTCGCGAATCCAGCGGGTTGGCGAGACACCGAGACGTTTCAAAAAGGCCAACTGGAGACTTCTCGCCCCCCTTCCGAAGACCTGCTCGAGATGGGTGAGGGTGAGGGGTTCGCTGATGTGGGCCTTGATGTGATCGCAAACCCGATTGATGCGCACGCCGTCGTCGTCCGATTCGACCGCCGTCAGCACCGATGGCAGGAGTTGCTCGGGGGCCAGGGCCATGGCGATCGTGCGATAAAAGGAGTCGTCGATGCCCATCATCATGAGCATCGTCGGCTGGCGAACGTGGGCGTCGACGGTGCTGCAGAGGCGACGGATCGTGGTGTCGAAGGAGATCCCTGCATGGACGAGGGGCACGGTCCGGTCGCGATCGAGGTCGAACGGGAGGACGGCATCGGCCGCGAGGCCGAGCATGTCGCGGACGGTGTTGGCAAGACGACTGACGTCGAGGGCGATGCACAGCGAGGATCGCGGTTCCCGGGTGACGGTGTCGCCGGATCGATGCCGGCCCCGAACGAAAATCGCCGTTTTGCCGGCAGCGCTCGTGAGGCTCATCGTGCCGGAGCGAAGGGTGGTGCCGCCATGGAAGGGAACGAGGAGGAGGGTCTGGTCGTTCCGTTCCGCCTTCGCACTCATCGCCGACGTGGCCGAGGCGACGAGGCAGAGCTCTTTGATACGGACTGCGATCGTTCGTTGCCGGAAGTGGTCGGGGTTCCCGATCGGATCGCACGACCGGAGCGAGGGGATCGCCTCACTGAGGGCCCGCTGGCAGCCGGAGGTGTCCTTGCTGATTCGGGCCGCTGCTTCGCCAAAGGGAAGCGTCGGGAGCCAACTGGAGCTTCTGGACATGGAGAGCTTGACCAGGCGTGGGGAAAAGGGCCGGCGAGGGGATGATTGTGAGACGGGCGCGAGCCCCATGGATCGCCGCGGCCGGGGTGCTCCTGCGGCGGTTGGTTCAATCGAATTTTCGACTCCGGGAGATGTCGGCTGACACTCAAAAATGCCCCCCGACGATCGAAAACGAGGGTCGGCAGTCGACGTCGGTGGTGCAGCCACTAACTCGGGAAAAACCGGACCGATCGGCTGCGGCACGGGCGAAGAGCGACGCCCAGGAATGAAAACAGCCGTCCGGTCTGCGATCGCAAACCGGACGGCTGAAAAGTGCCAGAACCGAATACCCCCACGGGGAGTCGAACCCCGGTTTTCGGACTGAGAACCCGACGTCCTGGGCCACTAGACGATGGGGGCGTGGCACTCCTGAACTTTTAACAGCAGGGCCGCGGGTGTCAAGCCGCGGCCGCTTTCGCAAAGGGCCTTTTCTGCGGGAAAAGCACCCCGACACCGAGAGGAATCGACGGGGCCCGGCGGGGAACTTCATCGATCCGTAGGCAGGCCTCACGATCGCTGCGGGCGGCGTTTTCCCACCCCGTCGCTTTTCGAGGCTGTGGGGGAAGACGGGGGCCCCGCCAGCCTCTCTGGGAATGAGCCGATGGCATTCGTGGTCCGGCGGAGGTCAGCGGGATGGGAGCCGAAACAGCCGACTGCGCCGCGGGGGCGTTCGACCGAGGATCACTCCCACACCGAGGGCCACCACAGCCGCCGCCGCGACGCTCATCCACGTGCGACGGGTTGCCTCTGCCTCGTACCGCTCTCGTTCCATCGCCGACTGGAGTCGGAGCGTGGCGTTGCGCACCTCGGTCGTCGCGGTCCGTGCCCGGCGGTCAAGCGTCCGCGAGCCATCGTGGCTGGAACGTTCGCGGAAGTCCTCCACCCCGGTGCGGAATCGTCCGTCGGGAAGTGCGGCGCCATCCGACCAGGCCAAGGGGGACTTTTGCCGACGGAATCCGGGAAACGCGGCGTCTTCCGCTGCTTCAACGGCATGGAGCATGTCGCCCGCAGACTGGTAGCGGTCGTCCGGTGATTTGGCGAGGAGTCGGAGAACGATTGCCGAGAGGGATGGGGGCAGATCGTCGCGGTGGCGATCGAGCGACCCTGGGGGCTCTTTGATGTGCGCCAGGGCCACTGCCACACTGGTCGAGCCGCCGAACGGCGGCCGCCCGGCGAGAAGGTGGTAGAGCGTGGCCCCGAGCGAATAGAGATCGCTCCGCGTGTCGACGGCATTCCCCTCGGCCTGCTCCGGGCTCATGTAGAGGGGCGTGCCGAGTGTCGTGCCCTCCTGGGTGAGTTCCGGCCCGTGGGCGACGGCCAACAAGACCCGTGCCAAGCCGAAGTCGGCCACCTTGACCTCCCCCGCCGGGGTGACGAGCAGATTTTCCGGCTTGATATCCCGGTGGACAACCCCCTGCTCCGCTGCCCGTGCGAGGGCCGAGCCGACTTGTGCGAGCACGGCGAGGGCCTGCCGGGCGTCGAGTGGCCCGCGCTCCTGCAACCACGTCCGGAGCGTCGGTCCGGCGACGTATTCCTCCGCGAGAAAATGGTGCCCGTCGACGCAGTCCACCTCGTGGATCTGCACGATGTTGCCGTGCACGAGCGCGGCGGCTGCCCGGGCTTCCTGCGTGAAACGGAGGACGGCGTTTGGCCGGGCAGCCGTCTCGGCCCGCAGGACTTTCACCGCGACCGCCCGCGACAGTGATGCCTGCTCCGCGAGATAGACGTCGGCCATCGCTCCACTGCCGAGCCGACGGAGCAACCGGTAGCCCCCCAGACGCGTGCCAGAAAGGTCTTTGGGGCCGTGGGTGGGAAGGTCGCTGTGCATCACGCTGCCAGTATCGGACCGCCACGAAGTTTCGGCAATTCAGTCGTCCCCGATGTCGTCGTCGAACGCGGGGCGTCTTCGGCGGCGGGGGGCACTGCGTCCTCCGAGGACGGTCTTGAGGCCGAGGAGCGCAAGGGCGGCCCCCCCTGCGGCCACGAGCATCGACCGGCCGTTGGTGCGGACGTCGAGGAGTTCGTCGAGCGTCTGGCCGACCGGCCTCCCCTCGGGGAGATCGCCCCAGGCGGGCGGGGGGGGCGGAATCGCCGCCGGCACCTGCGCCGCCGACGTGACCGGAGGAATCGGCGTGGCGGACACCCCAGGAGCCTCGGACGGGGGGGCGACGGCAGGGCCGGCAGCGCTTGGTGGCTGCGGCCCCGGTGGGAGGGGCGATTCCTCGGGGACCATGCCGATCGCTGCCGTGAGGGCTGGGGGTGTCGACGCGGGGGCGGGGCCAGAGGAAGGGGATGGAGTCGTGGTGGGGGAGACCGTGGCGAGAGGGGAGTTGGAAGCAGCCGCGGCGCGGAATGCGGCCCCCCCTGCCCCGCCGGAGTTCGGTTCCGCCGAAAGTGAGGCCTGCAGGGACGCGGCCACTTCGGGGGTCAGCCCCTTCGAGCCGACGCTGGCAAGGAAGGTTTGCAGGCGGGTGGAGCAGGCACCGATCGTGCGTCCCTGACCCTGACCAAAGAGGATTCCCGAAAGTTCTCCACGGGCATTGAGGATCGGCCCACCGGAATCACCCCGGCGGGCGGTGGCTTGAAGTTCGACGAACTCCAGCGGATAGCCGCTCCCCGGGGCGAGGTATTGGGTGCAGGGGCCGGCCTCGGAGCGAAACGGACCCTTGCCATAGCCGGCGATCGAGAGCGGCTCCCCGATCGTCGGCGGCTTCGGGGCGATCGGGATCGGCACCACCCGCGGCCGCCAGATCGCGACCGCCGCGAGATCCCAGGGCTCGTCGTGGCGGATCACCGTGCCTGCCGTCTGGAAACCGTCCGGAAACTGGACGAGAACCGCCGACGAGGCCCCGCGGATGACATGCCAATTGGTGAGGACGAGGCCCTGCGAGGCGTTGATATCGACGAGAACCCCCGACCCCATCGAGGTTCCCCCATTCTCCGGGGCGATGATCCGCACCACTGCCGGATGGGGAGGCTGACCGCTCCCGAGGTAATCGGCAAACAGGTCGGGGGTGAACGTTTCCTTGGGCGTCGTCGCCGCCGACCACCCCCATGTCCAGGGGGATGGCTGTGCGGACGCAGGCGGGGCCGTCGCCACCAGCCATGGCGTGAACGACACCCACACGAGCGTGCGAGCGAGACTCCGCATCGGATTCCTTCCCCGCGACCCCCGTGGGCACGACCTCGGCCCGCCCACGCGGCGTTGGTTCAGCGTGGCGCTCGCCGCATCGCCTGCCGACGGATCTCCCTGGCAAGGATCCGCTGGAGCAGCTCCTCGCGCAATCGGGCCCGTTCCTGCTCGACCTCGGCAGCCGCGCTCGCTGCCTTGCGTCTCAAGCCCTGACCAGAATGAGTCACCATCGCCCGGTCTCCTCGGCGGGGGCGCGCGCCGCTCCCGGTCGAAGGCTCATCGGCTCGGAGGGGAGGCCCGAGCCAGCCGGCGACCACGGGGCGGAAACGTCCGCACGGTCGTCATCCCTCCCCCAGCTTGCCCAGGGAGTCGGGCCGACGGCGGTCAACCTGACCGCTCAGCCTCCGGAGGCGGACGCAACCTCGAAGCCGTCGTCGCGAAGACGGGCGTGGAGCGCGGCCACATGGGCCCGATCGGCCGTCTGCACCGTCACCTCGACGGTCACCGAGAAGACGTCCGCCCCGGAGAAGGTGCGATCGTGAACGATCTCGAGCACGCTCGCTCCGGCGGCAGCGATCGTCGCGGTCAATCGGGCAATGCCACCCGGACGATCGACGATCCGGGTCCGGAATCTCCACAGGCGTCCATCCACCGACAGGCCGTGGTCGATGACCCGTCCGAGCGTCGACATGTCGATGTTGCCGCCACAGAGCAGGAGAACGACCCGCTTCCCGCGGAGGTCGGCAAGTTCGTCGCCGAGCGTGGCTGCCAACGCCGCCGCCGCCGCCCCCTCGACGACCGTCTTCTCCAATTCCGAGAGCCGCAGCACGGCCAGAGCCAGAGCCTGTTCGTCGACCGTCACGACCCGGTCGATCAACGGGGCCGCCAGCGGGAACGACACCTCCCCCACCTTTCCTACGGCCAGTCCATCGGCCAGCGTCGGCCGCAGCGGAACCTGCACGGGGCGGCCGGCCGCGAGCGAGGCCGAGAGGCTGCCGACGGCGGCTGGCTCCACGGCGATGATCGAGATCGTCGGTCGGAGGGCTTTGGCTGCGATCGCCACTCCGGCAAGCAATCCGGCCCCGCCGGTGGGAACGACGATCGCATCGGCATCGGGAACGTCCGCGAGCACCTCCAGGGCCATCGTTCCTTGGCCGGCGATCACGCGCGGGTCGTCAAAACCGTGGATTCGTTCCAGGCCGTCGTGGGCCGCCAGTTCCACGGCCTTCGCCCGGGCGTCCTCGAATGAATCTCCCTCGAGGATGACCGTGGCGCCGAGTCGGCGACACGTGGCCACTTTCACCAGCGGTGCGAAGCGGGGCATCACGACGGTCACCGGAATGTCGAGCAGTCGACCGTGCCAGGCCAGACCGAGGGCATGATTGCCGGCCGAGGCGGCGATCACTCCCCGGGCACGGGCGTCGGCGTCGAGGAGTTCCAGCGCGTTGCGGGCGCCGCGTTCCTTGAAAGATCCCGTCCGCTGCATGAGATCGAGTTTGCACCAGATCCGGAATCCCGTCAGTTCGGAGAGTGGGATGCTCGGCGGACAAGGGGTGCGGGCGATCCCCACCGCGATCCGTTCGTGGGCGGCACGGATGTCGTCGATCGTCACCGCCGGGCGTGGCCGGTGGCGCGTCATGGTGTGATCCGCTTCGGAGCGTGGAACGACCGGACGTCGATCCATGCCATCCCGGCCCGCGCGGCGGACGTGATACCCAGGTCGCTGTCCTCCCAGACGACGCAGCGCTCGGGGCGGACGCCCAGGCGTCGCGCCGCCTCGAGGAACGGGTCCGGGTCCGGCTTGTGTCGGGCCGTATCCTCACTGGCGACGATCAGGTCGAACGCCCCGGAAAGCCCGATATGGGCGAGGATTCGCTCGCACACGGCCCGATGCCCCCCGGTGACCACCGCAATCGGGATTCGTCCCTGCGATCGGCGCACGACATCGACGACCGGATCGATCGCCGCGACATGCGTCAGTCGGGTCAAAAACGACTCTTCCTTCGTCCTGACGGCGGTGTCGAGGTCGAGATCGATACCGGCCTCGCGGGCGAGCGTCGCCACGATGTCCCGGGTCGGGCGGCCCCCCATGGCATAGAAGCGGTTCTCGTCAAAGGTCAGTCCGTGGAGATCGGAGACATGGAGCCAGGCGAGGAAGTGGGCCGGCATCGTGTCGGCGAGCGTCCCGTCGCAGTCGAAGAGGAGTGCGTCGTGGTTTTGGAGATGCCACATGATGAAGTCGCGTGGGGATGTCTGGACGGCCTCCAGGCAAGGGGCCGAGGAGGCGAATTATACGGGTTCTACGGGTTGGCACGGTTTTTCGCCCGATCCCTGCCCGCCGTCGGCCGTCGAAGTAACCTATGGTTTTGCTGACCCGGAGGTGTTCCTCCGGGGCTGGTTCCCCCCTTTTGGCCCGACGCTTTTCCGCCATGCGCCTCCCTGCCATCGGCATCCGTCCGCGGATCCTCGTTCTCGGAGCGTTCACGCTCCTGCTCCTGACGCTCCTGGTGTGGGGCGGCTATCGCCGTGGCGTGGAGGTGCTCGGCGAATCAGCCGAGGAAGCCATCCGTGGGCAGGCCGCGGCGATCGCCGCGGAATTGGATCGTGGCACGCTCGAGGCCCTGACCGCGGCCCGGGGGATGGCTCTGGCCGCAGCTCAGGGGATGGTCAAGGATGATGCCTCCCTGGGCAATCTCGCCCGCGCCGTCCTCGACGGGCAACCCCGATTCGCGGCGACGTGGTACGTCATCGAACCGGAGCCTGGCAACTCGGCGACCTCGCCGCGGTTGCTCGGCTGGAACCGTGATCCCCTCAACCCGGGAGCGATCAACGCCACCCCGGGGGCCTCCGCGGCATCGCGAGCGTCGCTCGACGCCCGCGGGCACGGCCGCAGCAGAATCCAGGCCGGGGAAAATGTCCGCCCCGATGGCGGAATCGTCACCGAGCCCCACGAGGACGGCGGTGTGAAAGTCATCGACCACACCTGGCCCATCGTCGTGGCCGGGCGATTCGAGGGCTCGGCCGGCGTGAGCTCATCGCTCAAGGATCTCGATCGACGACTCGACAAGATCCGAGACCGTCTCGCCCGGGCCGGATGGTCAGCGTCGATCTCGGTGGTGGGCCCCGAGGGCCGCATGATCGCCAGCACGGAGGCCGAAGGTGACGAGAGCGGGCAGGCGCTCGCGGAAACCGCCTGGATGCGGATCGTCGACCTCCTCGAAGGGGCGCAGTCCTCGGTCATCCGTGGCCCGGATGTCGAGACCGGCGCCGATTGCCTGTTCGCGGGTGCCGAGGCGCCGAGCACGGGGTGGACGGTCGTCGTGAAACTTGCCTGGCGCGAGATCACCGGCCGTGTCCAGCGGCCCATGTTCGACATTCTCCTCGCGGCGGGCGCGGCACTGGCCCTTCTCACTGCCTTGATCACCTGGCTTGCCAACCGCGTCAGACGCCGCGTCGCCTCGGCCGCTGCGGTGGCCCGGAGAGTGGCCGCCGGCGATCTCACCGGCGGCTTCGATCAACGGGGAGGCGACGAGACGGGGCAGTTGCTCCGGGATGTCAGTCACATGACGCAGAGCCTGCGGAGCATCGTCGAGCAGGTGAAGGACGCCAGCCGGGAACTCGGAGCCACGTCCCGCGATCTCGCGACGGCTGGTTCGCACCAGGAGGAGGCGATCAATTCCCTCGGGGCCAGCACCACCCAAGCGGCGGCGGCAAGCCGGGAGATTTCGGTCACAGGTCGCGAGCTCCTCGCCACGATGAACGACGTGGCTGCGGTCGCCAACGACACGGCGGCCGTGGCCGATGCGGGGCGCGAAAATCTCGGGGAAGTCGGGGAGACGATGCACCACCTCGAGGAGTCGACGAACCAATTCAGCGAGCGTCTGGCCCTCATTCGGGATCGTGCCGAGGACATCAACATGGTGATCACGACGATCACCAAAGTGGCCGACCAGACGAATCTCCTCTCCATCAATGCCTCGATCGAGGCCGAAAAGGCAGGCGAGTACGGCCAGGGATTCATCGTCGTCGCCCGCGAGATCCGCCGGCTCGCCGATCAGAC
Organism: uncultured Planctomycetaceae bacterium; assembly: GCA_903951635.1. GTDB lineage: Bacteria > Planctomycetota > Planctomycetia > Pirellulales > UBA1268 > QWOP01. The sequence goes on from CAJBCV010000518.1 coordinate 8,636, forward strand.
TGCCGTGGCGACCCTCGACATCGAACGACTCGTCGAGCAGATGCAGCAGGCGGTGAGCGCCGGTGTCTCGCAGATGGAGACGTTCGCCACCGAGGTCAAGGCGGGGGTGGAACGGGTCACCGGGATCAGTGGCCAGTTCGCCGACGTGATCGGCAAGGTGCAGGGATTGTCGACGCGATTCGATCAGGTCAACGAGGGCATGCGGGCCCAGGCCACTGGCGCGCAGCAGATCGCTGAGGCGCTGGTCACCCTCACCGACGGGTCGCGGGCAGCCGCCGAGGCGCTCGGCGAGTTTCAGGAAGCGTCCAGCCACATGGCACGCGCCGTCGAGGGGCTCAATGAATCGGTGAGCCGGTTTCGCCTCGACGATCTCGACGGCTGACGCTCCACGGCCGGCATCCGTCCGTCGGCTGCCTGTCCCGGGATTTCCATCGCCAGCCTGAGCCCCTCGAAACCATTCTCACCTGTGAGTCTGGGTGGAATGGGGCAGCCTTGATCCCTCCCAGCGCCCCCTCTGCGCGACCCGAGGAGGGCTGGGTTGTCTGGGCCGATCACTGCGACCGCTCCGCGCCCGGAGGTTGTTCCGGAAATGCTCATGGTGCGGGGCGGAGCGGGTCGATCACTGCTGACGATCATGCCGGTTATGAGGCGCTCGGTGGAAATCCACCGTGCGAACCGGCCACCGACCGGAATCCGAATCCAATGAAGAACACAGCGCATCGTCCCGCCGGCAGCGGTCGCTCCCGCCTGAAGGCCAGCCGTGGCCGCTTGGCCATCTGGCGGCGCCGCGTCCGCGAGATGACCGCCTGCATGCTCGTCGCAGCCACGGCGGCGGGGCATTCCGGCACGGCCCTCGCCCAGATGGGGCAGATGGGCATGGCCCCGGCTGGAGGCGTCGTGAACCGGGCGGCCGCCGGGTTCGCGAACCTCAACAACAACGGACCGGGGTGGCTGTATTACGGCCTCAACGCCGCTGACCGCGGTCTCGGCTACCAAGGCAGCTACATGACCCTCGGTGGGTTCATTCCCTACGCCGAGGACGACCTGGGCGGATTCTGGTCGGCCGATCTCCGCAGTCACCTCTCCAACTACGGCGGCTTCTTCTCGAACGTCGGTATCGTCCGCAAGCAGTTCTTGGGCGGCACGATCGGCGGCATCGGTGTCTACTGGGACTACGACGGCGATCAAAACCAGTACGGCGACACCTGGATCAACGACGCCAGCGGCAGCTACGTCTTTGCCGGCGGCATGACCTACAACCAGGTGGGTGTGTCGGCCGAGTGGCTCACCGACTATGGCAATCTGCGGAGCAACGGCTACATCCCCGTCGGCACCACGGCGTCGACGATGGGGCCGTACGTCGGCAACTCGCTCCTCGGCGTGCTCGGCGTGAATGCGGGCCTCGCAGGGGCCGATCTGGAAGTCGGTGCTTACGTCCCCGGACTCTCCGACTGGGCCGGCATGGTGAGCGTCGGCGGCTACAGCTTCGGCAATGCCCGCTACAACCTCCCCAGCGGTGCCGACGTCGTCCCGTACTTTGGCGGTGTGTACACCCGCCTCGACATGACGTTCCTCAACAACTGGGATTTCTCACTCCAGGCCAATAACGACAGCTACTTCGACTGGACGGGCTTCGCTCGACTCACCTACCGGATGGGTGGCTCGCGGCGGCGGACCGTCTCCGACCAGCTCGAGCAGCCGATGATGCGCAACGAGCACATTGTTCGTGCCCATCAGGCACCGGTGCAGGCCCTGAACCCCTTCACCAACACCCCCTGGAACGTGATTCACGTCGACAGCGCCGCGGCGCCGGGGACGGCGGCGGTTCCGGCGGCGATCCCGTCGGTCTCCGCGATGGCGGCCACGGGGCTCGGCACGGCCGAGTCGCCGGTGGCCACGCTCGCCGATGCCCAACTCCTCGCGACGAAAGAGTATGACATCATCCTCGTCCACCAGGGGATCAGTTCGAATCAGCCCTACGCGGGTGGATTCCGCTTCTCAGCCGATCATCAGTTCCTCGTCGGGCAGGGATCCGCGATGCGGCTCCCGACGGCGAACATGGGACTGGTGCCGGTGTGGAGCGGCGTGAAGAGCACCGACTATCCCGTCATCGCCTCCGGTGCTTCGCCGGCGATTACGCTCCGCGATGGAGCCGTCGTCGATCACCTCCAGATCACCGGATCGAGGGTCGGTATCACCGACAGCGACATCATCAACCCGGCGAGCTTCGTGATCGTCAACGACGTGCGGATCGTCGGCAGCGGCCCGCAGCAGACCGGCGTCTTGATCAACGACGCCAATGGGTCGAACTCGACGCTCAACTTCTCGAACATGTCTCTCTCGGGCCTGACCGCCGACGGATTCGTCATCGATGGCGGCAATGCCGGGGCCGGTGACCCGAAGGTGAACATCGACAGCTCCACGTTCACCAACACCGGTGGATCGGCCGTGGTGGTCAAGGACGTCTACAACGAGGGCCGGGTCCGCGTCACCAACTCGAAGATCGACGGCACTACCGCGGCCGGTGTCCAGGTCACCAACGGTCAGGCGTACATCGCCAACACCGACTTTCAGCGGGTCGGGACGGCCGGTGTCGATGCCACCGCGGGGATTGCCCCCGGCGTGTTCGGCAACGAGTCGACGGTCCAAGTGGTCGATTCGACGTTCACGCTCGTGCCGGTCGGTGTCCGTGCCCAGGCGACGGAGAGCGGCGTCATGAATGTCACGATCAACGGCAACAAGATCGTCACGACGGGTGGCAACGGCATCATCATGTCGGTGGCCGACGCCCCGAACGCCGTGGTGAACGCCAGCGTGGTCGGTAACCGCGTCAGCGGGGCCGCCACCATCGTGTCTGGTACCGTCGCTTCCACCAACGGCAACATCCTTCTCGACTCCGTCGGTTGGACCTGGGACGCCACCAACGGCGTTGTCATCCCCGGTCAGGGTATCCTCAACATCAGGGCTGCCAACGAGGCCAATCTCCAGGGTCTCAACTACAGCACCTCCGTCCAGGATATGCCGGCGGATGTCATCGATGGCGACGGCAACATCCTCATCCCACCGCCGCCGTTCTACGATCCGGCCCTCTTTGTCCCGCTCCCGCCCAACTGACCGGTGGCCGGCGGGGCCTCACGACATGCCAGGGTGGGCGACCGGTTCGATCCGGTCGCCCACCTGCACGTTTCCACCCAGCCCATCGCCGACGGTGTTGATCGCCAGGCGGTAGTAGCTCCCCCAGGCGGCGGCATCGACGTCACGGGGAAGCCGGCGCCGCCGCCACGCCTCGAACACCTCTCGGAAGTGCTCCGTGATCCGGCCGTCGGCCGAGTCACGGGTCGGAACCGGGCAACGGCGACAGACGGAGACGGCCGTGAAGCCGGCAGCGCCGACCCGGAACGGGAGCGGTGGCAACGGGAACGACTCGCCGCGGAGCTCGTCGCAGGCCTCCGGCCCGGAAGTCTGTCCCGGCGGGGGCTTGGGGCCGCGCGCGGGGCTGGCCAGTGCGTCCTCCCAGAAGGCGTCGCAGTCGCCGACCTCGAGGTTGACGCGGAAGCGGCGGCGGATCTCGATCATCGGCAGGGAGAACCAGCGGGCCACTTCGGCGAGGGACGCCGTCGAGACGAGCGTCAGGCCCGCGGCGTCGCGATCGTCGGGGAATCCGCCGTCGGGACGTTCCTGGAGGAGAACCTCGATGCCGAGCGCCTCCGAGAGCCATCCGCTGGGCCCGGTCGGCCCCGGAAGGAGAGGGAAAATCTCAGGCTCGGGAGGCACCCGCGCCCGGAGTCGATCGGCCTCCGGGCCGGCCGACAGGCGCACCGTCGGGGCATCGGAAAGCTCGAACTCGGCACGGATCCGGTGGAGGAGCGGCGTCCGCTTGGCGTTGACCGTCTCGCCGTCGAGGTCGACCAGACGCCAGCGACGGTCGTAGGCCAGGGCTCCGCACGGGAGGACGGTGGCCTGTTCGACGTCGTGGCCGTCGAGGCTCTTCACCGGATGGAGGGTGATTCGCTCGAGCTGCGGCATGGGGAGCGGGGGCTCGTAGGAAAGCCCCCGCAGGGGCGGGAAATCACATCCGGAAGTTGAACGTCTGCCAGAGGAGCCGCAGCAGCCAGCTGCCGACGGTTCGCTGTCCAACCTGGATCCTCGCCGAGCCACGCATCCCGGCGGTGAACGACCCGTCGGCGTCGTTGACGGCCATCAGGGCCTCGTAGCTGGTGGAGATCGGCATCTCCCGCCCCGACTCGTCGGTCCGCGTGGGGACCTGACCACCGGCCTTGACGCTCAGTCGTTCCGACCCGGATTCGAGGTTCGTTTCGGCGATCTCATCGACAGTCCCGTGGAACGTCTGCCATGGCATCGCGTCGAGCTTCAGGTCAACCGGCTGCCCGCGTGACACGAACTCCATCTCCGACTGATCCACGACCATCACCGCCTCGAAGGCTTGCGGGTCGCCGACGAGGCACAGCACCGTGCCCTCGGCGAGGGTGGCGCCGATGTTGCGTTCCTCGAGGACGTGGCCACTCCACCCGGGGAGCCGGCCGGTGCCATCCGGGGGCTGCTTCACCGCGGGGGACGGCAGCACGACGCCACTGCGCGGCGCGGTGAGGACGAGATCGCCTCGGTCCTTTCGCTTGCGGCCGAGTTGCTCCTCGACGCTCTTGAGCGATTCCTCGACGGTGCCGATCTCGAGGCTGGCGGCGGGATCGGTGAACCGCTCGCGCTCGAGGCTCGCCAGCCGCGCCTTCGCTTGGGTGGCCTTGCCATCGAGGTCGGCGATCGCCAGATCGAGGTCGATGCTCGACAGCCGGGCGATCTCGGTGCCGGCCTCGACCAGCGTTCCGGGCTTGACCGAGATGCTCTCGAGAACGCCGGCGACGGAGACGTAGACGGTTTCCTCGGCGCGGGGGCGGAGTTCGGCGGCGCACCATACCCGCTGGGGGAGCGGAATGAGCGCCACGGCCGCCGCCAACGCGGCGGCGACGGCTCCCGTGGTGACAAGGTTACGGAGCTTCACTTCCTCGCGCCTCCCGGGAACATTGAGGAACTTGACGATGTTCTGAATCGGCCTGACGACGAGCCCCCACAGGGCTCCCATCGCGAGCATCTGGCCCAGCACCTCGAGGCGGTAGGGTTTGAAGACGCTCCACACGAACAGGAAGATCGACGCTGTCACCATCCAGCCATAGAGGCTCGAGGCGACGGCGAAGAGGGCGAACAGCCCACGGTTGCGGGTGGGGAGGAACGGATCCTCCGGCTGCTCGATGCCCAGGCACCACGTCGAGGCGAGCCGACCGAGGATCGTCGTCGCCTTCTGACGGAGATTCGGGATCTCGAGGAGGTCGGAGAGGATGTAGTAGCCGTCGTAGCGCATCAACGGATTGGCGTTGAACATCAGCGTCGACACGCTCGACACGAACATCACGTCGAGGCAGAGCTGATTGAAGACACCGGGATGGGAGTTCCACCACAGGAAGGTGGCGATCGAGGCGAGGATCAACTCGACATACATTCCCGCCGCGCCGATCGCGGCCCGCTGCCACTTGCTCGGCAGCATCCAACTGTCGGAAACGTCGCAATAGAGGCAGGGAGTGAAGACGAGGAGCATCACCCCCATCTCATGGCACTCTCCCCCGAAGTGTTTGCACGACAGCCCGTGGCCGAACTCGTGGAGCACCTTCGTGAATCCGAGGGCCACGGCCAGCCAGATCCAGTTGCCGGAGGCGAAGAACTGCTGAAACTCGGGGAGCTTGCTCCGGAAGACGTCGAAATTGACGAGCACCAGCAACAGCGCGCTCGAGACGAGCACGGCCACGCCGGCCGCGGCGGGGACGGAGAACAGCCATCCGAACCAGGGATCGATCCGGTCGAGGATCCGGTCGGGATCGATCCCCCGGAATCGCATCGACATGATGTTGGCCAGCCACGCCATCCACTGCCGCCAGATTCGCTGACGGCGCCGCTCGAAGAGCTGCGGCCCCTGTCCCGGCCGATCGCCGATCACGAGCCCACTGCGGTGGAGCGTGGCCACGAAGCGGGCCAATTCCTCGACCGTGATCCGCCGCGGGGGAAAGCGGGCTTCGAACTGCTCCTTGAGCCGCTCCAGGCTCGCCTGGCCGTCGAGCATGTCGAGGAGGGCATATTCCTCGGGGCGGAAGCGAAAGTAGCCCAGCGAGATCGGGTCTTTCACCACCCACCAGATCTGCCCCTGATACGACTGCCTGGTCGCCACGAGGTCGCCGCGCCGGCGCAAGCCAACAGGACGCGTGGTGCTCGATCGAAAGGCGTCCGCAGCGGTCGACATGGGAGTGGGGGGATCTTTCCGCGAAGGGCTAGCGCGTCACCGGCGCCAGGGGAGGCTGGCTGGAATGGATCGTCATCGTGGCCGACTGGCCGGCGCGGAGAAGCCACTGCGTTGAATCGGTGATGCGGCGGTTTTCCACCTCCGCCCAGACTCGGTAATCGCCGCCGGAATCGACGAGCGGACTGGTGAACACGATCCGCCCCGGGAACGACTCCGTCCGGTTGTCGGCGAACACGACGTCGACCGTCACCGGCCGATCCCTCACCGTCTCCGGATTCCAGCGGGTGGAATCGACGTAGCCCTCGACGCGGAGCCGGTCGGTCTGCACGACGCGGGCGAGGGGATCGCCCGGCTGCATCCACTCCCCCTGATGCGGGAACACCTGGACGATGGTGCCTTCGAGGGGGGCGGTGATCGTTCGCCGCTGGATGGCGTTTTCCGCCGCGTCGACCTCGACCTGCTTCGAATCGGCCGCCAGAGCGGTCATCCTCCGCTCGAGCTCCGCCTGCTCGATCTGCAATTCGGCCTTGCGCTCGTTGAGCTCGAGCCGGTCGAGCTCGACCCGGGTGACGCTCCCCTGGAGGCGATCGTTGGAGAGCTGGGCTTTCTCGTACTCGGCAGCCGCCACGAGCTCCGAGGCGACCGCGAAGCGGACATCGACATCGCTGCTGGCTTTCGCCACCGCCTGATCGTGCTCCGCCTTGGCTTTGCGCCGCTCGAACTGGGGCTGGCTGTCGTCGATCTTCGCGATCGCTTCGCCGGCCTTGATCGAGTCCCCCTCGCGGACGAGGAGATCGATGAGCACCCCCCCTTCCCTGGCCGGCACCTTCGCCTCCTTGAGGACCGACACGAGGCAGTGTTCGAGGACCGGCTCGGCACCGCTTTGCGGCGTGGCGGATGGAGCGGCTGCCGGGGGCGCCGCGGTGAGCGCGAGAGGGGCTCCGGCGACGGCGAGCAGGGGCATGGCAAGCAGGGCGAGGGCGGGAGAACTACGCACGAGAACCTCCAGGAATCAGCCGGCCCGGGCGGGGGCAAGAGGGGCGATGAGGTGCGGTGACGTCACCACAGACGGAAAAGGATCTGAGACTGGATGAAGGCGAGGACGTCGTGAAACCAGACATACCCCAGCGACCGCTTCCCGCAGGCGATCCGGGCCGTCACGGTCGCACCGGCACCGAGCTCTTCCCGGTCGTGTTTCGAGGGATCGATGGTGATCCGCACCAACACGGTGTTGCCGGCTTCGCCTCGCACCTCCGCCTGCTCGTGGATCTCCTTGACAGAGCCGTAGTGCCGTGTGCCGGGGTCGGTAGCGAGAACGTAATCGACCTTGAGTTCCCGCCCGTCCTTCCGGGCCAGGGCCGCCGCCCGATTGACGTGACCGAGGCGGTCGTCGGGCATGTGGACCTCGAGTTCCCACGGGCCGGTCTTGTCGGCGACCGCGAGCAACACCTGCCCCTTCTCGACCGGACGGAGGAGGAGCCGATCGCGAACCTGCCAGGTGACGATCACGCCATCGATCGGGCTGCGGACCTCGAGGTATTTCTTCTTCGCGAGGAACAGCTTTCGCTGCTCCTCGAGGCTCTCGATCTCGCGCCGCAATTGGGCCACCCGCCCCGACATTCGCGTCCGCTCGTCGGTGGAGATCTTGTTGTCCTCGAGGAGGGCTCGCTGCGTGGAGACGAGTTGTTCCTCGCTCGACGCCTTGCGGCCGAGGACGTCGGTGAGCGCTACCTCGAGATCGGTGTTGCGAAGGGTTGCCAGGAGCTGTCCCTCCTCCACGTCCTTCCCGTGGACGATGCCGTCGGCGATCGACTCGACCACGCCATCAATCCCGGCGAAGACATCGCGGCGATGGACCGGCTCGAGCGTCCCCTTCCCCTCGAGCCGCAATTCGGCGGGGATGAGGATGAGGGCGGCCAAGGCCGTCAGCGCCGCCACGGCCGCCGTCACCGTCCGGGGGAGATTGCGGGCCGTGGTCAGCACTCGCGACTTGCCGAGCAGATCGAGGAGCCCGAACAGCGGCAGGCTCGTGTGATCCAAGGCGTTTGCCAGCGCCACGCGCCCATGATCGGAGACGAGATCGACTCGGGCCCGCTTCCCGCCGTCGAACGACGAAGAAGAGAACCATTCGGCCACGAGCACGCCGACCGGCTCGACATCGGCATCGGCGTTCGATTCCGCTCGGGCGACGGCCACGGCGTCGACGCCTCCCGGCTTGACCACCGGCGTCGGTCGGGGCCGTTCCAGGGGAATCACTGCCAGGGCTGTGGCATGCGATTCATCGATGAAGTGCTCGAGTTCTTCCTCGATCTGCGGGGGAAGTTCACGCCCCGGATCGGGATGCCAAAGCGGATCGCGGGCCCGGGAGACGACCCGGCCGAGGGCCTCGATCGCCTGCACGGCCGTGGCCCGTCGCTCCACCGACTCCTGGCCGCTGACGGCCTCGAGGCGGAGGCGGCGGCCCTGACGGACGAGGATGCTGACGCGGTCGCAGCCGATGATTCGCCGGGCCTCGTTGGCGAGCACGAAGGCCGTCGCGATCGGATCGAGCGATTCATGAACCGCCCGGCTGAAGCGGTCGACCTGCGTGAGCGTAGTCTGCTGGGCGTCGATCGTCTTCGACTGCCGGCGGGCGAGGTACGTCCCAGCCACCGCCCCCACCTGGGTGAGGAAGGTGAGGAAGCCCTGTTCGACCTCGGGGGGATGGGGTTGGTGAAAGACCTCGAGGAGACCCGCCCGCTGTCCGTTGCGGTCGATCGGCGCCGAGACGAGGAGGAGGTCCGTGGGATTGCTCGCCACGGCCTTGCCGTCGGGCCCGGCGAGTTGGGCCCGCGCGGGGATGAGCATCCCTTCGGTGCCGGCCAGCAGCGATTCCACGAGGTGGCCGTGGGCTTCCTGCGACTCCGGCGAAGCGGTCAGCCCGGTCGCTTGGACGCCGGCGTGGCAGACCGGCTCGCAGCGTCCTCCTTCCCCGACGATCCACACCAGCCCCGCGACCGCTCCCATCGCCTCGAGGACGCGATCGAGGAGGCCACGGAAAAAATCGGCCTCGGCGAGATCGGAGCGACCGAGTTGGTCGATCTCCGCCACGATCGCGCGGATCTGCTGGCGGGCCTCGTCGACGGAGCGGGGATCAACGGTACTCATCGGACTTTGACCGGAAGGGGGCTGGCGTCGCCGGCGGTCGATCCGCCG
>CAJBCV010000519.1 GCA_903951635.1 uncultured Planctomycetaceae bacterium
GCCGGCGAGACGGCCGACTATCCCGTCCCGGTCGCCTGGCGCTACCGCAACTACTGCGTCGATGCCTTCAACCGCGATCTCCCCTACGATGCCTTTCTCCGCGAGCAGATCGCCGGCGACATCCTCGCCGCGGCGGGCCCGCCCGAGAGCCGCGACGAGCGGATCGTCGCCACCGGGTTTCTCGCCATCTCGCGCCGCTTCGGCTTCGATTCGGAGAAATACCACCACCTCACGATTCAGGACACGATCGACACCGTGGGCCAAACGGTGATGGGGTTGAGCCTCGGCTGCGCCCGCTGCCACGATCACAAGTTCGATCCGGTCAGCGCCCGCGACTACTACGCCCTCTACGGGATCTTCGAAAGCAGCCGCTATCCCTTCCCCGGCTCGGAGCAGAAGCAGCGGGTGCGGAGCCTCGCGCCGCTGGGGGATGCACGGGCCGACGGGCACGCGTGGCGAGCGTACGAGGCCGAGGTCAGTCGGCTGTCGGCGGAGCTTGCCGCCCTCGACAAGCCCGTGCCGGCGGCGACGCTCCGCTCGGTCACCGATCTCGATGGTGACTTCGAGCTTCAGGCCCCGGCCGGCGGCGGGAGCTATGGCGTTCTCGTGCCGCCGTGGCGGGCCGAGGGGCCGATCAACGTCACGGCCGCCGCCCAGAGCCCATTCAAAAACATCTATTCAGGCGGCCGCTGTGGCGTGAGCGTCGCTGCAGGGGCCGGCCCCTACCGCTGCACGCAAGCCGTGCATGGGCTGGCGGGGGACACCGCCCCGGTGTTTCTCAATCTCGATCTTCGCCTTCACGCTCCCGCGCCCGCCACGTCGGGGCGCCATCGCTTCACGCTCAGCGTCAAAGGCGCCGCGGCGATCGAGCTTCTCTTGGCGCCCGAAAGCCTGTCGCTGGTCGCCGCGGGAACCACGCACGACCTCGGGCCGATCCCCGCCGCGGCATGGATCAATCTCCAGCTCGCGATCGACGCCGCGGCGCATCAAGTCTCAGGGCGCCTCGGCAGCCCGGGGGCAGTCCGCGCCTTCGGGCCCTTTCCGCTGGCGGCCGATGGCGGCCCAATCGACGCCGTGGAACTCGCGGCGCTCGTCGAGCCGACGACCGACTACGCTGCCACCGCGCTCGACTGCGACAACCTCGCTCTCCAGTCGGCGCCGATTCCGCCGGTGAGCCTCGAGCGCCCGGCGGTGGCCGCCGGCCCCGACGCGAAGGCGCTTCGGGCCCGGCTCCGGGAGCTGTCGGGCTACGACGGCGATCTCGAGATGCAGTCGGCCGGAGCGCCCCCTGCGGCCCCTTGGAATCCCGGCCCGGCGAGCGTCGTCCGCCTCGACGCCAAGGCCCAAAGCCCGTTTACGAATCTCTACGCCCCCGGTCGGCTCGGCCTCACGCTCCCCGGCCGGGCCGAGTATGACGGCTTCGGTCTGTCGCTCCCGCCTCTATCCCCCGATTCGCAAGGCCGGCTCCATGTCAGCTTCGACATCCGTCCGGGCAAGCGTGCCGGTGACGGGGCGGGTACATGGCGGTATTCGATCGGCCATGGGCCAGGCCCCTCGCCGGCGATCGAGATGTTCTTCGACGATGCGGCGTTCTTAACGCGCGACGGTCAGACGACGAGCCCCGTGGCCACTCTCGCCGCCGATCGCTGGCATCAGGTGCAACTCGTCCTCGATCTCGCGAAGCGGACCTACACCGGGCTCATCCTCGCCGAAGGCACCTCGACCCTCTTCTCCGGCCCGCTCGCGGCGAGTTGGGACGGGATCATCGACTAC
>CAJBCV010000520.1 GCA_903951635.1 uncultured Planctomycetaceae bacterium
CAGGCTAACGGCCGGCTGATACATTCGGGGGCCTTCACCTGCGTGGGCCCTTCGTCCACGACACCCCAGATCCTCGACGGCCCAGTGAGCTTTTTCCATGGAACCGAGATCGACCCACGCCCGGAAGGAATACGAGCAGGGGGCGCTCGACGAGGCCACCGTGGCCCGCGATCCGATCCGCCAGTTCGCTCTATGGTACGACGGCGCGGTCGCCGCCGGCGTGCCGGAGCCTGAGGCGATGACGCTCTCCACGGCCACCCACGACGCGCGTCCTTCGGCCCGCATCGTGCTCCTCCGTGGCTTCGATGCCGCCGGCTTCTGCTTCTTCACCAACTACGACGGCCGCAAGGGGCGCGAACTCGCAGCCAACCCCTTCGCCGCCCTCACGTTTCACTGGGCGATCCTCGAACAGCAGGTGAGGATCGAGGGACGCGTCGAGCGGACGACCGCGACGGAATCAGACGACTACTTCCGCACCCGGCCGGCCACTTCGCGAATCGGGGCTTGGAGCTCGCCGCAGAGCGAGGTAATAGCCGATCGAGCCGCCCTCGAAGATCTCTTCGCCCGCTTTAGCGCCGAGCATCCGAACCCCGAGACGATTCCGCGGCCGCCGAACTGGGGCGGCTTCCGGCTGGTGCCAGAGCGGATCGAGTTTTGGCAGGGCCGGCCAAGCCGGCTCCACGACCGGCTCTGCTTCCGGCGCGAGTCCGGCGACAAGTGGCTCCTTGAGCGGCTCGCCCCCTGACGGGAGGCTTTAACCGGATGGCCAACAGTCATTGCTGCGGCCACGGCACTGGAGAATGCGGTCCACACTCGAACGAGACGGACGCCCGGAAAGAAGGCAGGGCCACGCCACAGCGGTCCCCGATCAGGCGACGGGATTCTCCAGCCTGAGCCCGGGAAATCGGCTGAAGTCGGTGTCGGCAGAGACGACCGCGAGGCCGTGTTCCAGCGCTAGGGCCGCGAGATGGGCATCCGGCACGTGCTCGGCGCGGACGCCGGTCGCGATGAGAAGTTCGCCAAGGATCCCTTGGTGACGCGGTGTCGGCTGCGGCACCCACGCCGATTCGCAGGCTAGCCATTCCTCCACCTGCCGCCACGCCGTGGCCACGCTCACAGGCCGGTCAAAAAGCCGTTGGTTGCTCGTGAGGCGGACAAACGCGAGCAGGCTCGGCCAGGGAGCCCGAGTGGCACGCCGTCGTTGAGCTTCCCGTCGAGCCAGGCGCGGGCCCGTTCGTGCTGTGGAAACGATGTTGTGAACGCGTACACGAGGATGTTCGCATCAACGAGCCTCATCGGTGGCCCTCTCCTTCCGCAGCAGCAAGCGCGGCCGCGACGTCATCGACGTTTGGGAGGCGGCAGCGGCCCATATCGACCGGCCGCGTGCGATAGGGAGCGGCAGGTTCGCAAGGCTCGTGCATCGCCGCGAGCCCCCTTCGCAGGGCCTCATTCACGAGCTCTTTGAGAGGCGTGTTGAGCTCGCGACGCAACTGCTCAATGCGGGCGGCAACGTCATCGTCGAGTGAGAGAGTCGTTCTCATGAATAAGAACATAAGACGACTGATGTCATGATGTCAAAGACGTCATCGGCCCTCGGTTTTCCCGGAGATAACTCAACTCAACAACCGGTGAGATCTTTGTATCGACATCCCAGAATTGATATCCATGAAAGAGGGTTGCCTCTCGAGAAATGATCGGCCCTCTGTGCCAACGATACCTGAGACCCCTGCCCTCTCCCCGTTTGAGGAGAGGGCCAGGAGCTAGGCAGATGGAGACCGAGGCGTTCGCACTCCGCAAACCCCGAACGGCAGGCCGAGGAGTCAGAATCCGAGCGATACGCCACCGGGAGATCGTCGCCGCGAGTCCCCGCCACAACCGATTGTTCCCGCCACGTCGGCTCCCCTTTCCCTGCTCGCCTCCCGGCAAAAGACTTTCGGCGGGGTGAGCCGTTCAAGGGATGGGCAGAATCTTCCCCGGGACGGCGGCATCATGCGGCGAAACGTGGCGATCGTAGGGGGCGGGCCCGGAGGCCTGTTCACGGCATTGCTCCTCGGCCGTGAAATGGCCACGCCTCCACGGATCACGATCTTCGAGGCCGGCAACCGGCTCGGAGGCAAGATCGTCACCGGCCGCTTCCACTCGGGCGGCCATTATGAGGCGGGGGCAGCGGAGCTTTACGACTACTCCCCGATCGACACCGATCCTCTCCGGGATCTGGTCGAGGAGTTCGGTCTCCCGATCATCGAGATGGGAGGAGCCGCTGCCGTGCTCGACGGTCGGGTGATCGGCAATCTCGAGCAGTTGCAAGACCGGCTCGGCGCCGGCGCCGCCGCGGCGTTCGTCGCCTTCGACGCCCGCGCCAAGGCGTCGATCACCCCGGTGGACTTCTATGAATCGGGCTCCGTCCCCGGGCGGGTGGAGCCGGGGTCGTTCGCCGACCACCTCGAGGGCATCGGTGACGCCGCGGTGCGCCGCTACATCGAGATCCTCGTCCATAGCGATCTGGCAACCGAACCGGCGCGGACGAGCGTCCAGTACGGCCTGCACAACTACCTCATGAACGACCCCCGGTACCTGCGGCTCTACTGCATCGGCGGGGGCAACGAGCAGCTCGTCGACGCGCTGGCTGCCCGGATCGACGCCGACATCCGCCTCGGGACACCCGTCGTCGAGGTGGGGGCCACCTCCGACGGCGCGATCGGCCTGACAAGCGAAGGACCGCGGGGCCGCCGCGAGGAGCCCTTTGACATCGTGATCCTCGCCCTCCCCCACGAGTGCCTCTCACGGCTACGCTTCGTGGGAGCAGAGCTCGAGTCCGCCCTCGCCTGCCACCTCAAACGCCACGACCATCCGGCCCACTACCTCCGGGTCACGATCCTTTTCGATCGCCCGTTCTGGCGAGGGCTCGTGAGCGATTCGTTTTTCATGCTCGACCATTTTGGCGGCTGCTGCCTCTATGACGAGTCGGCCCGTGCGCCCGATGAGGGGGCAGCGGCGCTGGGATGGCTCTTGAGCGGGGCAGAGGCGGAACGCCTCGCGAGCCTTGACGACGACGATCTCGTGAGCCTCATGCTCGGGGCGTTACCCGAGCCGCTGGCATCGGCGCGGGGCCGGGTGGTCGAGAGCCGGGTGCACCGCTGGATCAACGCCGTCAGCGCCCTGCCGGGGGGCTGGCCGCCGACCGGGCTCGACGAGCGTCACCGGCCGGAGCCTGCCGGCCACCCCGGCCTGTTCCTCGTCGGCGACTATCTGTTCGATTCCACCCTCAACGGCGTGCTCGATTCGGCCCAGCATGTGGCAGGATGGGTGGCGGCCATCGATACCGAAACCATGCCCGCACGGACGACCTCATGATGACACCACGGCTCGAGCCCGATCTGGTCGTCCGCGAGGAGGAGGTGCCGCTGGTCGGCGCCGACATTCTCCGCCTGCGCTGCGTCGCCGACCGGGCCGGGAGCGAAGCCGGCGTCGAGGCGGCGCTGGCCTGGGTGACGGAGGGGAAGGCCCTGCCTGCGACCGTTCTCCCGCTCTACGGCACCCATGTCGTCTGGTCGCCGGCCCGGGCGGTGTGCATCGCCCCTGCCGATCGGCTCGGGCAGGTTCGCGACGCGGTCGTCGAGTTCTCCCGCTGCGAGTCGGGGATTCGCGACCTCGAGGCCGGGATCGTGGCGGGGCTCAGCGACCTCGATGGCGACGCGACCGCGGTCTTTGACGTCGATCTCGACGACGCGCGCCGCCGGCAACTGGCGGGCCGGTATCGAGCCGCCGTCGGGATGCAGGCGGGGCTTGCGCGTCTGGCGCCGCAGGTCCACACACCCCGGCTCCATCCCCCGACGCTCGCCGGCCAGATCGCCGAGCGCCTCCGCGAGCGGACCAGGCTGGCCGAGAGGCTCGAGTTTGCCGTTCAGCAGGCGGAGGTGCTCGTGCGCGTCTACGAACAGTGTGGCCAGCGGGCGAGCGACGCCGTGATCAGCGGGCGGCACCTCCGGCTGGAATGGGCGATCGTCGTGCTGCTTGCTGCCGAGACGTTGTTTCTGTTCGTCGATCTCCTCGCCTCGTCGGGCACCCCCACATGAGCCCGCGCCCGACACCGTCGACCGACCGGAAGCCCTCGCTCGATCTCCTGCGGGCGATCGCCATCGCCATGATGGTGGTGGTGCACTTCGTCGAGAACCTCTCGGGGAGCCATGGCATCGACGGCGGGCCGATGATCGGGGCCAACCGCGTCTGGTGGCTGCCGACCGGCTTTGCAGCGCCGATCTTCACGTTTCTCTCGGGGGTGAACTACCGGCTCTGGGCCGCTCGGCAGGCCCATGGCGGCCGCGACGATGAGGCGATCTCGAAGACGACGATCCGCCGCGGCCTCTTCCTCTTCGGCCTCGGCTTCGCCTTCAATATTCTCGTCTGGATGCCTGCGGACACCTTCAACTGGGACATCCTCACCTTCACCGGCAGCGGCTTGCTGGCCCTCGATGTCGTGCGGCGGATGCCGCCGGGGGTGGCGCTGGCTGCCTGCGGCCTCGTGCTCCTGGCCAGTCCGCTGCTCCGCGAACGAGCCGACTACAACGCCTTTTGGACTGAAGGCTCTTTCGATCCTGACTTCACGCTCAGCGACGTGATGCTCGGCTACCTCGTCACTGGTTTTTTTCCCCTCCTGCCCTGGATCGTCTACCCCGTGGTGGGGTATCTGGCCGCCGGGGAACTCTTCCCGGCCGAGATTCGCGGGAAGCCGGCCGACCACGGACGGCGGGCCGGACTCGCCGGCCTCCTCCTCGTCGTCGCCTCGTTGGCGATCCTCACGGTGGAGCCTTTGCTGCCCATCCGTTTGGGGCGGAACGGATCGTTTTTCTGGACCATGTTTCCGGCCTCGACGCCGTATGTCCTCGGCACGCTGGGAACCGCGCTGGCGGCAACTGCACTGCTACAGTGGGCCGTCGATCGGAAGCAGCAGCCGGCATGGGCGCGGGCGGTGGCCCCGTGGGCCGCCCTTTTCAGCCGCTACTCGCTGTCGCTCTATCTCCTCCATCACGTCGTCCATGTCTGGCCGTTGTGGTGGGCGGGCTTGGCGACGGGTGGAGGCGATACCATGGTCTACTGGCAGCGGGCGATGCCGGCCTGGCAGTCGGTTGGTCTGGCGTTGATCTTTCTCCCCGTCGCCGCCGTCACGTTTCGCTCGATCCACGCGCGCCGGATCCCCACGGTGGAATCCTTGATGCGCTGGTTGTGCGATTGAATCAGCGAGCGATCAGCAGCTTGACGCCCCAGCCCCTGTCGTCCCTGAGATCGACCCGGCTGGGGTCTGTCCCGGCCCTCGTCACGGGTGTTCTCGGCCTGCTCGAGCGTTGTCGACTGAAGCCCACCCTCTGGCTGGTTCGCCGACCGCGGACTCCGAGATCCGCCGGGCGTTGCCGGTGGTGACCTCCCCTCCCCTCCCGTGGTAGAAAATGGAGAGGTTTTTGACCAAGGCGGCAAACAAATCGTCTCGCAGTGAGCCCCAGGGACCTCGAAAACCCCTTACGCGCCCGTAGCTCAGGTGGATAGAGCATGGGATTTCTAATCCCAGGGTCGCTGGTTCGAGTCCAGCCGGGCGTATTGGTTGACTGGCGGGCGCGGAAGCCCGCCCCCGAGCACGAACCGGAGGTTCGCAAGCGAAGCCTGGCCAGGAGGGCCAGCGGAGCGGAAAGCGAGCCCGCTGGTTCGAGTCCAGCCGGGCGTCTAGGTTGACTGGCGGGCGCGGAAGCCCGCCGATCTCCCCCTTCCCCCCTCCCCCAGGCCCCCCGTGGGTGACGAGCCTTTCGCCCGCCACGCCCAGGGGGCAGCGGCCGATCCTGCTGGAGAACGATTTTCTCAGGGTAGACTTGGAGACCTCCCAGGCTTCCCGATCGCCAGGCATGGCTGGGATGGCTGCCCCGCCGGCGAGCATGAGAAACCGCAAAAAAGTGAAGGTGGTCGACGTGGTGCGGATGCTGCTCGCGATCGGGTTGCTCGCCGGGCTCTCCACCCCTACCCAATCCGCCGATCGGCTCGACTTCAACCGCGACATCCGGCCGATCCTCGGCAACCATTGCCTCCATTGCCACGGCGTCGACGAAGCGAGTCGGCAGGGAGGGGTTCGCCTCGATCGTGCAGCGGAGGCGTCGCGACCGGCCGACTCTGGGACGGTGCCGATCGTCCCCGGCAGCCCCGAGAAGAGCACGCTGGTCGAGCGTGTGTTCGCCGTTGACGAGAGCGTCGTCATGCCGCCGGTCGGAGGGAAGCCGCTTTCAGAACAACAGAAGCAGCTCCTGAGGAGGTGGGTGGAAGAAGGGGCCCGCTACGACACCCACTGGGCGTTTGTCGCCCCCGAGTCCCCTGCGGTGCCGGTGGTGACCGACACCGCCTGGCTGAGAAACCCGATCGACGCGTTCGTGCTTTCCGACCTCGAATCGCGCGGCATGCGGCCGTCCCCCGAAGCCTCCCGCGCGGTCCTCATCCGCAGGCTCAGCCTCGACCTCACCGGCCTGCCACCGACGGCTGCGGAGATCGACGACTTTTTGGACGACCCTTCACCCAACGCCTACGAAAAGGTGGTCGATCGGCTCCTCGCCTCGCCGCACCATGGGGAACGGATGGCCCAGCAGTGGCTCGACTACGCCCGCTACGGAGACAGCAACGGCTACGACGAGGACTTCAGCCGCGACATGACGGCCTGGCGTGACTGGGTGATCGGCGCCTTCAACCGGAACATGCCGTTCGATCAATTCACGATTGAGCAACTCGGCGGCGACCTTCTGCCGTCGCCGACACGCGATCAACGGATCGCCACCGGATTCAACCGGAACCACCGCCTCAATGCCGAGGCGGGGATCCTCGAGGAGGAGTGGCGCGTCGAGACGGTCATCGATCGGGTGGAGACGACCGGGCTGACGTGGCTGGGGCTCACCGTCGGCTGCGCTCGCTGCCACGACCACAAATACGATCCGATCACGCAGCGCGAGTTCTACGAACTGTTCGCCTTCTTCAACAACGTGCCGGAGAGTGGCATCGTCGATGACGATGGCAAGAACACCGCGCCGACGCTCCCCCTTCCTGACGCCGCGCAGGACCAGGAATGGGCACTCCTCCGGGAGCGGACGGCCGCCACCACGCGGGACCGCGACGCCCACGCCGCCGCGATCGACCGCCTCGTGGCCGAATGGGAGCCGGGTTTCGTCCACGCCGCCACATCCTGGGCGCCCCAGTGGACGAGGATCGATCCGACAGCCGTCGCCTCCTCCGGTGGAGCTACGTTCACCCCGCTCCCCGACGGCACCTGGCTGGCTGGCGGCCCCAACCCGCCGCACGATGACTACACGATCACAGCGGTCGCGCCCGAGGGGCTGCTCACCGGTCTCCTCCTCGAGGTGCTCCCCGATCCGAGTCTCCCCCAGGGGAGTCTGGGCCGCCACGAGAACGGCAACTTCGTCCTCACCGCAGTCGAGGCCGAGTACCGGATTCCAGGAAGTGATGCCCCCCGGACGGTGGCGTTCGCCAGGGCCGAAGCCGATTATGCCCAGCCCGGGTATGAAGCCAGTTTCCTCTGCGATGACCAACCGCGGAATGGCTGGGCGGTCGATGGGGATGTCGCCGCCAACCGGGTGACGAGGCGCCTGGTGCTCGTCACCGACCTCCCCGCCACGCTCCCTGCCGGCACGACGATCACGATCCGCCTCCGACACGATTCGATCACCGGCCACAACATCGGTCGCTTTCGACTCTTTTTCACCTCGTTGCCGCGGGAGCTCCTCGGGCTCAGCCTGCCCACCGCAGCCGCCGACTGCCGGGGGATCGTGCGGATCCCCGCCGCTGCCCGGACGGGGGAGCAGCGAAACGCCGTCGTCGATTTCTTCCGCCGGGAAGTCGACTCACCGCTGCGAAGGGCGGAGCGCGCGGCCGACGCAGCCGCGCGGGAGGAGGAGGCGTTCGTCGCGACGCTCCCGACGACGATGGTGATGGAGGAACGTCCCGTGCCGCGTGACACGTTCGTGCTCGGCCGCGGGCTCTACGACCAACCGGAAGCGAAGGTGACCGCCGCCACGCCCGCCGCGCTGCCGCCGCTGCCACCGGGGGTGCCAGCGAACCGGCTCGGCCTCTCCCAATGGATCGTCGATCCCGCCAACCCGCTCACGTCACGCGTCTGGGTAAACCGCGCCTGGGAGCGGTTCTTCGGCGTCGGGCTCACGAAGACCTCGGACAACCTCGGCACGCAGGGAGAGTACCCCAGCCATCCGCGCCTCCTCGACTGGCTGGCGACGGAGTTCGTCCGGCAGGGCTGGGACATGAAGGGGATGCAAAAGCTGATCGTAACCAGCGCCACCTACCGGCAGGCGTCGGCGGCCGCGACCGATCGATTCCTCGCCGACCCCGAAAACAGACTCCTCACCCGCGGCGCCCGATTCCGCCTTTCCGGTGAAACGATCCGCGACCAGGCGCTGGCAGTCAGCGGGCTCCTCGTCCGCCGCGTCGGAGGCCCTGCCGTGCGGCCCTACATGCCCGACGGCGTGTGGGACGAAACCAGCACCCTGGGAAACCTCCTCAACTACCGGCCCGACGCGGGGGAGGGGCTCTATCGTCGCACCCTCTACACGATCTGGAAACGGACGGCCGCGCCCCCGACGCTGCTCCTCTTCGACGCCCCGACACGGGAAAGTTGCACCATCTCCAGACAGCGCACCAACACGCCGCTCCAGGCCCTCGCCCTGCTCAACGAAGAGACGTTCGTCGAGGCCGCACGCGGGCTTGCCGAACGAATGATGCGCGAAGGGGGGCCGACCCCCGAAGGACGCCTCGCGGCTGGCTTCCGGATGGTCACCGGCCGAACCATGCTTCCAGAAGAGCGTCAGGTGCTTCTCGACGGCCTCAAGGCCGACCTCGATCGATTCCGCCGCGATCCGCAGTCGGCGGCGTTGATTCTCTCCGCGGGGCACTCCAAGCCCGATCCGGCGATTCCCATCGACGAACTGGCTGCCTTCACGATGGTCGGCAACGTGCTCCTCAATCTCGACGAAGCCATCACCAGGGAGTGACCCCCCCAGCTGTCCGTGGAAAAAGTCATCCATGACCTTTTTCCACATTGGACACCCCCGTAAAAGCCGAGGTTTTTCGGGGGTGTCGGCCGCCGCATCCAGCGGCGGGTCACTTTGTCCACTGCCTGCTAGCGGTCTCCCCTCAACTCGGATGCACGTCCCATGAACGGTCGCTCGGCCATCGCCCTCCAAGACCGCCTCAATCGGCGCCTGTTCCTTTCCGGTGCCGCCCACGGGATCGGACTGGCCGCGGCTGGCGCCCTGCTGGCAGGAGGGGCGGCGGCAGAGGACGCCGCGGTCATCGGCCTGCCCCACTTCCAGCCGAGGGCGAAACGAGTGATCTCGCTCACCATGTCGGGCGGGCCCTCCCAGCTCGATCTGTTCGATGCCAAGCCAGCCCTCGCCAGACGCCGCGGCGAGGAACTGCCGGAGTCGATCCGCAACGGCCAGCGGCTGACGTCGATGACGGCTGATCGTCTGCTGCAGGTGATGCCGTCGGAATTCCGGTTCGCGCAGCACGGGCAATCGGGGGCCTGGTTCAGCGAGTTGTTGCCACGGATGGCCACCACGGCCGACCGGTGGTGCATCGTGCAGTCGATGCACACCGAGGCGATCAACCACGATCCGGCGATCACGTTCGTGCAGACTGGCTCCCAGCTGGCCGGCCGACCGAGCATCGGGTCGTGGGTGAGCTACGGTTTGGGAAGCGAGAACAGGGATCTCCCCGCCTACATCGTGCTCACGTCCTATGGCTCCGCGGGAAAGGACGATCAACCCCTCTTCGATCGTCTCTGGGGCTCGGGATTCCTTCCCTCCCAGCATCAGGGAGTGCGGTTCCGCAACCGCGGCGACGCCGTCCTCTATGCCTCGAATCCCCCCGGGATCGACCGGGCCCTGCGGGGCGAGACGCTCGACCGGCTCGGCTCCTTGAACCGCCGGCACCAAGAGGAGGTGGGCGACCCGGAGATCGCCGCCCGGATCAGCCAGTACGAGATGGCCTTCCGGATGCAGGCGAGCGTGCCGGCGCTCCTCGACACATCGGGGGAATCGAAGGCGGCGATCGAAGCCTACGGTCCTGACGTCACCCGCCCTGGGAGCTATGCCGCCAACTGCCTCCTCGCGCGCCGGCTCGCCGAACGTGACGTGCGTTTCATCCAGCTCTTCCACATGGGCTGGGATCACCACAGCCGACTTCCCCCCTTTCTGCGGACCCAGTGCTCCGACATCGATCAGCCGACCGCGGCGCTCGTCGAAGACCTCGCCCGCCTCGGGCTGCTCGACGACACCCTCTTGGTGATGGGGGGAGAGTTCGGCCGAACCGTCTATGCCCAACGCAAGCTCGACGGATCGGTCTACGGGCGGGACCATCACCCGCGCTGCTTCACGGCTCTGCTCGCCGGCGGCGGCGTGAAACCCGGAATGACCCACGGGGAAACCGACGAGTTCGGCTACAACATCGTCCGCGATCCGGTTCACGTCCACGATCTCAACGCCACGATCCTCCACCTCCTCGGCATCGACCACACCCGTCTGACGCACCGCTTCCAGGGCCGCGAGTTCCGCCTCACGGACGTTCACGGGAATGTGGTGCGGCCGATCCTCGCCACCGGCTGACGGGCGCGGGACCGGCCCTTACCGCCGGGGCGTCAGTCCCGCCAATAGGTCGATTCGCGCGGGGCCCGGTAGACGATCCCCATCTGCGGCGTCGCGTGAGGGGTCTCCCCGGCGGCGAGCGATTCGACGCCGCCGATCACCATCCCGGAGGTGAGGAGCGTCCGCTCGACCGGATAGGGCTCCCGGTTGTCAAGGATCAAGTCCTCGATGTGGCGCGTGAGGGGATGGAAGAAGTCGGCCGTCGTCGCGCCATACTGCGGCATCGGCAAATGCATGAGGCAGCTGACGATCTCCCCGGTGTCGGTTCGCAGTCCGGCGTAGGTGAAGTCGCGAAGCGGCCCCATGATCATCGTCGTCCGGAAGCCGTCGCGGTGATCGATGAGATACCCGGTCGAGTCGGCAAGGGCCTTGCGCGCCCAATCAAAGGTCACCGGCGCCGTCATCCAGCCTCCCTCGACCGGGAGATTGTGGCTGCGGTTGAGTGCTGCCACGATCAGCCGGCGCGTGATCTCGCGATCACCTCCGGCGAGCGTCTCCCAGAGCTTCTCGCCGCGGAGAGCATGGACCGAGCGGATCCCGACCTCGCCGCCACGGCGCCGCTCCGACATGCACTGCGCCGTCTCCAGACCGTGGAAGTCGTAGCTGTCGACGCCGCCGTAGCACATACAGACGCTCTCGAGGAGCGGCACGTCGAGCGGCATGTCGATCGCCGGCTGACGGATCGTGACCGGGAGCGACGACCCGGCGAGGAACGGAAACCCGAGCCGACGGGCATCGGCGACCATCTCGGCACACTCGCCCCACTCGGTGGAGAGATGCTTGTCGTTGAACACCGGCACCGATCGACCGGAGTCCTCGAACACCTTCACGCATTCCTTGAACCACTCGTAACGCGGGTAGCGAGTCTGCCCCTTCTCGTTCTTCGGGTAGTCGCCATGCTCGGCGATGATCACGACGCCATCGACGGCGAGTGTGCCCGTGCCGAGCGTGAGGGCCTCGCGCACCGTGGGAAAGCTCTTCAGGCCGTAGCGCTCGATCCGCTGCCGGCCGAGGTCGAGCTTCTTCTCCTTCCCGTCCTCCTCCGGGAACTGGGCGATGTGGACCGCCGCCACGTCGAGCCTCGGCTCCTGCCAACGCCCCTGCCAGGAATAGCCGCTGGCCAGCCGGTCGAGGATGTGCTGGGTGTGGGAGTGTTCGAAGATCACCGTGCCGAGGACGGCGATCTTCTTGCGTGGGCCGGCGGTGACGGCGTCCGCTGCCACGAGTGAGCGTGGGGCGGCAACGCCAGCCACGACGCCGGCCGCACCGGCTGCGAGGAGTTCACGGCGGGAGATTCGTGACGGCAACAGCGGACCCATGCGGCACCTCGGGGAGTGGGGAACCATGAACGGACAAAACCTCGGCGGTCAGGCGACGGGCTCCGCAGCGGTGGCCGCTGCGTCAGCCCGATCCTCCGGCCAGAGCAGTGCCCAGGCAGCGAGGGCGACGAGCGTCACGGCGCCTGCGGCGGCAATGCCGATCGAATAAGACTTCGTCTCGTCGGCGAGCCACCCGAAAAGCTTTTGGAAGCGGGCCGACGCCACCCAGCCGAAGAAGCTCGCGATTCCGGTGACCAGGCCGATGTGGTGACGCGAGACATCCTGCGTGAAGGAGTAGTAGATGGGGAACAGGCCGAGCGTCCCGGCCCCGGCGACGAGAAACAGGGTCAGGAGCAGCGGCCCCGCGGACATCCAGGGCACCGCCGCCAGAGCCAGGCAGAGGACGCAGCAACACGCCACGGTCGCCACGCGCGACCACTTCACTGTCCACCCCTTCCCTGCCAGCCGCCATGCCAGCCAGCCGGCGGCGAGGCAGCCGACGTCGGCGACGGCGAACCAGGCAGCGTTGAACCAGAGCGTGGTCGTCTCTCCGTAGCCGTACTGCTTCTGGAGGATGAGAGGGATCCAGGCCCGGAGGATCTGCCAGACGGTGTTGATGACCACCACCACCAGGAGCACGGCCGCCCAACGGCGGATGGTGTCGATGCCTGAGTCGACCGATTCGCCGCTCCCATTCGCAGCCCCTCGGCGGGCGACGTGGAAATCCTCGTTCCGCGTCGCGGCGAGCCAGCCGGCGATCCAGACGATGCCCACGAGCCCCACGACCTGGAAGCCGATCCGCCAACTCAACCCCTGCTGGACCATGATCCACCACATGAAGACCGGGGTCAGGATCGACCCCACCGACGTGCCGCTCTGGAGAACACCGTTGCCCATCGCCCTGCCGCGGGCGGTGAGGAGGAGTTGCGTCGTCTTGAGCGCACAGGGCCAGTGGGCCGCCTCGAAGAATCCGAGGACGGTCCGCAGGCGGAGAAGTTCGTCGTAGTCACGGGCCCAGCCGGTCGCGAATCCGACGAGAGACCAGGCAAGGAGCGCCGCCGGATAGAGCCAGCGGACGTTGACCCGGTCGGCGAGGAAACCGAAGAGGAGCGAACCGGCGGCGAAGGCGTATCCGAAGGAGGCCTCGATGGTGCCGTATTGCACGTTGGTGAGGGAGAACTCCTCCATGACCCGCTTCGAGACGCTCGTCAGCGTCTGCCGATCCATGTAGTTGATCGCCGACGCCGCCAGGAGCAGGCCTGCGATCAGTACGACCCGACGAGGCATCTGCCCCGCCTCCGATCCGAGTCCGAGCATCTCTCAGCCCTCCCAGGAATGCCCGTCCCAGCGGAGGACCCGTTCCAGCCAGGCCTCCAGGTCGGCGGCGAACAGTGAAAAGAGGAGTTCCCCCTTGGCGGCTGTCGCCAACTGCGGCGAGCCGATGTGCCCCGGCACCGTCCGCTCCTTCGTGATCCATCCTCGCGAGCCCGGCAGGAAAGCATTGCCGAAGGGGACCGTCTCGAGGCGCTCGTGCGGCTTCACCAGATGCGGGCTTGCCCGCAGCACCATCGACGTCTCCCATTCACATGCGTGCCCCATCTCGCGCTGCTCGAAGGCGCCGTCGTGTTCCCAGGGGCGGGTGCCGAGGCCCCAGTAGGTCGTCATGAGGAGGAGGAGATCGGAACGGGCGCGGTGGCGCTGACGGATCTCGAAGATCGCCTGCTTGGCGGGAATGTCGTTGCCGCCGTGGCCGTTGACGAGAACGATCCGCCGGAATCCGTGGGCGAGGAAGCACTCGACGAGGTCGTTGAGGAGATCGAGGTAGACCCGCGGCGAGGCCGAGACGGTGCCGGCGAAGTCGAGGTGATGGTGCGAGTTGCCGAGCCATTGGAGCGGCGCGAAGAGGGCGCGATCCGCCATCCGCGCCGACACCCGGGCGACGATCTCGCCGAGGAGAAGGCTGTCGGTGACCACCGGGAGATGATGCCCGTGCTGCTCGATGGCGGCCACGGGAATCACCACCGGAGTGTCCTTGGAGAGGGCCGACACCTCCGGCCAGGTCATCTCGACGAGGTTCATGATCGACGGTGCTCCAGGAAAGGCGAAACGAAATCCGTTCAGGGGATGGCGACGAGATCGGAAATGGGAATCGACTGGAAGACGACGTCGGCCTGGCTCCCCTCGTAGACGATCCCGACCCGGTCTGGCCCGATGCGGGCGAGGCTCGGATAGCCGCGGCCGCGCCCCTCGTCGAGGAGGATTCGCGGCTCCTCCGGCCAGGTGAGACCGTCATCGAAACTGACGCGGATCGTCTGGTGCGATCGCTCCTTCTGCGAGAGCGGATTGGCGAAGAGGAGGAGAGGATGGCCGGCCGCTCGTGGGAGCGACAGCAAGCTTCCGTTGCAGTTGGGCTCCTCGAGGAGGGTGTCGCTCGTCGGATGGGGGGACCAGGTCCTGCCCAGGTCGCGTGTCACGGCCACGCCGCGGAAGCGCTGCTTGTCGCTGCGGACGTTGAGCATGATCGAGCCGTCGGACAATTCCGCCGCCTGGCACTCGTTGCCGCCACGGTAGCCGAACGAACCGAGCGACCAAGTCTTCCCGCGGTCGGAGCTCGTCATGATCGTGGCGAAGGAATCGAGGCGGCCGTTGTCGTTCCTTCCCTGGACCGGCATCACGAGCGTGCCGTCGGCGCGTGTGAAGCCCGCCTGGGGAGCGGGAGCGAGGAGCCACCACGGCTCCTCTTTCAGGCTCCGGGTGAGGTTCTCCGGCTCCGACCAGGTGACGCCATCGTCGTCGGAATGGACGGCCATGAACTGCGCGGTCTTACCGACCTCGAAACCGGGCTCCGAGCCGTCGTCTTGCCATTGGTGCTTCCCCGGCTTGCCGTGGACCCAGAGACCGAAGCAGAAGATCCTGCCGGTGACGTCGTCGACGAGGATGCCTGGATCGCCGCAGCCGTTCTGCTCCTGCGGGAGCCCCCCCGCCTCCCCCATGTCCATGATCGTCCGCACCGGCTCCCAGGTACGACCGCCATCGGTGCTCCGGGAGAGGCCGATATCGATGTTCTCTTGGAGATCACGGGCTGCCCGGTGCCGCAGGTCGAAGGCTGCCAGGAGCGTGCCGGCCGGGGTCGTCGCGAGCACGGGGATCCGCGACGTGTGGACGCCGTCGTCCCCGTGCCTGCGGAGGGCGATCCCGACGCGCTGGCGGATGTCGGGCGACGCGTCGGCGACGACGATCCTCCCGGCCGAGGTCTCGAGCGCCGTGCACGAGACCGCGATCCGGTCGACGAGCTCAGCCTCCGCGGCCAGGCTTCCAACGCACCAAAAGACGTTGTCACCGGCGGCGAGGGGGGCCTCGACCGGGAGCGTAATCGTGCCAGCCGGGCGGACGTCGGCGGCCAGCGTCGTCCCTCGGGGAATCGCGGCGATCGCTTCGTCGCGCCCCGTCGTCACCACCCCGAGCGTCGCCAGCGCGGCGATCCGATGGGTGCCCTGAAGCGACAGCGACAGCCCCTCGATCCGCGGCGCGGGCCCCTCCCCCTCGACGCGCACCACCACCCGGCACAGCGGCAGCCGATCCTCACCGAACAACAGCGGCACCACCGGCCTGGTCGCCGTCGCCATGACCGACTGCCCCGCGACCGTGGCACCACCGACGACGACGCTCACGACGGCCACGAGCCCCCGGAACAGCACCGCAGCGAGCGACGCGGAGCGGATCATTTCGCAGCGCCGGAGAGTTCCCGGATGAAGATGTTTCGCCAGCGGATCTCGCCGCCGTGCGTCTGCAACTGAATCGGCCCCTTCTCCGGCACCGACACCGCCCGGTCGTAGTAGTTTTCCATCCGGGCGTCATCGACGACCTTCTGATCGTTGAGCGACACCGACACCTTGTCGCCGCGCATCACGATCCGAAAGCGGTTCCACTCGCCGAGCGGCTTGTCGGCCTTCACGAGCGGATCCTTGCCCGCAGCGCCAGGGGAGTTGTTCCACAGCCCCCCCGAGCCCTTCGCGAGGCCGAGATTCTGCGGGTCGGGGAGGCTCGAATCCCAGATCTGCACCTGGGGCACGCCGCGGAGATAGATCCCCGAGTCGGCCTTCGGCACGGTGCGGTAGTCGACGAGGAGTTCGAAGTCGCCGTAGTCCTTTTCGGTGGTGGCGTAGGCCCCGAAGCCGTCGTTGACCAGTTCGCCGTTTTCGACGTACCAGTGCGGCTTCTTGGTCGCCTCACTCACTTCGAGCATCGAGTTCTTCTGATCGGCAGCGGTCCACTTGCGGATCTGCTCCTTCCGCTCGTCGGCCGACATCGCCAGCAGCTTGCGGTGGTCGAACGTCTCGCCGCCACGCCAGCCGGCGAGGTCCTTGCCGTTGAACAGCGCCGTGAATCCGGCCGGCGGCTCATCGGCCTGCACCGCGACACACGCCACGAGCACCGACGCCGCCAGCACCGCGCCCCGCAGGAGCCCGAAAAAACACCGACGCATGACTACCCCCTTCGACACGCCAAAAGACCCTCGCGGCCCCGGGCCGGTCCCGGAAGCCCGGCAATCCGGGGATTCTGCCACGGCGGGAGGCTCCACGGAAGGACGTCCCCCACGAGCCCGGGTTTCCCCCGACCGTCGATGGAGGGATACTTGACGGGTGGCTCCGGAACCGTCCGGGGCGTCCTTTCCCCGACGAGAGGCCAGGGCTGATGCACGCAGGACGCGGTTCACCCTCGAGGTTCGGGATCGTCATCCTCATCGCCATTGGGGGGCTGACGGCCGCCGGTCGGCTGCTGGCCGCGGACGCTCCCCTCTCCTTCGAACGGGACATCCGGCCGATCCTCCGCGCCCACTGCCTGGACTGCCACGGTGCCGGCGACGGCTTCGAGGGGAGTCTCGATCTCCGCCAGGTGCGCTCGATGGACCGCGGCGGCGACTCCGGGCCGGCGATCCTTCGGGGGGACGCCGGCGCGAGTCTGCTTGTCGCGCGGATCCGCTCCGGCGAGATGCCCCCCTCGACGCTCAAGGTGAAGCCCGAGGAGTTGGAACTCCTCGAGCGCTGGGTCGCCGCCGGGGCACCGACGGCGCGCCCCGAGCCGGAGACGATTCCCCCTGGCCTCGGCATCACGCCGGAGGAACGGGAGTGGTGGAGTTTTCGGCCCCTTGTCCGCCCCCCGCTCCCGGCCGTCGCCAATCCCGACCTCGTCGCCCAGCCGATCGACGCCTTTCTCCTCGCCCGTCTCGAGGCTGTGGGGCTCTCCTTCTCCCCGCCGGCCGACCGAGCGACGCTCATCCGCCGGGCCTCGATCGATCTTCTCGGACTCCCCCCCAGCGCCGAGGAGGTCGAGGCCTTCGTCGCCGATCCTGATCCGGCTGCCTTCGAGCATCTCGTCGATCGGCTCCTCGCCTCCCCCCGGTATGGCGAGCGGTGGGCCCGCCACTGGCTCGACGTCGCCGGCTACGCCGATTCCGCCGGCGCGACGCAGGACGATCCCCCCCGCCCCTATGCCTGGAAATACCGCGACTGGGTCGTGCGGGCCCTCAATGCCGACGTGCCTTTCGATCGCTTCCTCGTCGAGCAACTCGCCGGCGACGAGCTCGTCCCGCCCCCCCATGCGCAGCTCCCGCCGGAATCGATCGACCGGCTGACAGCCACCGGCTTCCTGCGGATGGCCGCCGACGGGACGGCTGGCGGCGGCGACCCCGAGAGCCGCAACCGGGTCGTGGCCGACACCCTAGGCATCGTCTCCAGTGCACTTCTCGGGCTCACCGTCGGCTGTGCCCAATGCCACGACCATCGCTACGACCCTATCCCGCAGTCCGACTATTACGCCCTCCGCGCCCTCTTCGAGCCGGCCCTCGATCCGCAGGCCTGGAAAGCGCCAAACGAACGGCTGCTGTCGCTGTTCACCGATGCCGACCGGGCCCGCTCGGCGGAGATCGAAGCCGAGGCGGTCGCTGCCTCACAGGAACTCGAGACGAAGCAGGCCGCGGCCATCGCCGCGGCGCTCGAGAAGGAGCTTCTCAAGCACCCCGAGGATCTCCGCGAGAAGCTTGGCGCGGCGGCCCGCACCGCCGAGAAGGACCGCACGCCAGAGCAGCAGCAGCTCCTCAAGGAGCGGCCGAGCGTCAACATCTCCCCCGGCGTCCTCTACCAGTACGACCAGGCGGCCGCCGACGAGCTCAAGGCCCTCGGGGAGAAGATCGCGGCGATCCGGGCGCGGAAGCCGGTGGAGGATTTCCTCCACGTCCTCGCGGAGCCGCCCGGGCATCTCCCCGTCACGCGCGTCTTCCACCGTGGCGATCACCGCCAGCCGAAGGGAGAGGTCGGCCCGGCCGATCTCCAGGTGACCGGCTCGGAGGGGGAGACGGCGCTCCCGGCCGATGATTCGACCCTTCCCACGAGCGGCCGGCGTCTCGCCTGGGCGCGTCGGCTCACCTCCGGGCGGCATCCCCTCCTCGGCCGCGTGATCGTCAACCGGCTGTGGATGCACCACTTCGGCCGCGGCATCGTCGGCACACCCGCCGACTTCGGCCGGCTCGGTGAGCGTCCCTCCCATCCCGAATTGCTCGACTGGCTGGCGGTCGAGTTCGCCGACTCGGGGTGGAGCCTGAAGCGATTCCACCGCACGATCCTCCTCTCTACCGCCTGGCGGCAGGCCTCGTTGCGTCGCCCGGAACTCGACGGCATCGACGCTGACAACCGGCTCGTGGGGCGGATGCCGGTGCGCCGGCTCGAGGCCGAGGCGGTCCGCGACCGGATCCTCGCTGCCGCCGGTACCCTCGATCCCACCCCGTTCGGAAACGCAGTGCCGGTCGTCGCCGACGACGCCGGGGAGTTCGTCGTCAAGGATTCCATTCCGCGCCGGAGCCTGTGGGTCGAACAGCGCCGGAGCATGCCGGTGCAATTTCTTGCCACGTTCGATGCACCGACGATGCAGACCAACTGCGACCGGCGGATCCACGCCACGGCCGCCGGACAGGCGTTGCTCCTCATGAACGGCGACTTCGCCCTCGCTCAAGCGCGACGGATGGCCGATGCCGCCCTGGCCGCCGCAGGCACGCCGATCGCCGACGACGCCCCGGTCGACGCCGAAGCGCAGGGCCTCGCCCCCGCCGTCACGTTCGCGTGGCGCCGGGCCTACGGCCGCTCGCCCGCAGCCGAGGAAGCGGCCGATGCAAACGGCTTTCTCGCCGATGAACTGACGATCCTCCGCGGGGCGGCGGCGGAAATCGCTGCCCCAACCGAACGCCGGGCCCGTGCCTTGGCTAATCTCTGCCAACAGCTCCTCTCGAGCAACGAGTTCCTCCATGTCGACTGACCAGCCCAGCCAACGCTCCGGACAGGGTTCGCGGAACGATGCCGCGGCGGGCCATGCCCTCGGCCGCCGTCGATTCCTCGCCGACACCGGCTTCGGCCTGGGGGCGATGGCGCTGGCCGATCTTCTCGGCCAGGAAGGGCTCCTCGCCAACCCCACGAAGCCCTCCTTCGAGCCGGCCTTCAACGACCTCCGCGCCCGCTCCGCCCATTTCCCGCCGCGGGCCACGGCGATGATCTCGCTGTTCATGCACGGCGGCCCGGCCCACATGGATCTCACCGACCCCAAGCCGGAGCTCCAACGGCTCGACGGCACGGATTACGGCGGCGAGGTCGCCTACAGCTTCGTCAACCGGGCGAGCAAGCGTCTCCTGGGAAGCCCCTGGAAGTTCAGCCCCTGTGGTCAATCGGGCACGCAGATCAGCGAGCTCCTCCCCTGTCTCCAGCGGATCGCCGACGACATCTGCCTCGTCCGTTCGATGCACACCGGGCACAACGGCCACGAAGTCTCGATCCGCTACTTTCACGGTGGTATCCCCGCCGCCCTCGGCCGGCCGACGCTCGGCAGCTGGCTGACCTACGCCCTCGGCAGCGAATCTCGCAATCTCCCCTCCTACATGGTGCTCGTTGATCCCGAGGGGCATCCGGTCGACGGCGTCTCGAACTGGTCCAGCGGGTTCATCCCACCGCTCTTCCAAGGCACCGCGCTGCGTGCCAAGGAGCCGCGGATCCCGAATCTCGTTCCCCCTCCCTGGCTCGCCGGCCCGATCCAGGCGAGAAACCTCGCCTTCCTCGATCGCCTCAACCGCCGCCACAGAGAGGGCCATCCCGGCGAGAGCGATCTCGATGCCCGGATCGCGAGCTATGAACTCGCCGCGCGGATGCAACTGTCGGCGACCGACGCGCTCGACATCTCCCAGGAGACGGAGGCCACCCACCGCCTCTACGGCCTCGACGACCCGGTCACGAAGGAATACGGCACGCGCTGCCTCATCGCCCGACGGCTCGTGGAGCGCGGCGTACGCTTCGTGCAGTTGTTTCTCGGCGGGCAACCCTGGGACAACCACACGAACATCCGCGAGGGACTCCCCGCCATCTGCCGCCGGACCGACAAGCCAGCCGCGGCCCTCGTCAGCGATCTGAAGTCCCGCGGCATGCTCGATACGACCCTCGTCCACTGGGGCGGAGAGATCGGCAGGCTCCCGGTTACCGAAGGGGAGGGGAGCGGCTGCGGTCGCGATCACAACGGGCAGGGCTTCAGCATCTGGATGGCCGGCGGCGGCGTGAAGCCAGGGATCGCGTTCGGCGAGACCGACGAGGTCGGCCATCGGGCGGTCACCGACATCGTCACCCCCAATGACTGGCAGGCGACCGTGCTGCGGCTCTTCGGCCTCGACCACGAGCGGCTCGTCTACCGCCACGACGGCGTCGAACAGCGGCTCACCGCCGGCCGCTCGGCCCGGATCGTCGACGGGATCCTCGCCTGAGAGCGCCGAGGTGTTTTCCGGGGCGCGAAGCAGGGCAAGCTTGGGGATTCCTGGCGATCGCGAAGCCAGGATCGGGAGCGGCTCCCCTCCGACGGCCGATCCTTAGAAACGACCGCCCTCTCCCAGCCGGCCCCATGCGTCGCTCCCCTCTCTTGCCGCCGCGCCGGTTCCCCCACCCCTGCCTGGGATGGCTGGCGCTCTGGCTTGTCGCCGCACTGGTGCTTCCCGTCGCCGTCGGAACGGCCCCCACAAGCGCCCACGGCGAGGAGGCGTCAGGGGCCGATCTCGGCACCGACCGTGACGCTTTCACCCCGTCGACGAGGACGATAGAGCCGGGCAAGCTCCTCTCGGAAGCGTCGTATGTCTACATCGACAACCGCTTCGGCCTGCCGACGAACAACGTCCCGGAATACCTCCTCCGCATCGGTGGCACCGACTGGCTCGAGTGGCGGTTCGGCGTCAACTACTCCGTCAATTCGGCTGGCAACATCGTCACGAGCGTGGAGGTGGGCGAGCGGCGTCCGTTCGACGAGTCGCTCTACGAAGCCAACGTCCTCTACGGCTTCAAGGTCGATGCCTCCGATCAGGATGGACTCGTGCCGGAATCGTGCGTCATCGTGGAGGGAGGGACGCCCACGTCGGGCGATCTGTGGGGAACGATTCCGGTGGCGACTGCCGTTGCGGGATGGGAGTTGCCTTGGGGCACCAGGCTCGATGGGGCGCTCCGCTATTCCTATGCGCAGGGCCACACCAAATGGTTCAGCCGTTGGTCGCCCTCCGTGATCATCCGTCAACCGATCACCGAGCGCTGGGAGACGCACATCGAGTTTTTCGAGACCGTCACCGAGGGCCTCCGGAAAGACAACGTCCGCCCCTTCTTCAGCCCCGGGACGCACTATCTCCTCATGGAGAACCTCGAAGTCGGCATTCGGATCGGCTGGGGCCTCAACCACACCGCCGCCGACTTCTTCTCCGACACCGGCGTGGCGTGGCGCTATTGAGCCTCAGGCGTGAATGGCGCCACCCGAGACGGCCATGGCCGCTTCCTTGAGCGCCTCAGGCAGCGTCGGATGGGCATGGCAGACGCGGGCGATGTCCTCGGCGGTGGCGCCGAAGGCCATCGAGGCCGCAGCCTCGCCGATGATGTCGCCTGCCGCCGGGCCGATGATGTGGATCCCGAGCACCCGATCGGTGGCCGCATCGGCCAAGACCTTCACCTTGCCGATCGTGTCGTTGATCGTCCGGGCACGGCCGTTGGCCCGAAACGGAAACACCCCCTTGCGGTACTTCCGCCCCTCGGCGTTCAACTGCTCCTCGGTCTTGCCGACGGCGGCGATCTCCGGGTGGGTGAAGACGACCGCCGGCACGAGGTCGTAATCGACGTGCGCGTGGCCCGTCTTCATCCCCTCGGCACAGGCGACACCATCCTCCTCCGCCTTGTGGGCGAGCATCGGACCGGGGATGCAGTCGCCGATCGCCCAGACGCCGGCGGCGGAGGTGCGGAAGAGCCCGTCGACGGCAACGTAGCCACGCTTGTCGGGCTGGATGCCGACCGTCTCGAGGCCGATGTCGGCGGTTGCCGGCCTCCGGCCGGTGGCGGCAAGCACGCGGTCGCAGTGGATCGGTTCGAGCCCCTCGCACTCCACCACGGCGCCCCCCGACTTCGCCGCCCGGGCCCCCTTCACCTTGGCGCCGAGGCGGATGTCGAGCCCCTGCTTGCGGAATTGGACGAGGGCCTCCGAAGCGATGTCGGCGTCGATCCCGGCGAGGATTCGATCGGCATACTCAAGCACCGTCACCTTGGCGCCGAGACGGCGCCAGACGCTGCCGAGTTCGAGGCCGATGTAACCGCCACCGATGACGACCAGATGCCCGGGGACGGTGTCGTACGAGAGCGCCTCGGTGCTCGTTCCCACGACGCCACCGTCAACCTCGACACCGGGAAGCACGATGCTCGAGCTCCCCACCGCAACGATGATCCGGGAAGACTCGAGGAGCGACTTCGTGCCGTCGGCACCGGTCACCTCGACGCGTCCCGGCCCGGCCAGCCGGCCGGTGCCGCGGATCCGGGCGATCTTGTTCTTCGCAAGCAGGCCGTCGATCCCCTTGCAGAGCGTCCCGACGACCTCATCTTTGCGCTTGAGCATCGCGGCGAGGTCGAGGGCCACCGAGCCGACCTGGATGCCGTGATGGGCGAGTTCACCCCGGGCCTCCTCGTACTTGTGGCTCGACTCGAGGAGGGCCTTGGAGGGGATGCAGCCGACGCGGAGGCAGGTTCCGCCGAGGCGATCCTCCTTCTCGATCACGGCCGCGGAGAAACCGAGTTGGGCAGCACGGATGGCGGCCACATAGCCGCCGGGACCGGCGCCGATCACCAGCACGTCGTACGCTTGCATCGGCCAGCCCACTCCTCTCCTCGCACCCGGCGGCAACCAGGGACCTCCCCCGGCCCACCATCCGGCACTCTTCGCCCGAGCCTGCCCCGGCGCTCGCAGGCCCCGTCATGCCCGCGTGACTCAGACCTCGAGGATGAGACGGGTCGGATCCTCGATCGTGTCCTTGATCTTCTTCAGAAACGTCACCGCTTCGCGACCATCAACGAGGCGGTGATCGTACGTGAGCGCCAGGTACATCATCGGCCGGATCACGACCTGCCCGTCGACGGCCACGGGGCGGTCGGTGATCGCATGAAGACCGAGGATGCCGCTCTGCGGCGGATTGATGATCGGCGTGCTCATCATCGATCCATAGACGCCGCCGTTGGAGATCGTGAACGTCCCCCCCTGGAGCTCGTCGAGCTTGAGCTTGTTGTCGGCAGCCCGCTTGGCGAAGTCGGCGATGCCGAGTTCGATCTGGGCAAAGGAGAGGGTTTCCGCATTCCGCAGCACCGGCACGACGAGCCCCTTCCCGCCGCCGACGGCGATGCCGATGTCGGCGTAGTCGCGGTAGACGATGTGCGGGTCGCGGAACTCGGCGTTGACCTGGGGAACGGCCCGCAGCGCCTCGACGGCGGCCCGCACGAAGAACGACATGAAGCCGAGCTTCACCCCGTACCGCTGCAGGAAGACATCCTTGAACTTGTTGCGCAGGGCCATCACGGCGCTCATGTCGACCTCGTTGAAGGTCGTGAGGAGCGCCGCCTGCTGCTGGGCCTCGACGAGCCGCTCGGCGATCCGCCGGCGGATCGGGCTGATGAGCACCGCCCGCTCCTCCCGCGCTCCAGGTGTTCGGGCCGGCACGGAGGCCGCGGCGATCACGGGGGCGGGCTTCGAGACCGCAGCGGGGGCCTTCGCCGCGGCCACGGCGCCGATCGCGTCCTCCTTCGTCACCCGGCCGCCGGGCCCGGTGCCCTGGGCCGACGACGCGGCGACGCCGGCTTCGCCGAGCACGCGTGCCGCTGCGGGCATCACCCTGGCGCCCTCGTTGGAAGACATCTGGACCGAGCCGATGTCGACCCGGCTCCCGGTCCGCTTCACGTCGACGACCGGCTGGCCCCCGGGGGCCGCCGGCGTGGCGGCGGCCGCTCCGGCCGGCTCGAGGTAGCCGATCACCTCCCCAACGCGGGCCTTCTCGCCACTTCCCTTGAGGATCTTCGTGACGGTTCCTGCGGCAGGCGCCGGAAGGTCGACCGTCGCCTTGTCACTCTCGATCTCCACGATGGAATCGTCCATCGCGACCCCTTCCCCCTCGCGCTTCTTCCAGGTGCCGATCTGCACCTCGGTGATCGATTCGCCGACTTCGGGGACCTTGAGTTCGATGGGCATGGTGGCAGTGCCGGGGAGGGAGTTGGGGGTGGACGGGGAAGGATGGGGAGCGGAGCAGAACGATGCGGAACGAAGCCGCGTCTCTCAGGACTGGAAAGCTGCGGTGAGCAGTTCGTTCTGCTCCATGTCGTGGCTCTTCTTCGAGCCGGTCGCGGGGCTCGCGGCACTCTGGCGGCAGACCCCGGAGAAGGGGAAGCGGTCGAGGAGTTTCTCGCCGAAGTGAACGCGGTAAAAGCGCCAGGCCCCCATGTTCTCCGGCTCTTCCTGAACCCACACCGCCGGCGTGCCGACGGCGTAGGCCCCGATCGCCTCCTCGATCTCGGTTTTCGGGAGGGGATAGAGCTGCTCGACACGGACGATCGCGACGTCGTGGCGGCCGAGATCCTGGCGCCGCTTCTCGAGCTCGTAGGCGATCTTCCCCGAGCAGAGGAGGATCCGCCGCACGTCGCGGGCCTGCACTCCGGAGGAATCAGGGATCACGCGGCGGAAGGTTCCCGACGTGAGCTCCGCAAGCGGCGACACGCACCCCGGGTGCCGGAGGAGACTCTTGGGCGTCATCACGACCAGCGGCTTCCTCCAGGTGCGGAGCATCTGGCGGCGGAGGAGATGGAACATCTGCGCCGGTGTCGTCGGCGTGACGACCTGGATGTTGTCCTTGGCGGCCAGCGACAGGAAGCGTTCGAGGCGCGCACTCGAATGCTCCGGTCCCTGCCCCTCGAAGCCGTGCGGCAGGAGCATCACGAGCCCGGAGAGCCTGTTCCACTTGTCCTCGGCGCTGACGATGAACTGGTCGATGACGACCTGGGCGCAGTTGACGAAATCGCCGAACTGCGCCTCCCACATCACGAGCCCGTCGGGACAATCGAGGCTGTAGCCGTACTCAAAGCCGAGCACCCCGGCCTCGGACAGCGGACTGTTGTAGATCTCGACCGGCGCCTGCTCGGAGGCGAGGTGCTCGAGCGAGCAGTAGGTCTCGTCGGTGACGCAGTCGTGGATCACGGCATGGCGATGGCTGAACGTGCCGCGCTGGCAATCCTGGCCGGAGAGCCGCACCCGCATTCCCTGGGTGGCGAGCGTCGCCATGGCGAGGGCCTCGGCGGCCGACCAGTCGAGCGGCTGCTTCCCGTCGGCCATTTGCTGGCGGACTTCGAGAAACTTTTGGATCTTCGGGTGGGGCTCGAATCCCTCCGGGAGGCGGATCAACTGCCGGAGGTGATGGGTGAGCACCTCCGCTTTCACGCCGGTGTCGACGTCGATCGAATCGCGTTCCCTTCCCCCGCAGTAGGCGGCCCAGACGCCGGCCATCTCGTTGGAGTGGACGTAGTCGTCGCTCTTGGCGACCGACAGTTCGGCATCGAGCTTCGCCCGGTGTTCCTCGGCGATCCGCATCGCCTCGTCGCGGGTCACCTCGCCGAGTTTGAGGAGCTTCTCGAGATAGCTCTCGTGGACGCTCGGCCGCTTCTCGATCACGCGGTAGAGGGCCGGCTGGGTGAACGCCGGCTCGTCGGCCTCGTTATGCCCGCGGCGTCGGAAGCAGTACATGTCGATGACGACATCCCGCTGGAACTCGCGGCGGAAGTCCATCGCCAGATTGACGACCTGCGCTACCGCCTCGGGATCCTCGCCGTTGACGTGGAAGATGGGGATCTGGAGCATCTTCGCCACGTCGGTGGCGTACGTGCAGGAGCGGGCCTCGCGAGGGCCGGTCGTGAATCCGATCTGGTTGTTGACGACGACATGGAGCGCGCCGCCGATGCGGTAGGCGTCGAGTTCGCTGAGGTTGAGCGATTCCTGGATGACCCCTTCGCCGGCGAAGGCTGCGTCGCCGTGAATGAGCACGACCATCCCCGTCTGCCGGGCGAAGTCACTGATCCGGTCCTGCCGGGCCCGCACGCGGCCGATGGCGACAGGATTGACGAACTCCAGATGGCTCGGATTGAAGCACAGCGTGAGGTGGACATTGCGGCCGTTGGCGGCACGGTGATCGCTCGAATGCCCGAGGTGATACTTCACGTCGCCACGGCCGACGTGGAGCTCCGGATCGAGATCCGCAAACTCGCGGAAGATCCTCTGGGCGCTCTTCCCCATCACGTTCGCCAGAACGTTCAAGCGGCCGCGGTGGGCCATGGCGAGGACGACGTCGCCGATCCCCTGCGTGGCCGCCCGCTCGATCGCCATCTCGAGGAGCGGAACGAGCGACTCTCCCCCCTCGAGGGAGAAGCTCTTCGCTCCGAGAAACCGCTTCTGGATGAACTCTTCGAAGACCGCGGCACAGGTCATCTGCCGGTAGATGCGCAGTTGCTGGCGGCGATCGAGCTGAACCCGGTTCTCGCAGCCCTCCATCCGCACCTGGAGCCATTGCCGCACGCGGAGATCGTCCATGTGCATGAACTGCACGCCGATCGCCCGGCAGTACGTATTCCGCAGGCGCTGGATGATCTCCCGCAGCGGCATCG
Source organism: uncultured Planctomycetaceae bacterium (assembly GCA_903951635.1). GTDB lineage: Bacteria > Planctomycetota > Planctomycetia > Pirellulales > UBA1268 > QWOP01. The sequence continues at coordinate 27,028 of CAJBCV010000520.1, forward strand.
ACTGCGGGCCCTCGATCGTGTCGGTGGAGAACGTCCGGTCCATGTCCTCTTCGGTGAGGTGATAGAACCGCGGATCGAGTTCCGGGAGGCCCGGACGCGGCCGACCGAGCGGATCGATCTCGGCCATGAGGTGCCCGCGGACCCGGTAGGCACGAACGAGTTGATCGACGCGATCCTGGAGGAACGCCACCCGTTCCTCGGCTGCGTTGCCGGACGCCACCGGGAGCGGCAGCGGCATCGCCTCGCCGATCGGGGCGTCGGGGAGCCGGACATCCCCCCCGGCCACCGCGACGGCATGGGCCGTGGCGATGCCGTCGGGCGTCACCAGCCGCGCGCCAGTGTCACCGTGGTACTGATTGCCCTGGTACTGGCTGCCGTGCAGCGGCGCACCGGACGGCACGTTCGCCTGACCGTTGGCCCGGGGGGAGGGGCTGTTGCCCGACGAACCGTTGCCCCACGAACCAGCGCCCACGGGAGCGGTCCCACCGGCCGATCCATTCCGCTCGAGCGCTTCGAAGTAGGCCCGCCACTCGGGATCGACACTCGTCGGATCGGCGGCGTACTGGTCGAACATCTCCTCGAGAAACGCGAGGCTGGCGGTTCCGGTGGCGTCGATGCGATCGGGATGGCTCACGGCTGCGATCCAGTGCTTACGGTGGGACGACGGGGCGGCGGCCTGCCGCCTCCAACCCCACGGTGGGATGGGTATCAGCGGGCAAGAAGGAGGCGCCCGGGACTCTCGAGATAACCGATCACTTCCCGGAGGAATCGGGCCGCCATGGCCCCGTCGATGATGCGGTGGTCGTAGGACAATGACAGGGGCATCATCAGCCTGGGCTCGATCCGGTCTCCCTGGACGACCGGCAACTTCCGCGATCGGCCGACGAGCAGGATCGCCACCTCGGGCCAGTTGATGATCGGCGTCGAATACGTGCCGCCGATGGCGCCGAGATTGCTGATGGTGAACGTGCCGCCGCGGAGATCTTCGATCGAATACTGGGCATGCTTCGCCTTCTCGGCGGTCTCGGCGATCGCCTGAGCGATCTGCGGAATCGACAGTTCGTCGCAGCCACGAAGCACCGGCACCACGAGCCCGCGGGGGGTGTCGACCGCGAGGCCGATGTTGACGTAGTCCTTGTAGAGGATCTCCCCCTTCTCCACGTCGATGCTCGCGTTCATCGCCGGGTGCTGGCGGAGGGAGAGGCTCACCGCCTTGATCACGAACGAGAGCGCCGTCAGCTTGACGTTCGCCTTGGCATGATCGTCAGCGCTCGCCTTCCGGAGGCGTTCCATCTCGGTGACGTCGGCGTCGTCGAAGTTCGTCAGATGGGGGATCGTCGAGACGCTCCGCACCATGTTCGTGGCGATCGTCCGCCGCATCCGCGACATCTGTTCGCGGTGGACAGGCCCCCAGTCGTCGCGGTCGGAGGACGGAGCGACGGCCGAACGTCCCCCCTGGGCACTTCCCTGACGGACGGCGGCAACGACGTCCTCACGCAGGATCCGCCCGGCAGGCCCGGTTCCCTTCACGCGTCCGAGATCGACGCCGAGTTCACGGGCGAGCCGCCGCACCGCCGGACCGGCAGGCTCGACCGCCGCAACGGCCGGGGTCGGCGTGGCAGGCTCCGGTTCGAGGACGGGCTTCGCGGCGACCGGTGCGGGAGCCGCCGGCACCGGAGCGGCCGGCGCGACGTTCGCCACGGGAGTTGCGGCCACGGGCGCCGCGGCAACGGGGGCCGGCTTGGCCGGCGGCGCCGCCGCGGCGGGCTTCGCCGGGGCTGGCGCGGAGCCCGCGGCTTCGAGGGTGAGCAGCGTCTGCCCCACCTTGACGGTGTCCCCCTTCTTGACGAGCACGCTGGCGACCCGTCCCCCGGGGGGACAGGGGACCTCGATGACCGCTTTGTCGGTCTCGACTTCGAGGAGCGCCTGGCCCGGCTTCACCACGTCCCCCGCGGAGACGAACACACTGACGACATCACCCGAGGCAATGTTCTCGCCCAGGTCGGGCAGCTTGAAATCGGTGGCCATGGTGGGATCGCGGAGGAAGTCGGGCAAAGGGAGGAAAAACGATTTGATCCGGCGTGGGCAACGGGCACCGCGACGGGAAAACAATCAGGCGCTGGCGGCGTCGACCTTGTCGGGGTCGACCCCGAGAGCCGTGATCGCGTCGGCCACGACATCGGCTCCGATGGCACCGGCAGCTGCGAGCCTGGAGAGCACACCGACGGCGATGCACTCGGCATCGACCTCGAAGTGACGACGGAGCCGCGGGCGGGATTCACTCCGCCCGAAGCCATCGGTCCCCATGACGAACAGCCCGCCGGGAATCCAGGGATCGAGTTGCTCAGGAACAGCCCGGACGTGATCGCTGGCCGCGACGAAGAGACCCTCGGCCGAGCCGAGGGTGTCCTCGAGGTAGCTGCGACGCGGCGTCTCGGTCGGGTGGAGCATGTTCCAGTGTCGGCAGGCCAGCGCTTCGCGGCGCAGTTCCTTCCAACTCGTCACGCTCCAAACCGTGCTCGTCACGCCGAAGCGGTCGGCGAGGATCTCGCCGGCCCGGATGACCTCGCGAAGGATCGACCCTGAGCCGAGCAGTTGGACCGGAGGAAGCGAAGCGGTCTTTCCCTTCTTGGCTCCCTTGGCCGCAGCCGGCTTGGCGGGGATCTCGCGGAGCCGATAGGCCCCCTTCACGATCCCTTCCTCGCAGCCGGCCGGCATCGCCGGCATCTCATAGTTCTCGTTGTAGATCGTGAGGTAGTAGATCCAGTCCTCACCCTTGCCGTACATCCGCTCCATGCCGTCAAGCATGATCACGGTCGTCTCGTAGACGAAGGCCGGGTCGTAGGCCTTGACCGTCGGGTAGGCCATCGCGAACAGGTGGCTGTGGCCGTCCTGATGCTGCAGCCCTTCGCCGTTGAGCGTGGTCCGCCCGGCGGTGCCGCCGAGGAGGAAGCCACGAGCCCGACAGTCGCAGGCGGCCCAGATGAGGTCGCCGATCCGCTGGAAGCCGAACATCGAGTAGTAGATGAACATCGGGATCATCGGCACGCCGTGCGAGGCGTACGCAGTCCCGGCGGCGACGAAGCTCGACATGCTCCCCGCCTCGGTGATCCCTTCCTCGAGGATCTGCCCGTCCTTCGCTTCCCGGTAGTAAAGGAGCTGGTCGGAATCGACCGGCTCGTACAACTGCCCGGTGTGGGCGTAGATCCCACACTGCTTGAAGAGCGGATCCATGCCGAAGGTTCGCGACTCGTCGGGAACGATCGGAACGATGTACTTCCCCACCGACTTGTCCTTGAGAAGCGACGCCATCAGCGTCACCGCCCCGGTGGTGGTCGAGACCTCGCGGCCGGCACTCTTCTCGATGAAGGGGAGATATTCGGCGAGCTTCGGAACTTCGAGCCGCGGCGATTCCAACGGCCGCGTCGGCACGTAACCCCCGAGGGCCTCGCGGCGTTCGCGGAGATACTTCATCTCCGGCGAATCCTCCGCCGGCCGGTAGAACGGCGCCTTGGCGACCTCGTCGTCGGAGATCGGGATCCCGAACCGCGAACGGAAGGCCCGCAGTTCTTCCTCGTTGAGCTTCTTCTGCTGGTGGGTGACGTTGCGTCCCTCTCCCACCTCGCCGAGTCCGTAGCCCTTGATCGTCTTGGCGAGGATCACCGTCGGCTTGCCGGTGCAAGCCATTGCCGCGGCATAGGCGGCGTAGACCTTCTCGGGATCGTGGCCGCCGCGACGAAGCTTCTTGAGCTTCTCGTCGGAGAGGTGGGCGACCATTTCTGAGAGCTTCGGATCGGCGGCGAAGAAATGCTCGCGGATGTAGCTGCCGGGCATGACAACGTATTTTTGATACTGCCCGTCGACGACCTCGTTCATCCGCTTGACGAGGAGACCTTCGTCGTCCTTGTCGAGGAGCGGATCCCACTCGTCGCCCCAGATCACCTTGATGACGTTCCAGCCCGCACCGCGGAACAGACCCTCGAGTTCCTGGATGATCTTGCCGTTGCCGCGCACCGGCCCGTCGAGCCGCTGGAGGTTGCAATTGATGACGAACACGAGGTTGTCGAGTTTCTCGCGGGCCGCCAGCGTGATCGCGCCGAGCGTTTCCGGTTCGTCGCTCTCGCCGTCACCGATGAACGACCACACGGTCTGCCGGCTCGTATCCTTGAGGCCGCGGTCTTGGAGGTATTTGTTGAACCGGGCTTGATAGATCGCCATCAGCGGTCCGAGCCCCATCGATACGGTGGGGAACTCCCAGAAGCCGGGCATCAGCCAGGGGTGGGGATAGCTCGAGAGCCCGCCGCCATCGGCCAACTCGCGGCGGAAGTTCTCCAACTGCTTCTCGGTGATCCGCCCTTCGACGAAGGCGCGGGCGTAGATCCCCGGCGAAGCATGCCCTTGGAAATAGACCTGATCGCCGGAGTAATCGTCGCCGCGTCCGCGGATGAAGTGGTTCATCGCCACTTCCACGAGCGTCGCCGAGGAGGCAAAAGTCGAGATGTGGCCGCCGATGCTCTTGTCCTCGCGATTGGCGCGGACAACCATCGCCATCGCGTTCCAGCGGATCATGCTCTTGATCCGCCGCTCGAGTTCGCGGTTGCCAGGAAACAGCGGCTGCTTGTCGACCGGGATCGTGTTGATGTAGGGGGTCGTCGCCGAGAACGGGATCGACACCCCGAGCCGGTAGGCCTCCTGCTCGATGGCATGGAGGAGATAGGCGGCCCGTTCCTCCCCACGGCTGTTGAGCACGTAGCGGAGGGAGTCGAGCCATTCCCGAGTCTCGGTGGGATCGGCGTCAACGCTCGCCGTGCCGTCGACCGGCACCGGCTGCCCCGCGGAGGTGTCCGTCACTCGTCCGATCGACATCTGGGCGTGGGCGCCCGGGGGGAGTTGAGAAGCCTGGGTCGCTCCGTCAGTGCCGGACTCGTCGATGTCGGGGCTCGCCATGGGCAACTCCGGGAGGGCTGGGTGAACTTTGCCCATTATTCCGCTCTTGCCGGCGTCCGTAAAGGCCGTTTCGTTCGCCGGCCGCGCGACGAAAGTCGGTTGCTCGAAACGCTTTTCGACAAGGCACCAGGCCCGCCAACCGGGCCAAATTCAGCCTGGAAACGAGTGCCCCCGCAAGGCCCCCCTCCTCAGGCCCCCTGCTCGAGTTTCCCCAGCCCCCCACGTCCAGCGGGGGTCGCCAGGCCTCAGGACCGGGGGCGGTAGATCTCGGTGGCGGTCCCGAAATGGTTTTCGGCCGCGAAAGCGACCGTCTCGCCGAGCGTCGGATGGGCGTGGATCGTCTCGGCGAGGTCGCGGGCACTGGCGGCCATCTCGATCGCCAAAGCACCTTCGGCGATCAGTTCACCGGCTCCCGCACCGACGATGCCAACCCCGAGAACCGTGTCGGTCTCCGGGTCGACGAGGAGTTTCGTCATCCCCTCGGTCCGCCCGAGGGCTTGGGCACGGCCGCTGGCGGCCCAGGGGTAGCGGCTGATCTCGACGGTCTTCCCGCTCGCCTTTACCTCCTGCTCGGTGAGCCCCGCCCAGGCGATCTCCGGATCGGTGAACACCACCGCCGGGATGCACCGCGGGGCGAACAGCGCGGGCTCTCCGTGGAGCGCCTCGACGGCGACCTTGCCTTGGTGGCTGGCGCGGTGGGCGAGCATCGGCTCGCCGCAGACGTCGCCGATGGCAAGGATCTTCGGGTCGCTGGTCCGCTGCTGGCCGTCCACCTGGACGAACCCCTTGGCATCGACCTTCACGGCCGTGTTCTCGAGCCCCAGCCCGTCGGAGTTCGGTCGCCGGCCGACCGCCACGAGGACGCGGGAGAACTCCTTCTCGAACGGCCCTTCGGGCCCCTCGAACCGGACGAGAATCCCCTTCTTCTTCTCTTCCAGGCCGGCCACTTTCGTCTTCAGATGGATGGCCTCGAAGAGCTTCTCCAGCCGCGCCTGGAGCGGCTTGACGAGGTCCCGATCGGCACCGGGGAGGAGGGTGTCGGTGAGCTCGACGACGGAGACTTTCGACCCGAGCTCGGCATAGACGGTGCCCATTTCCAGCCCGATATAACCGCCGCCGATGACGAGGAGCGAGTCGGGGATCTCCTGGAGCTCGAGCGCCGAGGTCGAATCCATCACCCGGGGCGTAGGGAGGTCGAAGGCCGGAATCCGCGCCGGTCGCGACCCGCTGGCCAGGATGCAGTGATCGAAGGTCACCGTCTGGCTACCGTCGGCACCGACCACCTCGAGCGTCCCGGAGGACGTAAACCTCGCGGCCCCCTGGATGATGCGGACATTGCGCCGCTTGGCGAGCTGGCCAAGACCGCCGGTGAGCGTCGAAATCACCTTGTCTTTGCGCGTTCGGAGGGCCTCGAGCTTGATCTTCGGCTTGCCGAGATCGATCCCCCAGGCCTCCATTTCCCTCGCTTCCGCGAGCACGCGGCCGACGTGGAGCAGGGCC
>CAJBCV010000521.1 GCA_903951635.1 uncultured Planctomycetaceae bacterium
ACTGGGAGGCCGTGGTCGTAGATCATCTTCGCCAAGCCGGTCAGCCGCTTCGCCGCTTCGGCGTCGCTGACACGAAACCCGGGATCTCCGTCGCCCCAGACTTTGGCTCCTGCCGAACACGCGGCTGTATGCCTGGGTCAGCCCCAACCCTGAACCCTCATATCGCCTGGTACAAGAAACCCAAGCCGGTCACCTCGATCTCACAGGAGTCACGGAGGACGTCGGGTGCCCACGCTCGGCGTCGAAGGCTTCCAAGATTCGCGAGATCGCTTCAGAGCGTTTTTTCCCCTGAGCTTCGTAAGCATTTCCAAGATGCTGGACCATGTCGGCGAGAAGGATGCCCCAGGGAGCTGGGTCAGCCCATAGGTTCGGTGAGATGACGACTCGCGCTGAGCCGTCAATGAACCACACGCGAGCCAATTCCATGGAGCGAGTATCGTTACTCATCTCTGGAATGGGGAGTTCTTGATGGTTCATGGGGTATTCGATTCCTCAACGAGATGCTGTTGACCGGCTTGGGTTTCTTGTACCAGGCGATATGAGGGCTGACGAGGTCTGCTGTGCCTTCCACTGTGCCGGGCTCTCTGGGATCGCCTTCGGCGGTGCTGCAGGCCGCAGGGCGACACACAAGTTCAAGGGCTCGCGGCCGAAGCAGGGATTGGGTAGTCTTTTTGAGGGGATCAGGGCAGACAGGCCCCAGGCATGCAGAGCTTCGGCCTGCGGCATCATCTAAAAAAGGCCCAATCGATGCGAGCAAGACTCTTTCTCATCTGCGTTACGTGCGGCCTGCTTGCCGGCCTGGGTTGGATCTACGTCGGCGCTACCTCCACCCTGCCCTACGCGTGGATCACCTCGTCGCGGGGGCGGGGATGCTGATCTATGCCGTGGGCATGCTCTGGTTGTGGTCCAAGCAACCTGCTGCCTAGTCCTCTGCACGCCGGATTCCCATTGTGGCGGCTGCACGAGCCTGGCGGGCCGTGGCTGCCCGCCGCCGCTGGCTGCGGCGATCGCCCCCCGGTGACCACCGCTGTTTCGGGGCGGGCCCAAGCGGGCAGGGGCCGTGGATGGGCCCGGTATCCCCGCCGGCGGTTAGCCGGACGGCGGCTGTACGGTTCTCCTCTGGACAGGGCTGCGGCGGCCGGGTTTTCTTAGGTTCGCCCCCCCTGTCGGCCGTGGAGCAGCGATCCACGGGCACGAGCCACGTCAAAGAGGGTCGGGGGATGCGTTCCATGCCCCGCACAGCGATGCTCGACCAGTCGCCCACCGTCGCCGGAATCGGCCGTAGGTCCCTCGGCTTTCCATCCTCCGATCGGCGTTCCCCGCCCGAAACAGCCCCGATTCCAAAGGGGCCCGCCGCCCCGCCGGCCAGGGTAGGGGCGGTGCAATACCTCAATACCAAGCCGCTCGTCCACGGCCTCGCCGGCCCTGGGGTCGCCCTGGAATACGACCTCCCCAGTCGGCTGGCTGACCAACTCGCCGCCGGCAGCCTCGATGTCGCCCTCATCCCCTCGATCGAGTTCTTCCGCGGGGATGCCTACCGGCTCGTCTCCGACGCCTGCATCGGCTGCCGCGGGCCGGTGATGAGCGTGAAGGTTTTCTTTCGAAAGCGGCCCGACCGGATCGACACCCTCGCCGTCGACGAAGGCTCGCGGACGAGCGTCGCCCTGGCGCGGATTCTCCTCGCCCACCGCTGCGGCGTGGCCCCGCAGATCGATGTCCTGCCGCTCGAGGACGACATCTCCGCGACGACGGCCGATGCCGTGCTCCTTATCGGCGATCGGGCGATCGGAGGGCAGCGCGGTCACTTCGAGGCGGTCTGGGATCTCGGCGAGGAGTGGTGCCGCTGGACCGGGTTGCCGTTCGTGTTCGCCGTCTGGGCAGCGCGGCGCGACGTCCCTGAAGCGACGCTCCGCCGCCTCGAGCCACTCCTCAATACCGCCCGCGATACCGGTCGGGCGAACATCGCCTCGATCGCGGCCGCCGAAGCGAAGGGGCACGGCCTCACTCTCCCCCAATGCCTCGGCTACCTTCGCGACAATCTCCACTACGATCTCGGCTTCCGGGAACGGGCCGCCCTGGCGCTGTTTCACGACCGAGCCGCGGCCCTCTCCCTCGCCCCGAAGGGGATCGACCTCGATCGCGCCCTCGCCCTCCCCGGGGCGCCGATGGCACAATGACAGGGTTCTCACTCCCTGCGGATTCCACCACCATGACGCCAAACATCGACCGCATCCTGGACGACACCCTTGCCGGAAAGCGGCTGTCCGCTGCCGACGCCCTCGTCCTCCTCCAGTCGCCGCACCTGGCCTCGATCGGCCGGGCCGCGAACGCGGTCACCAACCGTCTCCATCCGGAGCCGTATCGCACCTACAACATCGATCGCAATATCAACTACACCAACGTCTGCACGGCGGTGTGTGACTTCTGTGCCTTCTACCGGCCGCCGAAGCATGCCGAGGGCTATGTCCTCGACCGCGACGTGCTGATGGGGAAGATCGCCGAGATGGTCTCCGTCGGCGGCGACCAAATCCTCCTCCAGGGTGGGCTCCATCCGACCCTGGAACTGGAGTGGTATGAAGACCTCCTCCGCGACATCAAGGCGCGGTTTCCCCAGGTGAATGTTCACGGCTTCTCGCCCCCAGAGATCCACCACTTCACGAAGATCTCGAAGCGCCCCCTCCGCGAGGTGCTCGAGCGCCTCGCTCGGGCCGGGCTCGGTTCGCTCCCCGGCGGCGGTGGCGAGATCCTCGTCGACCGGGTGCGGCAGGAGATCACCCGCGGCAAGGTCCTCACCGACGACTGGCTGAACGTTCACCGCGAATGGCACGCCCTCGGCGGGCGGAGCACCGCGACGATGATGTTCGGCCACGTCGAGACGCTCGCCGAACGGATCGAGCACCTCGAGCGGATCCGCGAACTTCAGGACGAGACGGGGGGCTTCACCGCCTTCATCTGCTGGTCGTTCCAGCCCGAGAACACCGACTTGGCCTCGATCCCCCCGGCCGGCCCCTTCGAATACCTGCGAACCCAGGCCGTCGCCCGGCTGTATCTCGACAACGTCCCCAACATCCAGTCGAGCTGGGTGACGCAAGGGCGGGAGATCGGCCAACTCGCTCTCCTCTTCGGCGCCAACGACATGGGGAGTTTGATGCTCGAGGAGAACGTCGTCAGCGCCGCCGGCACCGTCCACCACCTCACGCTCGCCGAGATGCGTTCGGCGATCTCTGAGCTCGGCTGGATCCCGCGTCGCCGCAACGTGTTTTACGAATTGTTCGAGGATGAGACCGAAGGCCCGCTTCCGGCGGCGCTCCCGGCGGCTGCCGTGGCGTGCGGTCCCACCGGCTGCGGGTCGGCCGGAGCAGCGCTCCTCCAGCCGAGCCTCATGTCGGCTGCAGCGAAGTCGTGAGCCGGGCTAGACCGCTCCACCTTCGGGCTCGGTGGATCGTTCCGGTCGATCGACCGGCCATCGAAGATGGCTGGCTGCGGATCGAGCGTGGTCAGATCGTGGCGTTCGGACGGCGAAAGCTCTCAGGCTCACCGCCCCGCGACACGATCGACCTCGGCTCTTCGATCGTTCTTCCCGGCCTCGTCAACGCCCATACCCATCTCGAGTTTTCCGATCTCGAGCGGCCACTCGATGCCGAAGGAGGGCTCCCCGGATGGATCGCCCGCGTCGTCGCCCTCCGCCGGGCCCGTCCCACCGGCCGAGAGGAAGCGGCCCGGCTCGCCGGCAGCCTCCGGGCAGGGCTCGCCGAGAGCCTCTCGTTTGGCGTGACGACGATCGGTGAGATCGCCACCGCCGTGCCTCGGGGAGGCTACCCGCCGGTCGGGCCGCGCGTGCGCGTCTACCGCGAGGCCCTCGGCTTGTCGTTCCGCGGACAGGTTCTTCCCGGGGCCATCGCCCGCGACCTCGATCGGCTCAGAGGTTCCGCCGGGATCTCCCCCCACGCTCCGATGACCGTCTCGAAAGCCCTCGGCCGGGCGCTCCTTTGCGACGCGGCCAAGCGCGGGCTTCCCGTGACGATGCACCTCGCGGAGAGCCTCGCGGAACTCGCTTACGTCACCGGCGGCGGCGGGCCGTTTTGCGATCTGTTTGCGACCCTCGGGGCTTGGCCGGCCGATCGGCCTCCGCCGGTGCTGCCGCCGTCGGAGTGGATCAGCAGACTCGCGCGCGTTCGTCGCGGGAGCGTCGTCCATGGCACGTTCCTTGGGGAGCCCCCCGACGCGATGGCCCTCGACCGTCTCGCCCGCCACCGCGACCGGCTCGGCGTCGTTGTCTGTCCGCGTACGACCAGGCTCCTCTCCGGGCAACTCCCGCCGGTGGAGCGATTTCGCACCGCCGGGATCCGCGTGGCGATCGGCACCGACAGCCGGGCTTCAAACCCCGATCTCTCGGTCCTCGGAGAGGCCCGGGAGCTCGTTGGCTCAGGCCTCGTGTCGCCGGGAGAAGCCTTGCGGATGATGACGTCCGACGCCGCCTGGAACGTGGCGCACGAATCGCGGGCCGGATCGATCGCCGTCGGCCGCCCCGCCGATCTCGTCGTCCTCGCCCCTTCGGGGCCGTTCAGCGATCCCCT
>CAJBCV010000522.1 GCA_903951635.1 uncultured Planctomycetaceae bacterium
GAAAGCATGTCAAAGTCAAAGTACCAGCTTCGGTGCATGGGGTCGGTCGTGAAGTCCTCCCGGAAACTATTTAGAAGCTCTGCTTTTTCGTTTTGGGTCTGATTGTTGAGCGACGCCAAAAAGGGGTTCATTTCATGCAGATGAGGCTGCCCATACTTTGTGTGCTCAGACCAGACCCACACGTACTCGTCCGAATAGGCTAAGGCAAGCGGAAGGTTCGACCAGAGGGACGCTTTACTCCCAACAGGCCAGCCGTCGGGGACATTCCACGGATGGTCCTCAATCCAAGCCGCCATTCCGACGTGTACGAATCTATTGTACTTTTCAGGGCTGCTGCTCAGTCCAGCCCAACCGCGAATCTCAGACCGGGCTGAATCGTATCGATTGCGATCTCCTGGAAAACCGTTTTCTGTAGCATAGGTATGAGTCGTACCTTTGGCGTGGCCAAAGTAGAACGTGTTTTCATGTCCATGGATGATCTGCCCCGGCGATTCGATTCCTTCGAGCACACCATCGAGAAACGGTATGACTCCCGTAAGCGGGCCGTAGCCGTTCGCGTCTGGTGACCAGGCAAAGGTGGTCATGATCTTGACCTCTGGAAACTCGGATTGGATTGCCTTGATCCATGCGGCGCCACGACGACGAAGGACTTCGGCGGAATCCTTTCCCAGTGGAAAATGAAGCCCTTGAGGCTTTTCCGCCTCAAACTCAGGCGTACCAGAATCGGTACGCCAACGATAGTAACTATATTGTTCCGTGTCGAACCAAAACCCCTTGAGGGAGCCCTCGCGGCAAATCCGGGCTGCGAGTTTGGCGTTTTGCTCGATGATGAACCAGTCCTCATCCTTGGTGAGATCCGGAGTGAGCATGCCGCGCGCGCCATCGATCATTCCAAAGATAAGGAAGTTGTCCGTAAGGGTACCCCGTCGCATCGACTTGAGGTCCGTGACCGTTTGTGCAACTGCTTCGTCCGGAATACGAACCTTGTTCCAAAGCAGTTCGTGCAGGAAAGCAGGGAGCATTGGCTTCCCCATTTTCGTGAGGCCGAGTGTTTTGACCCATTCTGCCGACAAAAGAGCTGGCAGGACGATGCCGTCAAAAGGATAAGCGTCCGAAAACTCAGGATGCCGAGCAAGAAACCGTGGTGTGATCGCGGTGTCTTCACCATAGACAGTGTAAAGTCCGCCACCGATGAACTTCTTGTCTCGCAATTCGCGCGGACTCGCCCATGGTTCGTGCGGGAGTTCCGCAAGCGCCTCGATGCGTAGCCGTGACAGCGTGACGAATCCGTCCGCACTGCTGGGGTCTAGCCGGATGCGGCTACCTCGGCCCGGCGATGGGAGAGAGATGCGATAATCGTGCCACTCACCATCGTTTCGGACAACGAAGTTACGACTGTTGGCTTCAGAAAAATCTTCGCCAAAGTACACTTGGCCGTTTGTGTCTCCCGTCGATCGCATGCGTAGAGTCACAACGAGAAAACCACCGACAGGACAGTTCAAGCGGGGACTTGTTAGGAATGGATCAGGCGATGTCACCTGAAAGGAGAATCCGTCGACTGCGTTGTGTTCATGATCAATACCCGTGTTGGTTCTCCAGCCCTGTGTGCCTTCCGAAAAGTCCCAAAAGGCGACCTGCTCGGCAGCCAGCATCCGGCCCAGAAAATGACAAAAGAGGGCAGCCAAAATGGTACTTCTGACAAAGCCGGAGCAGGAGTCATTCCCAGATCGGAAGATTCTCTTCATGCCATGAACGTCCTTGTGAGGGTTGAAGAAAAGAGAGAGTGATAGGAATGGACTCGGGTGCTGGGACAATCACGAAGGATCGTTGCCATCAACCGTCCATGCGGATGCCTTGTGCAACCGCTACGATGCGTGAGTCCCGCGATCGACGATCGACGCCTCCGCTCCGAAGCGGAGCGCCACGGAATCTGCATGCCGCTCCAGCGGGTGGGCCTGCAGACAGCGGCAGATGTCACCGCGGCTCCCCGTCCTACCCTTGTCTTGGTAAGGCTCCTCCGTGAAGCCAACCTCGAGGCGACGATGCCAGGGGTGGGGGGCGATCTTCAGCCCCTTGAAGTGGATGAGCCCGGTATCGAATCGGTCGGTGATGCCGATAAAGTGTGCTGCACGCACTCCGTGGCCCGTAATGTCGATCGTGTAGCTGCGATCGGGGTTGTAGGTTTCGGCGCGGAAGTGGTCTTCGGCACGCTCGTAAACCGCGATCTCGAACCCGCCCTGCTGGGCCAGCGCCGCAGCGAGCGTCAGTCCCACAGGCCCTCCCCCGACGATCGCCACGCTGATGGTCACGTTGTGTCCTCGGGGATTCTGCCAGAACCAGATCCTAGGCTCGAGATGTATCCGCCGCCAACGCGAGCCATGGATCTCAAGGGGCCGTGCCACCCCAAGACAACCCCTTGCCCAGACGCCTACCCGAGTCGAGCAACAGCAGCTTACCTGTCATCGATGCGGTACCATCGATCAACGAAAGCCCGTCTAATCGCATTGATCGGACCGCCTCACTCCGCGCCGAGCGTCGAAAACATCCGCGCCGCCGCGTCCCGAAAGACCTGCTCCCACTCCGGGGCCACGAGGCAGTCGCAGTCTTCCTGGGCGTAGCCGGTGTTGGCCCGCTGGCGGGCCGTAGGGAGGTAATGAAGATAGCCGTTGGTGTAGCCGGCGACGAAGGCGGTCGGATGGCCAGCGGCCTGCTTCACGTCGAGGCCGACGCCCGAGACGAGCTCCCCCGGGAAGGTCACGAGGCGGAAGTCACCGATGCGTAGGCCGCCGACCTCGGCATCGAGCGGCGCCCCGGCGGCCGCGTCGCGGCGGGCGCGATGCGACTCGAGAAGCGCGAGATTGACGTTGAGACGGGTGATCCGCTCCATCGCCTCGATGTTCTTCCGGTAGGCCACGACCTCGGCTTCAAGGAGCCGATCGTGCTCGGCTGTCTCGTCCGCGTCGTCGGCGGCGAGGGCACGATCATGGAGCGTCCGCTGCCGCGACCGCCCCGGATCGCCGGGGAAGACGGCCTGGGCGATGAGGCTGGGGAGAAACTGCTCGAAGGAGATGTTGGTCGGGGTGAGCCCGGCGACGAGCGCCGCGCGCTCGGCTTTGAGGCGCTCGATCCGCGCCTCGTAGTCGGTGCCGCGCGGGAGGTGAACAAGCTCGCTTGCAATCAGGAGCGGCGCGTCGGCCGTTGTCTCGATCCGCGCAAGCCCCGCAAGCACCGTGCCGCCGAGCATGCTGCCGAGCGGCTCGGCATCGGCCGGCTGGTCGACCTCCTTGTAGCGGACGGGGTTGATGTCGCCGCCGCAGCCCTGGACGAAGAACGCGACGGCGCCCCCTCCGAGCGCTTCCTCGACGACCCGCGAGGCGACGGCAGGGAAATCGGCCGACGTGCCGCGGCGCGGCGGATTCATGATCGGATGGCAGGCGAAGAGATAGACGACCGCGAGCGGCGAGCCGTCGAGGCGCTCGAGTTCGAGGAGCCCCACCTGGGGGTCGATCGGGGCGATGGCGGCGATCGCGTCGTCGGCCGGCATGGAATACGCCCGGCGCATGTCGGCCTGCGACCCGTCGACGAGATCGACGCGCCGGTTCTCGCTGATTCGCGTTTCGCTTGCCGTGCCCGTGCCCGCCTTCACCGGCACCAATCTCTGCTTCGCCTCCGCGACTGCCGCCACGACTCGGTCGGCGATGTCGGCGCACACCGCCGCATGGCAGTGGCTGGCGTTGACGATCACGGCCTCGGGGGGAATCGAATGCTCGCGGGCGAGGCGCTCGCGAAGCTCGGCCAAAAACTGGTCGCCGATCGGGCCGATTCCGCCGATGGCGACCGCGTCGATCGTGACGAGCACCCCCCGCTTCCCCGCCTGCTCGAGGAGGAGGACCTTCGCCATCGACGGATCGTGAACCTTCTCGGCGCCGGGATCGGTGACGTCGATCACCGCCGTGCCGGCCCGCAGTTCAGCGGCGGCAAGCGGCCCGCAGGCGGTCGCCAGGGCGACGCTGCCGAGAAGTGCGAGCGAAACGAAATGCGCGATCATCCCATCATCCCCCCGCAGCCTCCCATGCCGCACTGTGGCTTGCCGCAGCCGGCAGGATCGGGAGCCGAGGCGCCCTTGCCGCCGGCGACATGCCCGGAGACGACGCTCAACAGCTTGTCGAGCTTCCGACTGTGGCAATGGGGGCACTCTGGGGTGTCGTCGCCGCGGACGAGCAGTTCAAAGCTCTTGTCACACTTTCGACAGACATATTCATAGAGGGGCATGACACACGTCGCTCCGGGGTTTTCAGAGCATGAATCGTACACCGAACCGAACGCCCGCCGATCGCCCTTCGCATCCCCCGCATCCGGCGGGTAAAAACGAGCCTTCGCCCACGATCCCGCCGAGGAGAGCCCCGTGACTGATCCCGTTCTCACCATCCCCGGCCGGCCGATCGAGGGATTTTGCGACGGCGGGCGGCGTCGCTCACGCCGCCACGCCCTGAAGATCGGCGGCCTCGCCCTCGGCGGGCTGTCGATGTCGCGGCTCCTCGCCGCCGAGGCGACGGGGGCCCGAAGCAACGCGGCTTCCGGGGGCCTCGGCCACAAGGCCGTGATCATGGTCTATCTCCCTGGGGGCCCGTCGCACCAGGACATGGTCGACTTGAAGATGGAGGCGCCGGCCGAGATCCGCGGAAGCTTCCGGCCGATCGCCACGAACGTGCCGGGGATCGAGATCTGCGAACATCTGCCGCGGCTGGCGGGAATGATGGAGAAGTTTGCCATCATCCGCTCGCTCCACGGCGGCCTCGATCAGCACTGCTCCGATCTGTGCCTGTCGGGCTATCCGATCGGCCCGCGCGGCCGGCAGGATGGCCATCCGTCGCTCGGCGCCTCCCTCTCGCGCCTCGAGGGTCCCGTCGACCGGGCCGTGCCGCCGTTTGTTGGCCTCACGATCAAGACCCGCCACGCTCCC
>CAJBCV010000523.1 GCA_903951635.1 uncultured Planctomycetaceae bacterium
CGGTTGACAGCGATGCGCGGCGCGCGGCAGTCCGTCAGGGTTTGCCACGCCGGCACCTTCCCCCCTCCCCCGCCCATTCTCAAGCCGTTCGAGCCGGCGCGACGATGGAAGAAATTGCAGGTCACCCAGCTTTCCGGGGGCCCGCAGATCGCCTCGTCGTTGCAGGAATTGCAGCGGTGGGGCGTCGGCGGGAACGGGGAGGGAAGTCTGGGATGACTGTGTCGGTTCGCAACGAGGTTTGGAGACCTCGCCACGAATGGCGCGCCGTTTGCAGATTCCTTTCCTCACGCCGGCCGGGTGCCGGTGAAGCATCCCTCCTCCCACGGGAGACCTCCCCATGCCAGCCATCCAACCGAGCGTCACCAGCCGTTCCGGCGCCCTCCATGGATCGACCTTCGTCGTCATGGTGGGCGACGATCCGTGCACCGTTCGTGCCACCGGTGTCTGCCCGATCGCCGATGTGCTCTCCGCGCCGGAGGCGGAGCGACTCGGCTGGGAGGAAATGGAGGCCGTTGGCGTCATCGATTCCAGCGACGATGCCGGAGATGCCCGGTCGTTGGGTGGCGGGATGATCACCGCCCCGCGCCTCCGCCGGCGTCAGCGGGCGTTGTCGTCGCGGGCGATGTTCTTCGCCGGCCCGCGGGGCTGAAGCCCGTCGGCCGGGTCGAGGGGCCATGGAAGGCTCCGTCGGCCAGCAGGTAGACTCGTCGCCGTGACGGCTGGCGTGTCTGCCTCGATGCTGTCGCCATCCGGGCCGTCTGGCCCGGGTGCCGTCGGAGCTCCCGACCAGCATCCCTTCCATGCCACAGCCCGTTCAGCTCGCTCCCGGCACGAAGTGCCGCCTTGAGGACTTCGACCCCGGCTACCGCGAGGGGCTCGAGAAGGAACAGGCCGAAGCCGAGACCCGCCTGCACTGCGAGAAGCTCGACGAACTCGCCTACCGGTTGTTCGCCGAATCGCAGCGTGCCGTGATCGTCGTTCTCCAGGGAATCGACACCTCGGGGAAAGACGGTACGATCCGCATGCTTTCCGGCGGGATCAGCCCGCAGTGCCTCGAGGTGGAGAGCTTCAAGGCCCCCAGCGCCCTGGAGTTGTCCCACGATTTTCTCTGGCGCGTGCACGCCAAGGTGCCCCCCCACGGCAAGATCGGGATCTTCAACCGTTCCCACTACGAGGATGTGGTCGTCGTCCGCGTGCGGAAGCTCGTGGCGAAGGAGGTGTGGAAGGAGCGGTTCGCGCAGATCAACGCCTTCGAGAAACTCCTCCACGAGGGGCGGATCACGTTCGTGAAGTGCTTCCTCCACATCAGCCGCGAGGAGCAGCGGAAGCGTCTCGAGGATCGTCTCAAGGATCCGACGAAGCAGTGGAAGCTGGGGCCGGCCGATCTCGACGACCGGCTCCTGTGGGACGACTTCACCGCCGCCTACGAAGACGCGCTCACCAGATGCAGCACCCCCGAAGCGCCCTGGCACATCGTGCCGGCCAACCGGAAGTGGTATCGCAATCTCGTCGTGGCCCGACTCGTTCGCGAGACCCTCGAGAAGCTCGATCCCCGCTTTCCTCCTTTCGATCCCACCCTTCTCTCCCGTCTCACCTGAGCGGGGATGCGGCGACCGCCCGCCGGGCGCCGCTTCCCCCTCCGTCCCCTCCCCGAGGCCCTCCATGAACGGCGTTCCCCTCCTCGATCTCGACACCTGCCTGGTGCGGCAGCGCCGGCTTCGTGAACGCCTCGCCGGGGCGGCGCCCGACCTTGTCGTCCTCACCTCGCCCGAGCACGTTCAATACCTCACCGGGCACCGGTGGGACTACCGTTGGGCCAGGGCCCCGCTGGCGGCGATCGACGGGGCGGGGAATCTGCTCCTCGTCTGCCCCGACAAGGTTGTCGATACCGCGGCGGCCGACGACGTCCGCACCTACGAGAGCAAGTGGCGTTCGACGCTCCGGCTCGACCAGCGACAAGCGTCGGCGGCGGTGCTCGCCGATTGGCTCGCGGGGCGGACGGCGCCGGGGCGCGTCGCCGTCGAGTTCTCGGCCTGCTGTCCCCATGTCACCCGACTCTTTCCCGACGCGGAGCTGATCGATGTCGATCCCGTGCTCTGGGATCTCCGCCGCCGCAAGGACCCCGATGAGCTCGTTCTCCTCCGTCGGGCGATCGACGCCACCGGCGCGATGTACCGCACGGCCCGCGCGATGATCGAGCCTGGGGTGAGTGAGTTGGCTGTCTTCTCGGCGCTCCAGGGGGCGGCGGTCGAGGCGTGTGGCGAGATGCTCACCGATACCGGGAACGACTACGCCTCGGGCGTGCGCGGCGGCTCTCCCCGGGCCCGCGGTGCCCGTGCCGGCGAGCTCTACATCCTCGATCTCGGTCCCGCCTACCGGGGCTACTTCTCGGACAACGCCCGGACGGTGTCGGTCGATCGGCGGCCCACCGACGCCCAGTCGGCAGCGTGCGAGCGGGTCTGCGGGGCGTTTGAAATCGTCGAGCGGATGGGGCGGCCAGGCGTCCGTTGCCGCGACATCTACGCGGAGGTCCATGCCTGGCTCAACGGGGTGCCGTCACTCGGCTCCTGGAGCAGCCACCTCGGCCATGGCATCGGACTGTTCGTCCACGAGACGCCCCACCTCAACCCCTCCTGGGACGACACCCTGGAGGAAGGGGACGTGATTGCCGTCGAGCCCGCGCTCTACGGTCCCGATCTCGGCGTCGGCATCCGGATCGAGAACGATTATCTGGTCACCGCTGCGGGCCTCGAGCTCCTCTCGCCGTTTCCGCTGGGGCTCATCGGCTGAAGCTTCGGCCGTGTCCCCCCCGATCGGCCGTCGGCGGCAGGATCGGGGGGGCCGCGTGATCAGCGGTGCCGGACGCCGTTCGGCTCGGTCGCCACGGCCGGAGTCACGGTGACGGAGGCGTCGGCCGGCACGATCTCCCGATCCTCACCATCGCCGCACCACGCCACGCCCCGGTAGGGAATCGTTCCGGTGCCGGTGCAGACGGCGATGATCTCGAGTTCGACGCACTCGCCGGCGGGAAGTTCTGCGAGCCGATCGAAGGTCACCGAGCCATCCGCGGAGAAGTGGCCGTTGCGCCCTCGGATGCCGAGCGGTTCGAGGCCGGCCCCGAAGTGGATGACGGGGGTCACCGAACTGACCGCGGTGGTGCCTGGATTGCGGATCGTGAGGTGGAGCGTGACCCGCTCTCCGAGGGCTGTCGAAGCCTCCGGGCTCGTCACCGTCACCTCGACGGAGGCGGGGGCCGCGCCGATCGCCTCGGGGCCGGAGGCACCCTCCTGAAGGTCGGCGTCGAGGACTGCCGGTTCGCCGGCACTGTCCGCGAGCGTCGTCGGCGTCTGGGTTTCTTCGGCATCGTTCCCGGAGGTGAGCGTCGTGCTGTCGTCTTCGTTCTGCGTGGCTTCCGGCGGCTCGGCGACAGTCGCCCGGGCGACGTCGGCCTGGGCTTCGGCAGTGCCGTCGAGCGGCCGCGTGCCGATCGACTTGGTGGCCAGAGCCCGGGGCGCTGCGGTGCCGTTGGCCGGGCTGGCCGTGGGACGGCGGTGGGGAATCGATTCCGGCTCCGGGAGGAGGCCGAATGGACGCGGCATGTTCGCCAGGGCCGTTCCGAGCGCGTCGCGGATCGGGCGGCGGGCGACCGGCGCCGCGGGCTGGCGGGCGTGGTGACGGGGCGCGGGGCGCTTCGCCACGGCGGCGCTGTGTTGCTTGGCTGCCGGCTTCGGCTCGACGACGGGGACCGGCATGGCCGACTCCTCGGCCGTCGCCGTCACCAACGCCGGGGCTTCCGCCGAGGCCGTGGCACCGGCGGCGTCGTTTTCCTCCTCGACCGACTCGATTTCGGTGGCGGGCGCCGCAAGCGTCGTCGCCTCCGCTTCGCCGTCAGCGACCGCGACATGGTCCTGCTCGACCCCGGATTCGGGAGCGAGCGTCGGTTCGGTCAGCTCGTCGGAAGTCGTGATGGCCGGCTGCGGTGAGCTCGCATCGCCGAGCGATCCCTCGGCTTCGAGTGACTCCAGCTGGGGGGCGGCGACTGCGGGTGCATCGACCGCCACATCGCCTTCGACCGTGGCCGGGGCCTCGGCAGCCTCGCTCGGCTCGTCGGCGGCGACAACGTCGTCAGCAGCCGGCGTGGGCTCCGTCGGTGCCGCGGGGGCCGTCACCACGGCTTCCAGCTTCGCGGCCGGAGCAGGCGCGGCCGGAGCAGGCGCGGCGGTCCGACGACGCGGCGTTTGCGCGGCGTGCATCGAGGGACGCGGAGCTGGCACGAGGCCGAGCGCCCGGGGCATCTGCTCGAGCCGTGCTTGCAGCCGATCCAGCGGCGTCATCGGCTGCTGATGGCTCTTCGACGCCAAGGGACGCTTGCTGCCACTCTGGCGGCGGGCCTGAGGCTGGTTCGAGGCACGGGGCTGCTGGGGGGCCGGCGTCGCGGTCACATCCGCAGCGGGGATCGCAGCGGTATCGACCGGCGGCACGGCGGCGGTGTCGGTCGCCTCCGTCGGGGCGTCGAGTCCGGCGGCCAAATCGTCGCCAGCGTCGACCCCCGAAATGGCCTCCGGTGTGTCGGTGGGCACGGCCACAGCGGCGTCGATGGCGACAGCCCCGGGGCCCGCTGCGGCCGTTTCGACGAGGGACTCCGAGGCGTCGGCCGTTGTCGGTGCCATTTCGGTCTCGAGATCGGACGCAGCCTCGTCGGCGGCCGTCGGCTCGGTCGTGGTGCCTCCGTCGGCAAGGAGGGGAGCGCTGTCCGTATCGTCGTCGGCCACCTCATCCCCGGTCGACGAGGCATCGGCAAGGCTCTCAGCCGGGGCATGACTGTCGGCTGGGGCATGACTGTCGGCTGGGGCATGACTGTCGGCCGGGGCATGACTGTCAGCCGAAAGCGTTGTGTCGGTGGGTGGATTGGCCGGGAGGGCGGTGAGGGGCTGGGGAAGGCTTGCCGCCGGCACGGGGTGGCGGGCAACAGCCGAACGGGGCGCCGCCTGCGGCCTGCGGGCACCGGCCTGGTGGCTGGGAGACGCGGGAATCAGGCCGAGGGGGCGTGGAACGTCCGCGAGCGCCGACCGGAGCCGCTCCAAGAGGGCCTCGCGTCGCTTCGGTGTCACGCGTGCCGCGGTCCTCCGTGGCGGTGTCACCCGCGCGACCGGAGCCCGGGCGGCGGTGCCAGCAGGGAGCCGGTCGGGGGGCGCTGCCGACCCCTCGGCGACCGGGGAGGCTTGCTCCGAGGACTGGCCCGCGGATCCCTCCGGAACGGCAGCCGCGGTCGGGCTTTCGGTTTCGATCGTCGATGCTTCGCCGACGAGGCCGGCGTCGTCCCCGGTCGTCGGATGGGCGGCAATGGCGGTCGATTCGGGCGGGGGCATGACCCCTGGTTCTTCCGGCACGACGGCTTCATCGACGGCGATCGCGTCGGGGCCCCCGGTCGGAAACTCCACGACGGCCGGGCCCGGGATCCATTCCCGTTCGACGGTGTTGGGATCATCGAGCCCCGGAATCAATCCCTCATCAGGGGCGAGTTCCTCTTCCGCGGCGATCCGGATCGGTCGGTTGGCGGCCTTGATCCGTTCCGCGAGGGGCCGACGGCCTGTCGCCGCGGTTGCCGGGCTCGATTGCCCGACGATCGAGTAGGGCTGTCCACCGCGGGCTTCGAGGGCACAGAAGGTGGCCAGCGCCGCCAGCAGCCCGACGAGTGACGCTTCGGGGATTCGTGTCCGGACCATGATTGACGCTTCCTCTGGATGCGCTGCGGGTGACAGTCGTCCGAGGTGTATCGGATGTGCCGAGGCGAAAGATTTCCCCAATCCGGGGGCATACCATCACCGTCCCCCTCGCCCCCGCGGCTTTCGCCGGCGCTGCGGAAGCCTGGGGGGATTGGCGGGGATCTCCGGCCCGCGGCCCGAAGGTTTGGCGGGGGAAGGCCGCTTCGCATACATTCGCCGTTCATGACGAGGGGGATAGCCCTCTCGAGAAAGCCTCCGTCCCCGCGATCCCCAGAGAACGTTTCATGTCCCGCACCCCATCGGACGAACCGGCCTCCTGCTCCCATCCGACGGTCGTCGCCACCACGCGCCCGGCCGGCTTCTGGGGGGCACTGGCCGAGCGGGTTCTCGCCGGCGGGGAGATCGCGCCGGAAGAGGCCCTGGCCATACTCGATTCGGACGACGTCGAACTGCTCGACGTGCTCTCCGCCGCGTGGCGTGTCCGCCACCACCACTTTGGCAACACGGTGCAGCTGTTCTTCCTCATGAATGCCAAGAGCGGGCTCTGCCCGGAGGACTGCGGATACTGCTCGCAATCGAAGGTCTCCGACGCGGAGATCCCGCGCTACAACCTCCTCTCGGCGCCGAAGCTCCTCGAAGGGGCCCGCCTCGCCGCCGAGCGGCAGTCGAAGACGTTCTGCATCGTGATCTCGGCCCGTGGTCCGACGAAGGGGGAGATCGACGCGGTGTGCCGGATCGTGCCGGAGATCAAGGCCCGTTACGATCTCAACATCTGTGCCTGCCTCGGCCTCCTCACCCCCGAGCAGGCCAAGGCGCTCGCGGCTGCGGGGGTCGACAAGGTGAACCACAACCTCAACACGAGCGAGCGCTTCTATCCGGAGGTGTGCACGACCCATACGCACGCCGACCGGGTGGCGACGCTCGCGGCCTGCCGCTCCGCCGGCCTCCAGCTGTGCAGTGGAGGGATCATGGGAATGGGGGAGACCCGATCCGACCTCGTCGACATGGCGATGGAACTGAGGTCGCTGCGCGTTGAGTCGATTCCGCTCAACTTCCTCAATGCCATCGACGGCACGCCGCTCGAAGGAACCGCGCGGCTGACGCCGCGGGATTGCCTCCGCGGGCTGGCGATGATGCGTCTGGTCAATCCGTCGGCGGAGATCCGCATCGCCGGCGGCCGCGAGATCCATCTCGGCACGCTCCAACCGCTCGGCCTCTACGCCGCCAATTCGATGTTCGTGGGGGACTACCTCACGACCAAGGGGCAACTCCCCGAATCGGACTACCGGATGATCGAGGAGATGGGCTTCCGGATCACCCGCGGAGCGGAGGCTTCCGAGCCGCCGTGCGAGACGGTTGCCGGGTGACGGGAACCCGAGGGCATCGACTGCCTGGGTGGGCCGACCGCGCGACGGTCGAGCGCGGATCCCCCTTGCTTCAAGCGGATCCCCCTTCACCGACAGCGCCCAACCCCATCAGCATCTCTGCCATCTCGGCGGCGGCGTGCGACAGCCCCTGGCTCCGTGCCGCCTCGATCCCCTCGCGGAGACAGGCGCGGGCGTCGTCGGGGCGCTCGTGC
The DNA here is from genome assembly GCA_903951635.1 of uncultured Planctomycetaceae bacterium. Taxonomy (GTDB): domain Bacteria; phylum Planctomycetota; class Planctomycetia; order Pirellulales; family UBA1268; genus QWOP01. Next base: position 7,306 of record CAJBCV010000523.1, read on the forward strand.
TTGACCAGATGCTGGGCCGCCATCTGGAACGCCGGAACGTAGGGGGGCGTCCCGCGGGCGAGCGACTCGAGGATGTCGAGTCCGGCTTCCCACTCCCCTTCCTTTTCCATCTCCAAAGCCAGGCTGTAGCGGAGGAAGATGTCGTCCGGATCGTCGGCGAGCATCGCCTCGATCTTCTGGCGGCGCGTCGGGGTCATCGGTCTGGCTCCTTGGTGCCGCCGGCCCGCGGCGTGAATCGGACGATGTGCGCTCGCTCGTTGCCGTCGGCGACGGCCACTTCCCCGTTCGGGAGACAGACCAGCGCCGTGGGGGAAGCGAGCGCCTTGATAGGCACAGGCCGGGCGATCTGCCGCCCCTCGACGTAGGCGGCATCGAGTCGCCACAGCCCCTGTGCGCCTTCGTTCCTCGCTCCGCTGGCCAGAGCCCAAAGCAGGCCGGTTTCCCGGCAGCAGGCGGCATCAACGACCCGCTCGAGCCCGCTGTCGGTCTGGAGGAGGCGTTGGGCACCGCTCGGGGAGATCCAGGAGAAGACGCTGCTTCTGCCTACCGCGTCGGCAGCGGCGGGCAGGAACAACCCCCATTCGCCGCCGGCTCCCACCGTCACGGCCTGTGGTCTGTCGGTGAGGGGGGGACAGCGGCGTTCCGAAGGGGGCCCCAGCCGGGCCCCGGTGACCGTGAGCCGGAGGATCTTCGGCAGTGGGGCGGGCAGTCCGGTGACGGCCAGCCAGTCACGCGCGGGGCTGACGACGATCCTCGGCTCCCCCCCGGAATCCTCCGATGAACCGAGTTTGACACTCTGGGCCGGCTCCGCTGCCCCCGGGCTGCCAGGCGCCGGCAGACGGTGGACCCGGATCGACCAGCTCTCGTCTTCGCGCACGACCAGCGCCAGCGTGCTTGAGTCGATGACGCCCACGGCCTTCGGCGCGACCCCTGGCGACGCAGGCACCGCCGTCCAACGTTTCGCCGGGTCCTCCAAGTCGATGCCGAGTATGTCGCGGGCTTCGAGAGGGAGGGCATAGAGCGTCTGAGCGGTGGGGGAGGCGGCCAACCGCACCGGCCCAGCGAGGTCGTCGACGATGACCTTCGCCTCCATCTCCCGTTCGGCCGCAGCGACCGCTGCTCGGGGCCCGGGAGCGACCGGGGCTGTCGTCTGGGCAGGGGCATCGGAACAAGCCAGCCACGGGGGTAGCGTGAGGGCCAGCAAGGCGATGGTTTTGAGCCGATCCACGGTGATCCCCAGTCTGTTCCTCGAAAGTCCCACCGTGGCCTTCGGTCGGAGTCGAGGGGGACAAAGAAGCTTCCGTCCGGTCGATTCCGCTCCTACCGTCCGGGCAGCAGCCGACGGGTTCACGTCGTGCCGCCCGGGAGCGGCGTCAGGCCGTGGGCGTTCTCCCAGGCCGTTATTTCGTCGACGTGTTTGAGCGAGAGTCCGATGTTGTCGAGCCCTTCGAGCAGGCAGTGGCGGCGGAAGGGATCGACGGCAAACGAGCGGGAGAATCCGCCGTCGTCGCGGACCTCGCAGTTCTCCAGGTCGACCGTGAGCCGGTAGGCATGCCCGGCGGCTTCCGCGGCGGCAGCCCGACGAAACAGTTCGTCGACATCGGCTTCGTCAAGCTTCACCGGCAACATGCCGTTCTGGAAGCAGTTGTTGAAGAAGATGTCGGCGAAGGTCGGGGCGATCACGGAACGGAAACCGTAGTCGTCGAGGGCCCATGGGGCATGTTCGCGGCTCGAGCCACAGCCGAAGTTGCGACGCGCCAGGAGGATGCTCGCCCCCTGGCGGATCGGCTGGTTGAGCTCGAAGGCTGGATCGGGCGATCCGTCCGGGAGAAACCGCCAGTCGAAGAACAGAAACTGCCCGAACCCGGTCCGCTCGATCCGCTTCAGGAACTGCTTGGGAATGATCTGGTCGGTGTCGACGTTGGCGCGGTCGAGGGGGGCGACGTTCCCGGTGTGGGTCGTGAACGGCTGCACGGGGGTGGAACTCCGTCGGGGGCGGTGGGGATCGATCGGGCGTGGAGGCGGGGGAGATGGCTGTGGACTTCGAAGATCAGAGGTAGCGCCACTGCCGGATGTCGGTGAAGTGCCCCTTCACGGCGGCGGCGGCGGCCATCGCCGGCGAGACGAGGTGGGTGCGGCCTCCCTTCCCTTGTCGGCCCTCGAAGTTGCGGTTGCTCGTCGAGGCGCAGCGTTCGCCGGGGGCGAGCGTGTCGGGGTTCATCCCCAGGCACATGCTGCACCCCGCTTCCCGCCACTCGAAGCCGGCGGCAGTGAACACTCGGTCGAGACCTTCGGCCTCCGCCTGACGCTTCACGCGGCCACTCCCGGGAACGACCATCGCCCTGACCCGCGACGCGACGCTGTGACCGCGGACGACGCTGGCCGCCGCACGGAGATCTTCGATGCGGCTGTTGGTGCAGGAGCCGATGAACACCCGGTCGATCGGGATCGCCGCGATCGGCGTGCCGGCCTCGAGCCCCATGTACTCAAGCGCTCGCGAGGCGCTCGAACGGTCGCTCGCATCGGCCATCGAGGCCGGGTCGGGCACCGAGGCATCGACCCCCACGACCTGGGCGGGATTCGTTCCCCAGGTGACCTGCGGAACGACGTCGCCGCCGGAGAACGTCTCGCTCCGGTCGTAGCGGGCACCGGCGTCGCTCGGCAGGGTCGACCACCGGGCCACGGCCTGGTCGAAATCCTTCGGGACGAGGTCACGGCCGCGGAGATAGTCGAACGTGATCTGGTCGGGGGCGATCATGCCAGCCCGGGCGCCGGCCTCGATCGACATGTTGCAGACCGTCATCCGCTCCTCCATCCCGAGGCGGCGGATGCAGGGGCCGGTGTATTCGATGACGTAGCCGGTGCCCCCTTCGGTCGTGAGGCGGCCGATGAGGTAGAGGACCAAGTCTTTCGCGGTCACGCCGGGATGGAGTTCCCCTTCGACGCGGACCTCGAACGACTTCGGCTTCGACTGCCGGAGGGTCTGCGTGGCGAGGACATGCTCGACTTCGCTCGTGCCGATCCCGAACGCCAGCGCTCCCAGGGCGCCGTGGGTGGCGGTATGGCTGTCGCCGCAGACGATCGTCATCCCCGGCTGGGTGATTCCCAATTCCGGACCGATGACGTGGACGATTCCCTGATCGGCATCGCCGAGGTCGAACAAGCGGACGCCGAACTCCCGGCAATTCGCCCGGAGGGTGTCGATCTGCTGCTTCGAGATCGGGTCGGCGATCGGCAGGCGGCGATCGGTGGTGGGGATGTTGTGGTCGGGCGTCGCGAACGTCGCCTCGGGACGCCGCAACCGGCGCCCGGCGACCCGCAGGCCTTCGAAGGCTTGGGCGCTTGTGACCTCGTGGACGAGGTGCCGGTCGATGTAGATCAGCGGTTGTTCGCCGTCAGGGCTGCAGACGAGATGGTCGTCCCAGATCTTGTCGAGAAGCGTGCGCGGGGCGGGCATGGAGGGGATGACGCGGGGCTAGAGGGCGCTCCGTCGACCCCGATGGGCCGGGATCCGGGCGCCCGAACCCGCAATGTAGCCGCCGGTGGCTGGCGGGGCCACGGGGTGGCGTCTGGTTGCCGCGGCGACGCCCGCCGTCGGGCTGTTTTCAGGCCGCCGCCCGCCGCTGCACCGTCCGCGACGCCAATTCCTCCAGCCGGGCCGCCTCGAGGGGCTCCCACGAGCGACCGCGGGCCGGTTCGACGAGGATCGTGGACGTGGGGCGCACGAGTCGCTGGATGAAGAACCAACTCCGCTCCAGGTGTTTCGGCTCGTCGTCGGCCGACACGAGGACCAAATCGAACACCCCGAGATGGTTGCTCACCCGGGCGAGGGCCGAGTCGGCGTTACCGGGAACGAGTTGGACCTTGGCCAGCGGGGTGAGTCGCTGGTGAGCAGCTTTCAGGGTCACGCCGGGCGGATCGGCGGGCGTGCGGCTCTCGAAGCGATCGATGCCGACATACTGGATCGGCGTGCCATCGCTGGTCGGTCCGAGGAGCGAGAGCATCCGTTCCGTCCGCGCAAGGGTCCCCAGGCCGATCTCCAGGACGCGCTTCGGGGGCGTGCGGAGGAGGTGCCGCCACAGCGGCCGTTCCCCCGCCGGACGGGAAAAGCGGGTCAACCACAGCGAGCCGAACCACCCAGGGAGAGCCATGGAACCACACCGATGTTGGGGAGAGGGCCCGGTCCATCGGGCCATTCTCTCTATCGGTCGGTGGTGGTGGCTGCTGGAGCCCGGGGCGGGGAGAGCCGCAGACCTTGCCACGCCCGCCGCGGGGCGGGCGTGGCGACCAGCCGGCGACTCAGTTTCCGGCGGCCTTGATCTTCGCCACGGCCGCCGCAGCGGCACTGCGGACCGCCGGCAGCGGATCATCCTCGCTGACGAGTTCGAGCATCGGGACGGCACTCACGGCCGCGGCCCCAAGGTCACCGAGCGCCGCGGCCGCCTCGAGGCGAGCCAGATCCCGCTTGCCGCGGAGCGCCTTCCGTAGGGCCGGCACCGCAGCGGCCACCTGAGCCTTGTTCTCGGGCTCGATTTTCAGCAGCGCCCAGACGGCGACCGACGCCATGAGCTCATCCTCCGACTTCGACAGGCCGCGAAGCGTCTCGGCGACCGACGCCGACGCCGGACCGATCCGCCCGAGGGCGTAAGCGGCGGCATAGCGGAGGGCGGCTTCTTTTTCATCGCCGGCGAGGAGTTTCGCGAGGGCCGGAACCGCCTCGGCAGCTTCCGGGCCGATGGCGGCGAGGGCCACGGCGGCATCGCCGCGCGTGGCCGGGTCGGCGTCGGAAAGCGCTGCGACGAGGTTGTCGACCGCCGGTTTTGCCTTGGAACCGGCAGCGGCCAAGAGTTCCATCGCGAGCGTCCGCAGGTTCGGCTTGTCGAGCGCCTTCTCGAGCGCGGCGATCGCCGTTGGGCCGAGCCGGACCAGCGACGTCGCGGCTGCCCCGCGGACGGCCGGGTGATCGTCCTCGAGCAGCCCGACAAACCGATCGGCAAGCGTCGCCTCGTCGGCGTCGTCGAGACTCCCGGTGAGGTCGGACAGGGCCGACATCGCCGCGATCCGCGTATTGACACGATCGGAGTTGAGGGCGGTGGACAGGGTAGCCAGCGCCGCCGAAACGAGGGTCTTGTCCTCGGGATGGATCCGAGCCCGCGCCCACGAGGCGATCCCGGCGAGGAATGGATCGCCGTCGGTCGAAGCCTTCTCGAGCGCGGCATCGGCCGAAGCGACCCGCATCCGACCGAGGGCGTAGGCCGCCGACGACTTCACGGCCGTGTCGGGGGAGTCGAGGGCCGCAGACAGTTCATCGGCGGCTTCGGCAGCCGGCTCGCCGATCGCGGCCAGGGCGAGCATCGCCTGCATCCGTTCCTCCGGTTCGCCATTGAGGGCCGCGGCCGTCAAGGCGCCGGCAGCCGGTGCGGCCGCCGGACCGATCTCTGTCAGTGCGACCGTGGCCCAGTAGCGCGACTTCGGATGCTTGAGCGCTTCGACGAGCACCGGCACCGCGTCGCCGCCGAGATCGGCGAGCGATTCAAGCGCCGGCATGACGACCGACGGATCGGCGTCGGAGAGGGTGTCATCGAGGAGATCGGCGAGTTTCCCCGCCTCGGGGCGGAGGGCTGCGATCGCCTTGAGGCTGCCGCGACGGACCCGCGGGTCGGCGTGAACGAGCGTGGCGGCGAGGGCATCGACCGCTTCGGCATAGGCCTTGGCATGGTCGTCAGCGAGCGCCGGGCCTTCGTCGGCACGGATCTCTCGGATGGCGCCGGCGGCCTGAGTGACGACGATCGGATCGGCATCCTTGAGCAGAGCGACGAGTTTGGGGAGGACGGGGAAGGCATCCTCACCGATGCGGCCGATGGCCCGGGCGGCGTGCCAGCGGAGACGGATGTTCTCGTCCCCCATGGCCTTGACGAGATCGTCGAGCGCCGGGAGGGCGTTTTGGCCGAGGTCGGCGATTGCGTCGACCGCCTGAACGCGGCCATCTTCGTCGCTCGCGGCCGCAAGCGCCGCGCGGAGATCATTGATGGTGCCGGCGCCAGGAGCGCCCTCGTCGGCAGCCGGAGTTGCCGCAGCCGGAGTTGCCGCAGCCGGGGCGGCCGCGCCGGGAAGTTCGAGCGTGTCGGCGGCGGGCTTGTCAGCCTTGCCCGACTTCTCGTCCTCGATCGACTTCTCTTCGGCCGGCACGGCGGGCGCTGGCCGCTTCGGCACCCCCTCAGCCTTCGGCTGGCTCGGCGGTTCGCCGGGGGTTTTCTGTTCGCCGAAGCTGACTTCCGGCGGCTTCTGGTCGGACGCCGGCTTCTTCGTCCCGGTGCACCCGAGCATCGCCGTCACCCCGACGACACTCACGATCACGATCGTTCCCTTGAACCTCATCTCGATTCACTCCAGGATGTGCTCCGGGAAAAGCCCGCGACGACGCGCGGCGCCATTCCGCTCTCGAAAGCCATAGCATGGCCAGCCCGTGGAACCGACGGCGGCGGACGAAACCCCCGCGATCGATTCCCGACCAGAGGCGCCACGACCGTCAGGATCGTGCCAACCGGCACCAGCGGTCGCGACAGCAGGCCGATCCCTGCCCCGAGCGTCCTGACGGACCGATCGGATGCAGTTTTCCAGCCTGCCTGGCGCGAAAGCGGTGTCGCCCCTCCAGCGAACGGATTGTATACTCCGGTGCACTGTTTCTCCCATCGGAGTTTTCCGATGGCGGAGATTGTTCCATCGCGGAGGACTGGCCGGTCCGGGCCTGTCACTCTCCCCCCTTCCATCACGCCCCCAGCGGGCCACCAAGAGGCAGGTCATGCGTCGCTGTGCCCCCACCGTCGCCGCGTCGGTTCGTTGTTTCCCGGCCCCATGTTCCCTGGCCAGGATCATCCGTGGCCCCCAGGCGGCTGGGCTCCTCGCCCGAACCGGTTTTGCCGTCTTGCTCGGCGTGATGCTGGTCGGTTCTTCGGGCAGCGCCTCGGCCCAGTGGGGCGGCTGGGGCTGGGGCATGGGGGGTGGCATGGGAGGAGGGTATGCCTCGACGGCAGGCCAGGCCGCGGCCTACGGGCTTTCCGACGTGATCCGCTCCGAGGGCTACGCCAACCTCCAAAACTCCGAGGCGGCGAAGAACTGGGAAGATGCCAAGACGAAGGAGATCGACAATCGTCAGAAGTGGACCAACACCTACTTCGACATGCGGCGCACGAACAAGGAAGCCCGGCAGGCGGAGAACGGCCCGTCGGTGACGCATGATCAGGCGATCCGGTTCGCCAAGGCGGCCGCCCCGCCGCGGCTGACGTCGGCGCAACTCGATCCGGTCACCGGACACATCGAGTATCCGCTCCTCCTCACGGACAAGGACTACGACCCCTACCGCACCGATCTCGACAAGTTGTTCTCTGATCGGGCCTCCAGTGGCGGCAGCCTCCAGTACGAGGAGTTCGAGAAGATCCGCGGGACGGTTTCGAAGTTCATCGACGCCCTGAAGACGAACGTCAGCCGCTATCCGGCCGGTGACTACGGCCGTGCCCGGACGTTCCTCGACAGCCTCGCCAACGAGCCCCGCTACCCGGCCGGCTGATCATCGGGCGGCGTTCGCCTAGGGCTGCTGTGGGAGATGGACCCGACGGAGGAGCGGGATCGCCGCCACCCGGAGGATCGCCGAGACCACGAACACCGTGTAGTAGGCGTTGCGATCCTCGCCGAGCGAGCGGAGGAGCAGGCCGCCACAGGCGGCGCCGCTCACCCAGGCCACGGCATGGCCGAGGTTGTAGGCGGTGACCACGCCCGTGCGTTCCCGGTGCGAGGCGGTCTCGAAAAACAGGAGCACGACGGCGAGTTCGTAGGCGGCCCATGACGCGCCGGCGACAACCTGGACGCCGACGAGGTAGGGGATGTTCGCTGACACGAGCCAGAAGAGCGTCAACGGCGCGATCGCCAGCCCCCCCACCCAGAGCAGACCGAGCGAGCCGATCCGACTCCCGAGCCGCCCCAGGCTCGGCAGCACGAGGGCCCGGGCAAGGAAGCTCACCGCCACGACGAGCATGTAGGAAAGGTAGGAGAACTGGCGGTCTTTGAGCATGTAGGGGGAGAAGTACGCCCCGGAAAACTGGCATGCAAACGTGACGGCCCAGAGGTAGGTGACGAGCGTCCCGGCTGGCCCCGATGCGAGCGTCCGCAGCCGCCGCCATCCCTCGGTCAAGCCGGGGCGGAGCGACTCCTCGGCGCCGCCGCCGCGGGAGTTCTCGGTCGGGTGCTCGGTGCCCGGGATCTTGAGTTCACGGCAGCTCGCCAGGCAGAGCGTCGACACGAGCCGGCACCCGGAGGCGAGGGAGAACAGGACCGCGAAGGTCGGAAGGAGGACATCGCGGCGTTTTCCCCATTCCAGGAGCAGCCCTCCGGCGACGAAGCCGGCGAGCACGGCGAACTGTCCGAGTCGGCTGCGATGGGCGAAGTAGGGGGTGCGCATCCGTTCCGGGATGAGCGTTCCCATCCAGGCATTCCACGCCGGTGCCCCTGCCATGCCAGCCGACCAGTAAATGCTCACGGCGACGAGGAGCTCCCACGGCTCGGCCCGGCCCCGCAGGGCCCACCAGATCAGGGGGAGGAAACTGATCGCCTGCACGGCCGTCGTGGCCACCACCCAGCCCCGGTTGGTCCCCAGCCGGCGCACGGCCAGCGGGGTCACCAACTGCAGCACCGCCCCGACGAACAACGGCGCCGACGCCGTCAGGCCGGTCGCCACCGGGCCGAAGCCGAGGGCTAGGGCGAAGGCCGGGATGTAGTGCTCCCCGCAGCCGACCATCACGCTGTAGGCGGAGGCGTCGGCGGTGGAAATCCAGAGATCGCGGCGGAGGCCCGTCCGCGGCGGGAGGCCACGGGCGAGAAACTCCGCGACCTTGGCGCGGGGCCTCGGCGGGCGGGAGGACAAAGGGGGCGGTCCGAAGCGCGGGGTGGGCAGGCCAGAAGGAGGGACCCTGTTTATACTCCCCCGGGCCGTTGAGACGTCAGTCGTTTTTTTCCGGGGCTTCCGCTCCGCGACGAGGGTGCCGGGCCCGCGACCGCGACATCGATCGCGACATGGAGGAAGCAATGAAGGCATTGGTCACCGGGGCGACTGGGTTTGTGGGACCGCGGCTGTTGCGGATGCTCGATCGACCGGTGGTGCTGACGCGCAATCCCGACCGGGCCCGGGCTGCCATCGGCCATCTCGTCGGTGGCATCGTTGCCTGGGATCCCATCAAGGGGCCCCCCCCGGCAAGCGCCTTGGAGGGGATCGACACGGTTTTCCACCTCGCCGGCGAATCGGTCGCCGAGGGGCGATGGACGGTGGCCCAAAAGCAGCGGATCCGAGACAGCCGTGTTCTCGGCACGCGGCATCTCGTCCAAGCGATTCGTCAGGCACAGGCCCGCCCCGCCGTCCTCGTCTCGGCATCGGCAGTCGGGTATTACGGCAATCGGGGCGACGATGAACTCACCGAGTCAGCCCCGGCGGGGCACGACTTTCTGGCCGACGTCTGCGCCGCCTGGGAAGAGGAGGCCTGCGCCGCGCGGAGCCTCGGCGTCCGGGTGGTGACGGCGCGAACCGGGATCGTCCTTGGCGCCGGCGGAGGGGCGCTCGGAAAGATGCTCCTCCCGTTCAAGCTGGGCGCCGGCGGACCGCTCGGGAGCGGTAAGCAGTGGATGCCGTGGGTGCATGTCACCGATCTTGCCCGGCTCTATCACCATGCCGCCACGACGTCGGCCATCGACGGCCCGATGAACGCCGTCGCCCCCAAGCCCGTGAGAAACAGCGAGTTCACGCGGGCCCTCGGCCGCCAACTCCACCGCCCCGCCTTCCTGCCCGCCCCGTATTTCGGGCTTCGGCTCGCCTTCGGGGAGTTTGCCAAGGTGCTCTTCGATTCCCAGCGTGTGATCCCCAAAGTCGCGCTCGAGACCGGCTTTGAGTTTCAGTATCCGGAGATCGCCGTGGCGCTGAGAGAAATCCTCGCCCCGGCGGCGTGAGCCACCGGCACTCCTGTGGCTCAGGCCGAGGCCGGCGGCGGGGATTCGTCGTCGGCCGGCTCTTGTTCGGGAGCGGCGGCGCGCGTGAGCCGGTCGTGGATGGCTTGCCAGTCATCCCGGGCCGGTGGCTCGTCGACGATGATCCAATCGAGCGACCGCTTGTCGACCGCATGGAGCACCGCATAGAGCATTGCCGCGTGGGGGGCGGGATCGTCCGGCATTGGCACGACGACCACCTCGGCGCTCGTGGCGATCCGTCGTGTCCGTGCGTCGGCGGCCCGGGTCGTCAGCCAGCCGACCCGCTTCCCGGCGCGGAGGAGCTCACTGACGCGCTCGGCTGAGCGCGGGGAGATCTCCAGCGGCGTCCGCGGCGCGTAGTGCCGCGCGGCCTGGCCAGGGGAGCGGGCGGGGGACGCGGCGTCGGGGGTGGCATCGGACGTGGGGGCGATCGAATCCCCGAGGGCCGCGGCAAGCGCAGCGGCGGAGAAAGGCCCGGGGCGGAGGATCGCCGGCGGCGACACCGTGCAATCGACGACGGTCGATTCGATGCCCCGGCCGCACGGGCCGGCGTCGAGGATCAGGTCGACCTTCGCTCCGAGGCTCTCGAGGACGTGGGCGGCCGTTGTCGGCGAGAGGCGGAGCGAACGGTTGGCACTCGGCGCCGCCAGTGGTTCACCGAGTCGGGCGATGAGTTCGCGGGCGACCGGTTGATCGGGGCAACGCAGGGCCACGGTCGGCCCGCCGGCGGTGACGGTGTCGGGGACGTGGCTGGCCTTGGGAACGACGACGGTCACCGGGCCGGGCCAACAGGCGCGGGCGATCCGCTCGGCAGCCACGGGCCAGTCCGAGGCGAGGCCCCGTGCCATTTCGACACTGTCGACATGGACGATGAGCGGATTGGTCGACGACCTTCCCTTGGCGATGAAGATCCGCTCGACGCTGCTCTCGGAGAGTGCCAGGCCCGCCAGCCCGTAGACCGTCTCGGTCGGAATCGCGACGAGCCCTCCGGCGCGGAGCACGGCGGCAGCGCGGTCGATCGCGGCGTCGGTCTCGGCCGGAGGCGTAGCGGTTCCGTCGGGCCAGCGGACGGAGAGCGTGTCGGGGAGGGCGTGGTCCATCGGCATGTCGTCGCTCCGCGGTCAGGGAGGATCGCCGCGGTGGAGCGCGGCGAATCCGGTGTTGTTGTCGAGCCGTCGGGGAGGCTGTGTCAATCGGCGGCCACGGCGGGCGATCAGGGGAGCCCGCCCCGCTCCAACCGGCCCGGCGCAGGGGCTCCGTTGCAAGGCCCGGGACGGCAACGGAAGATGGTCCGCTTCCGAGTCGGGCACTCCCCCTTCCCCTGCCTCGTCCGTGGAGGTTTTTCCCTTGGCCACCCCCCGTCCCACGCCGGCGTCCCCCGCCGATCGCTCCGCGAAGCCGCTGGTCGGGATCGTGATGGGGAGCCGCTCCGACTGGGCGACGCTCGAGCGGGCCTCTCAGGTGTTGACGCAGTTCGGTGTCGCGCACGAGTGCGAGATCGTCTCGGCCCACCGCACTCCGGGCAAACTCGCCGACTACGCCGCCAGTGCCGCCGCCCGGGGACTGCGGTTGATCATCGCCGGGGCCGGGGGGGCCGCCCATCTTCCCGGCATGATGGCGGCCCAGACGTCACTCCCCGTGTTTGGCGTGCCGGTCGAGTCGGCGATGCTCCGCGGGGTCGATTCGCTCCTCTCGATCGTGCAGATGCCGGCCGGGATTCCGGTGGGCACGCTCGCGATCGGGCCAGCCGGGGCCACGAATGCGGCGCTTCTGGCGGTGGCCGTGCTCGCCCTCCACGACGATCGCCTCGCCGAAGCGCTGCGGGAATACCGCGAAGCCCAGACGGCGCGAGTGCTCGCCGACGACCTCGCTAGCCCCAGCCAAGGGTGAGTCGCGTGAGCCATTCAAGCCTTCCGCCTCCTGACGCCGGTCGCCCTCCCGTTCTCCCCGGGGCCACGCTCGGGGTGCTCGGCGGCGGCCAGCTCGGCGCCATGTTCGCCTCCGCCGCCCGGCGGATGGGCTACCGGGTCGAGGCGGTCGTCGACCATGCCGACTGCCCCGCCGCCCGGCACTGCGACCGGGTCCACGTCGGGCTCCTCGACGATCCTGCCCGATTGGTGGAACTCGGGAAGAGGTTTGCGGCGGTGACGTACGAGTTCGAGAACGTGCCGGTGTCCGCGGCCCGGGCCCTCGACGGAGTCGTCCCTGTCCGGCCGGGGCCCGAGGTCCTCTTCACCACGCAGGATCGGGGGCGGGAGAAGGCGTTTCTCGTCGCCCACGGCATCCCCTGTGCGCCGCATGCGTTCGCCCGTTCGCGCGACGATCTCGCCGCTGCCGTCGCGAGGATTGGATTCCCGGCCGTCCTCAAGACCTGTGCTTCCGGCTACGACGGCAAGGGACAGCGGCGCATCGACAGCCCGGTGGAGATCGATGCCGCCTGGGATGGGCTCGGTCCGACGGAACTGGTGCTCGAGGGGTGGGTACCGTTTGCCGGCGAGATCTCGGTCGTCGCCGCCCGCAGCCTCCGCGGGGAGACGTGCACCTGGGAGCCCTCCCTCAACCACCATCGCCACCACATCCTCGATGGCTCGCTCGTTCCCTCGGGCCTCCCCTCCGCCACCGTCGACGGCGCGCGGCGGATGGCCGAGAAGATCCTCGTAGCGCTCGACGTCGTCGGCGTTGCGTGCGTCGAGTTTTTCGTCACGGCCGACGGGGGGCTGCTCGTCAACGAGATCGCCCCGCGGCCCCACAATTCCGGCCATCTCACGATCGAAGCAGCGACGACGAGCCAGTTCGAGCAGCAGGTGCGGGCCGTGTGCGGCCTGCCGCTCGGCTCGACCAAGCTCCGGTCCCCGGCGGCGATGGTGAACCTCCTCGGCGACTGCTGGGAATTGGGGGAGCCGGACTGGAACGCGGCCCTGGCGGTGGAGGGGGTGAGCCTCCACCTCTACGGCAAATCGGCCCCTCGGCCGGGGCGGAAGATGGGGCACCTGACGGCCATCGCCGCGAGCGTTGCCGCAGCCGAGGCAGCCGCACGAATGGCGCGACGGGCCCTCGCCCGGGGCGCCGTGGGGTGAGTGGCCGGCAGTCCGCTACTGGGGTGAGAGTGTCCGTCCCCGCCAGCTCGTCTGCAGGCCGAGCGTCCGGCGGATCAGGGCGACCCACTGGATGCCGAGGAACACCGCCACGCCGAACGGATGGGCCAGGGCGCTTGTGAGGCTGTGGCCGAAGCGGTTCACGGCGAGCAGTCGCGGGAGCCAGGCGGCGAAGGCGGCAGCGAGCGTCGCAGCCACTCCCCAGGCAGGCCAGCCCTTCCATCCGCCGGCGAGGCCGGAGCCGAGGAGGATCACCGGGAGGATCTCCCCTCCGACGAGGAGCAGCGTGAAGGGGAGGATGCTCCCCGGCGCCGCGATCCCCTCGGTGGCGTTCTTCCCGAGGCCACGGAGGACCTCCCGGTTCGTGCCGTACATCCGACAGCGGGCGATGTCTCCGGCATCGAACAGATCGGTCGAGAGACCTGCCGCCCGGTAGGCCCGGGGGAGCTTGATCCCGTCGTGGAGGGAGGCCTTGATGGCGGCATGGCCCCCGCAGCGCCGATAGGCCTCCCGGCGGGTGACAAACAGTTGGCCGCAGCCGGCTGCGAGTCCGGGGCGGTTGTCGCTGCGAGCAATCGCCAGCGGGAGATAGCCCAGGAGCACGAAGTGGATGAGCGGGAGGAGGAGCCAGTCGAGGAAGCAGCTGGTCTCCTGACGGGGAAAGCCGCTGGCCAGATCGACTCCCCGCGCGTCGAGGAAGGCCACGGTGCGCGCTACGGCGTCGGGCTCGAGGGCGACGTCGGCGTCGAGGAAGAGGAGGATGTCGTGGCGGGCCGCCTGGGCGAGTTGAAAGCAGGCGTGCTGTTTGCCGCACCATCCGGACGGGAGTGGCTGGCCACGGACGAGGCGGACCCGCGGATCGGCGGCGGCCAGATCGGTGATGATCCGTGCGGTGTCATCGCGGCTGTCATCGTCGAGGACGACCAACTCGAGGTCGACATCGCGGCTGGCGAGGACGGCGGCGGCGAGCCTGCCGATAACCCGTGCCTCGTCGCGGGCCGGGACGAGCACCGACACCCCAGGGACAGGGCCGCCGGGGGCCGGCCGAGGCGAGCGGGTGAAGAAGCGGACGTTGGCGAGCGTCAGCCCGGCCGGGAGCGCGGCGAGGGCGAGCGCCGGCAACGCCAACCATGAAGCGATCATCGTCGCGGCTCCGAAGCAGGTGGCGAAGCGCCGCTGTGCGAGGGATCGAACCGCTCTCCCTTCAGCCAGGCGCGGCAGCGGCGGCTGAGATCGTAGACACCCCCCACGCCGACATGCCCGGCCAGGAGCGTGCGGAACGGCGCCGGGTCGCGGCGTCTGGCGGCGTGGGCCAAACGATCCTGGGTCGCTTCGAGTCGTGTCGCCAGAACGGCATTCCAGGCATGGGCGTCGAGGCCGCTCTCCGGGCCCATTGGCATCGGGTCACCGAAGGCCACGAGCGCCTCCGGCAGCCGCTCGTTCCAGAACGGATACTCGACCGCCATCGGCACGATCACGCCCCGTTCGTTCCCGAGGGCGGCGTGCCCGACCCCCGGCTTGATGACCATCGGGCGCTGGCGTGGGTCGGCGAACTCACCCTGCGCCGTCACCCAGAAGATGACGTCCAAACGCCGGCCGGCCGCGCGGGCGATCCGCAGGAAGCGGGCAGCGCCACGGCGCGTCCCGGGCTCGATGCCGACCAGCCCGATCCGTTCGAGGAACCGGTATTTACCCAGCGCCGCTGCGTCGATCGGCCCATAGTTGAGCCGGTCGGGCCACAGTTCCTGGGCCACGGTGAAGAACACGAGGGGATCCCACCAGCCGGGGTGGTTGGTGTAGAGGATCACCGGTTGCCCGGCGAGGTCGGGAGCGTCGGGCGTTTCGCCGACGCCGCGGAGCAACCGCAGGGCGTGGAAGTGGCGGCGCATCGAACGACGGACGTAGACCATGAACCAATGGTGGAGCACCCTCGAGAACGGAGGCAGTTGCTCTCGGCCATCGTGGTCACGGGGGGCCGTGGCGTCGCTGTTCACGGGTGACTCCGGGCGCCGGTCAGACCGCGCAGGAGGCCGGCGACGACACCGGGCCGGTCGGCTCGATGAGGCGATCCTTGTCGACGGTGTCGGCCGCGATCCAGCCCGACATCATCACCATCGGCATCCCGGGCCCCGGGTGAGCGGAGCCCCCCGCCATGTAGAGGCCTTCGATGTCGGGGGAGCGATTCGAGGGCTTGAAGGCCCCGAGAAACTTTCCGTGGCTCGCCAAGCCGTAGATCGCGCCGTCGAGAACATGGTAGCGGTCGTTGATGTCCTGCGGGGTGAGGAAGCGTTCGACGACGATGTGCTTCTCGAGGTCCTCGAGCCCGGCGGTGGTGACGAGTTTCTCGATGATCCGCTTCCGGTAGGGGGCGAACATCTTCGACCAGTCGTGGTGGGGGCGGAGATACGGCGTGTGCACGAGCACATAGAGGGCCTCCCCTCCGGGCGGCGCCACTTCCGGTTCGGTGACCGCCGGGGCGCAGAGATAGCAGGTCGGATCGGGCGCGGGCTCCCCCTTGCGGTAGATGAAGTCGAACTCCTCGTGCGGGTCGGCCGAGAAGACGAAGTTGTGGTGGAGGAGTTGTTCGTACCGCCGGTCGAGGCCGAGATAGAGGACGACGCCGGAGCAGGCCGGCTCGTACTTCCGTCGGCCGAGGAACTTCGCGGCCGGGGCGCCGTCGACGAGTTCGCGGTGGGTGCGGACACTGTCGGAGTTGCTCACCACCACGGCCGCCGGGATCGTCTCCCCCTGCTCCGTGACGACGCCGCGAACCTTCCCCTTCTCGACGAGGATCCGGCTGATGGCGGTGCGGGTGCGGATTTCGACGCCCAGATCGACCGCGAGGGTGGCCAGCGCCCTCGGCACGGCGCCGGTTCCTCCGCGTGGATACCAGACGCCGTCGCGGGACTGCATGTTGGCGATCCCGCAGAGGACCGCCGGCGACGACTCGGGGCAGCTCCCGACGTATTGCGTGAAGTGATCGAACATCTGCGCCGCGCGGGCGTCGGGCACGTGGGCCCGGACGGTGCCGGCGACACTGTGCCCCGGGCGCATCCCCATGACTTCACGGAGCATGCCGAAGTTGAAGCTCCGCCGCGGGTCGAACATGTCGGAAAGCCCGCCGACCGGCCGCCAGAAGAAGTATTCGTCGGAGATGCGGTGGAGCCGTTTCGAGAGTTCCATGAAGCGCCCATACCCCTCCCCCGCCCCGCTCCCCGGAGCGTGGCGGTCGAGCGTCGCCTGCATCTGCGGCACATCGGCGCAGAGGTCGAGCGTCGAGCCATCGGTGAAGAAGCTCCGCCACTGTGGGTCGAGCCGAACGAGGTCAAGCGCCTGATCGAGGTCCCGCCCGGCCTCGGCGAAGATCCGGCGGAGGACCCCCGGGATCGTGAGGATGGTCGGCCCCATGTCGAAGCGGTAGCCCTGCTCCGAGAGGATCGCGGCCTTCCCGCCGACCCACGGATTCTTGTCGCACAGGGTCACCGCGTACCCGCGGGCCGCCAGGGTGCAGGCGGCGGCCAAGCCACCGAGGCCTGCCCCGATCACCACCACCCGATTCTGTTCCTTGACGGTTTGCATCATCCCTTCCTCGGCTCGGCTCTCGCCGGCACTTGGCTCGTGTCGGGCTCGGTTTTTTTGAGGATATCCGATTGGGGATATCCGATCGGCTGGTGGACGCTTCGGCTGGTGGACGCTTCGGCTGGTGGACGCTTCGGCTGGTGGACGCTTCGGCTTGGCGGGCTGTGAATAAAGTAACCCGCCGCTGGATGCGGCGGCCGACACCCCCGGAAAACCTCGGCTTTTTCGGGGGTATCCAAAGTGGAAAAAGGTCAGGGATGACTTCTTCCACGGAAAACTAGACGGCCGCCGGTGCCCGGGGGCGACCACGGACATCGGTCAGCGGCGACACCGGCGGGAGCCCCTCGAGGCCGAGGTCGTCCAAGAGCAGATCGGTCGTGATCCGGGCAGAGGAGTAGATCACGGGAAGGCCGCTCCCGGGATGGGTGCCGCCGCCGACGAGATACACCCCCTCGAGATCCTCGAAGCGGTTGTGCGGACGCATGTGGAGCATCTGGCCGAGGTCGTGAGAGAGGTTGAACGTCGCCCCGCGGTAGATCTCGTAGTCATCCTGCCAGTCGTCCGGCGTGATCATCTTCTCGGAGCGGATCCGCTGGCGGACACCGTGGATCCCCATCCGCTCGAGTTGGTCGAGGGCCACTTCGCGATAGCGGGGCGCCTCGCGGCGCCAATCGACGTTGGGGTGGCGGTGGGTCACCGGGATCAAGAGATAGAGCGTGCTGTGGCCGGCCGGGGCGAGGGAAGGATCGGTGACGCAGGCGTTTTGCACATACATCGAGGGATCGGGGCCGAGGGCATGACGCGTCTCGATGTCGGCGAGGTTGTCGCGGTAGTTCGCCGAGAGGTAGATCGTGTGGTGGGGAACGTCGTAGCTCCCCTCGATGCCGAGGTAGAGCATGAACGTCGAGCAGGAGAACCGCTTCGAGGCGATCCGCCGGTCGCTCCAGCGGCGCCGGAGTCGGTCGGGCACGAGCCTTGTCATCGAGCGGGCGAAGTCGGCGTTGATGACCGTGGCGTCGGCCGCGTATTCGGCATGGCTCGTCTTCACGGCGGCGATCCGCTTGCCTTCGAAGCGGAGCGATTCAACCGGCTCGGAGTAGTGGATCTCCACCCCCATCTCGCGAGCGATCCGTGCCATGGCATCGGAGACGGCCCCGCATCCGCCGATTGGATGGAAGACGCCGTGCTCGTATTCGA
This sequence comes from uncultured Planctomycetaceae bacterium, assembly GCA_903951635.1. Taxonomy (GTDB): domain Bacteria; phylum Planctomycetota; class Planctomycetia; order Pirellulales; family UBA1268; genus QWOP01. The sequence goes on from CAJBCV010000523.1 coordinate 25,185, forward strand.
GAAAGGAGAGAATGGAGAACAGGCTGGGGCAGCGGAACGGCGACATGCCCAGGTATTTCGACTGGAACGTGAACGCCAGACGGATCCGCTCGTCGCGGAAGAAGCTACCGAGTTCGTCGTTCAGGCTTCTCCACGGCTTGAGCAGCGGCATGAGCTTGATCAGATCGGGGTTAGCCAGATCGCGCCAGCTCTCGAACGGCTGTTCCAGAAATGGGGCGAAGCGGATGAACTTCTCCCGTGTCGCGTTCATGAAGCGGGTGAACGCACCGGCATCGCCCGGTGCCAGTCGGGCGACTTCGGCCTCCATCCTCGCGATATCGGGGGTGGCCAGGAGTTCACCGCCGGCACCGAACACGAGCCGGTACTGCGGATCGAGCCGGACGAGATCGACCTCCCGGCGGAGATCGCGTCCGCAAGCGGTGAAGATGTCGTCGAGGACCCTCGGGTACAGAAAGAAGGTGGGCCCGAGGTCGAAGCGGTAACCCTCGGGGGTCGCGATCGTACTCGTCCGTCCACCCGGGAACGCGAGGCGTTCGAGGATCCGCACCCGGACGCCGGCGGAGGCCAGCAGCATGGCGCAGCCAAGGCCACCCGGTCCTGCCCCAATGATATTGACCGTCTTTGCCATCCCACCGTTGTCCGTGACGACCTTGATCGGCCACCCTGCCAGAGGGCAGCGGGCCATCACAGGACACGGCGAAGCGACCGAGTCCGCCGAGGGCGTCGATCCCTCAGGCGTCGGTACTATAGCACCGCGGCCGGGCGGGGGCAGATGCGGCGGTGGCGGTCACGGCGGGGCCGGTGTGGAGGGTCAGTAGGCCGGCCAGTACGCGCCGCGCACCGGCCGCAGGCCACCGAACAATCCCCGGCGGTAGAGGGGCACGGCCACGGCGGTGGGAACCACCTGAACCGTCGGCGTTACCGCCACCGGAGCGAGAACCGTCGTCGGGGCGTAATTGACGGTCGTTGTGGGGGCGTAGTACGACGTCACCGCCACCGGCCCCGACAGCGGGGAAATCATTTGGGCGCTCGGGGCGTACCCGACGACGGTCGGTGCGGCTGCGTAGGTCGGAGCACCGGCGTACGAGGGGGCGTAGTAGGCGGTGACGGGACGGGCGACGGTGGTCATCGCGGGCACGGCGTAGCTGGTAACGGCGACGGAGCTCGAGGGCACGACCGCGGAAAGCGGGGTCGAGATCGCGGCCATCGGGACCCCCGCAGCAACCGGGGGAGAGAACGCCGACACGGCGGCGTAGTTTCCCGACGGATTGTAGTTGGCGACGTAAGGCCCGGCCGCCGGGGCGAACTCGGTGACGACAGGACGGTAGACGATCGTCTGGGCAACGGCGTCGGCAGCCCCGGGGCCCCCCCAGCCGGTGCCGAGCAGACCGGCCAGCGACGCGAGGAGAGCCGCGCTGAAACGGCCGGAAACCAAGGCTGAAGCGGCGCGGAAGGTGGTCATCGGAGGGGTCCATAGGAGGGGGTGGGAAAGCCTCATGCCTTCCCCTTGGAAGATACGTCGCCCGCCACGGCGTTTGCAAACCTTTGGTAGTCTTCCGGCCGTTCGTGTCCGGTCTTCCCGCGGCCCTTGGTGCGATGGGAGGGGGAAAACCGATTGTGGGGTGGGGGAACGGCCGGGCCAGCCGCACGCCAGCCCCGGGGCCGGTTGCTCGTGACACCTCGTCGCGATCGTCGCCTCGACGGGAGTTGGAAAAGCCCGGACCGGGGCGTTTGGATTCTTTCCTCCCTCCGAGCAACCATCGTGGACAGCCCACTTGCCACTCCTCCTCCTTCCGCTGGCCCTGGCCTCGAAACGGCCCCTGCCGCGGAAGGTTCACTTTGGGCGGGCGGGTTTGCCCCCCTGCTGGTCGTCCGTGCCCTGACGCTCGTCAACGACCATGCCATCAAATGGCTGGCGATCGGGTTGGGGAAGAAACTCGTCGACGAAGGGCGCGTCAGCCTCGTGCTCACGATCGGGCTGGTCGGGCTGTCGCTCCCGTATGTCCTCTTCTCTTGGCTGGCCGGATCGCTCGCCGACCGGCAATCGAAGACAGCGGTGATTCGCTGGTGCAAAGCGGCCGAGGTATTCATCGCCTTGGCAGCGACCCTCGTGCTCGGCTTCGGCATGGGAGGGGGAGAGGCGTGGCTCGGGCTGCCGACGGGCTTGTGGCTGCTCCTCGGGGCGGTGATGGCGATCGGGACGCAAGCAGCGCTGATGACGCCGTCGATCGTCGGCGTGATTCCCGAACTCGTTCCGCCGTCGCGCCTTTCGTCGGCCAACGGCCTGTTCTCGCTCGTTTCGCTCGTCGCCGTGCTCGCCGGGACGGCCGCCGGCAACTGGGTGGCCGACGCCACGGTGCTCGACGCCGCCTCGGCCTGGGGGCGTGCTTGGCCCACAGCTCTCCTCCTCGGAGGGACGGCCTTGGCGGGGCTCGCGGCGGCGGTGTTCATGCCGCACCTTGCCCCCGCGGCCCCCGACGCCCCCCCCGCCTGGAACGCCCTGGCGCGGACGTGGACCGATCTGAGCCTTCTTGTCCGCCAGCCCGAACTTGCTGCCGCCGCCGCAGGAATCGTGTTTTTCTGGGCAATCGGTGCCGTGGCCCAGGCCAACGTCGACCAGTTCGCCAGCGAGGCGGGAGCGGCGTCGCAGGCGCAGGTCGTGCCGTTGCTCGTGGCCCTCGTCGCCGGCATCGGGGCGGGGAGCGTCGTGACCGGAAAGCTCGCCGCGCGGCCGGAGGGGGCCGATCCGCGGGTCGATCTCGGATTTGTGCCGCTCGGTGGTTTGATCATGAGCATCGCGTTCCTGGCGCTGGCCGGCATCGGCGGCCGGTTCGTCGAGGCCGGCGGCGTGGCGGCGTGGATTCCGTTCCTGTGGCTGGTGGTCCTCGGCTTTGGGGCGGGGATGTTCGACGTGCCGCTGGAAACCTACCTCCAGGCGAAGAGCCCGCCCGATCGGCTGGGGGGAGTGCTCGGGGCGACCAATCTCCTCCTCTTCAGCGGCATGTTCCTGGCGTCACTCGCGTACGGTGGGCTGCGGGCGCCGCTTGTGGCGGGAGGGCCTCCGATGCTCTCCGCCCGGGCGATTTTCGCGATCTTCGCCCTCCTCTCGGTCGTGGCGGCTGCCGCCGCCGTGTGGTGCGCCCCCCGCGCGACACTGCGGTTGTTCGTCGCCTCGATCGTGCATGCCGGATGGCGCTACCGCGTCCGCCACGCCGACCGGCTCCCCGCCACCGGCCCGGCCGTGGTCGTCGCCAACCACCTTTCGTGGCTCGACGGATTCGTCCTCGTCCTCTCCACCCCCCGGCCGTTGCGGATGCTCGTCTATGGGCCGAACATCCGCGGCCGCTTCCTGCGGATGCTCTCCGACCAGTGGCGGTTCATCCTCTTCGACCCCCGGCCAAAGTCGATCGCGCAGGCACTACGGAGCGTGCAAGACGGCCTCGCGGGCGGCGATGCGGTCGGGATCTTCTCCGAGGGGGGGATTTCCCGGACCGGGCAGATCCTCGGCTTCAAACGTGGGCTCGATTGGGTGTTGGGGCGGGTTTCGGCGCCGATCGTGCCGGTCCATATCGACGGAATGTGGGGGAGTGTCCTCTCCTATTCAGAAGGGCGGTTTTTCCGCAAGTGGCCGCGGCTGGTCGGCGGGGGCTGGCGGCGGCCGCTGACGGTCTGGTTCGGCCGGCCGCTGCCTGTCGGCAGTTCCCCCCGCGATGCCCGTTTCGCCCTTCAGGAGCTCACCGCCCGGGGAATCCGTGATCGGATGCTGACGACGCGAAACGCCCGCCGGGAGATCGCCGCCTGGCTGCGGCGGCATGCGGCCGGCGCCGGGCCGTTGCGCGCGGCCCTCGAGGCCGTCCGCAGCCAAGGTGCGGGCCCACCGGCCGATCCTCGGATGCCTGACTGGGCAGCGCTCGCTGCCACGGCCGAGGCCTTCGCGGGCGGCTGCCTGGTGCGCCGCGACGACCGGATGGTGTCGTCGCTGCTGCCCGACGATCCGCTCGCTTTCCATCTCGGGGTCTGCGGCGGGCCGTTGCTCGGCATCGCTGCGACCACGATCGAGCCCGGGCTCCCGGCCCAGGCGATGCTCGAGGAACTCGCCCGATTCCGGGCCACGATTTGGTTGGCACGGCCCGGTCAGGTGGCGGCGATCGCAGCCCTCCCCTCAGAACGCGTCGGCCGGCTCCCGGAGGTGATCGTGATCCCGGTTTGTGACTTCTCTGGGTTCGTGATGGCCCGGCGTGCGATCATGGCAATCCAGGCAGCCCATGGGATCGAACCGATCGTGGCCTTCGCCCCTGAAGCCCTCGGCGGGCTTGTGTCGATGAACACGCCCCCCTCCCGGCTGGCCGTCGATGCCGAAATCACGTCCCGTCCGGAGTCGCTCGGGAGGGTGGTGATGGGGGTGGTGGTCTGGCCGCTGGCCGCCGATCGGGCCCGCCTCGGGCTCGAGTCGCTCGATGGGGAGGTATCGGGGGATGCCACTGCGGCCGATTCGTCGTTTCTCGTGGCAGCCACGGGCATCCGCCGCACTGCCGGTGGGGGCAACGGGGGGCGGCAGCCTCCGTCGTGTCTCCTCGACGGGGCCTACTTGGTCGACGACCACGGATTCCTGTTTTTCCCGGGTACGCCCGCCGAAGTGATCCATGCCGGGGAGCCGCCGCGGGGCCAAGACGGCGGCGAAAGCCGTCGCTCGAAGAGCAATCTTGGTTGAATGCCCTCCATGGAGTATTCTTGGTCCGTGCCGGTCTTGGGCACCCCTAGCTCAATTGGATAGAGCATCGGTCTACGGAACCGAAGGTTGCTGGTTCGAGCCCAGCGGGGTGTATTTCTCTGTTGCGTTTTCCGGTCTGCTTTCTCGAGCGGATCGTGATCTGGAACTGCCCTTGGGGGGCATGATTGCCGGCGGGTAGTCTGCCCGGATGCCGCCGCCATCGCCCACCCCTGCCCCCCGCCCGTCCTCGCCCGGCGGTGTTGGGGATGGCTCTCTTCGCTGGCAGCGCGTCGTCGGCTTCGATCCCGGGCTCAATGTCACCGGCTACGGTGTGATCGACTGCCGCGGGGGGATCGTGCGGCTCGTCGAGGCCGGCACGATCCGCTCGCGCGGGGAGACGCTCGAGACGCGGCTGGCGACGATCCACGAGGGGGTTCGCGACGTCCTTCAGGCCCTCGCTCCGGCGGTGATGGCCATCGAACAGGTGTTCGTGCATGCCAAGTTTCCGCGGACCGCGATCCTCATGGGGCACGCGCGCGGGGTCATCTGCTTGGCGGCTGCCCAGGCCGGGCTGTCGGTCAACAATTATCCCCCGGCGCGGGTCAAAAGCCTCCTCACCGGCAGCGGTCAAGCGGGCAAGGAACAGATGCAGTCGGCTGTCCAACGGGAACTCGCCCTCGCCGCCCGCCCCGAACCGGCCGACGTCGCCGATGCCCTCGCCGTGGCGCTGGCCGACTGGCACCTGCGGATCCGTCAACGCGGTTTAGCGCTCGGCCGCGGGGCCACGCCCGCCCCGCGTCGCCCGGCGCCGCCCCGGACCGGATCGCGCGGGGCGCCGAGGAAGCGCGGGGGCGATGACGAAGGGAACGCTTCTCTGGGGGAGGATGACGCATGATCAAACGGCTGACGGGAACGCTCGGGGCGGTCGAGATCGGCTCGCTCGAATTGACGGTGGGGCCGGTGGTCCACGAAGTGCTCGTGCCGGAGTTGGTCCGCCGTGATCTCCAGACGAAGGGAGGGCAGTCGATCACCCTCCACACCCTCGAGTTCCTGGAAGGGACTCCCGGCCGGGGCAATCTCGTCCCCAGGCTGGTGGGATTCCTCTCGGAGGTGGAGCGGGAGTTTTTCGATCTGATCTGCGAGGTCGACGGCGTCGGCGTGCGCAAGGCCCTCCGAGCGATGGTCCGGCCCGTCGGGGAGATCGCCCGGGCGATCGAGGAGCAGGATGCCGCCGCCCTCTCCACCCTGCCGGGGATCGGGGCGGCCACGGCCGAGCGGATGATCGCCAAACTCCGCCGCCGGATGCCGAAGTTCGCCCTCCTGGTGGCCCGCGACACGCCCACCGCCGCCGCTGCCGGGGATGTCCTCGCGGAAACCTTCGAGGTCCTCCGGTCGCTCGGTCACTCCGACGCCGATGCCCGTCGCCTCTGCGACACGCTTCGGGGGGAGAAGAAGAAGGTCAAGGATGTCCAGGAGGCGCTCGAGATCATCTACCGCTCGATGCACAAGCCGCGCTGAGGGGCCCTGGGACGCCGCCGGCGGCACCCATTCGCCGCCGGTGCCGCCAAACCGACGGTCGCGTGGTAGGCTGACGGCTTCCCGGGAGGCGTGGACAGATGAGCAGTTACCGTGAGCCGACGATCCGAGGCGACGATGAGACGCCCAGCGGCGAGGATCGCGCCCTGCGGCCGACGCGCATGGCCGACATGGTCGGTCAGCGGGATGTCTACGAACGGCTGATGATCGCCGTCGATGCCGCACAGAAACGGGGGGAGGTGCTCGGCCACATCCTCCTCGACGGGCCTCCGGGGCTCGGAAAGACGACATTTGCCACCTGCATCCCCCGCGAGCTCGGCACGACGCTCCAGATCGCCAGCGGGGCGGCGCTGGCGGCCCCCAAGGACCTCCTCCCGTATCTCAGCAACGCGGCCGAGGGCTCGGTGCTGTTTATCGACGAGATCCATCGTCTCCCGATCGCCGTCGAGGAGTTTCTCTATCCGGCGATGGAGGACTTCCGCATCGACATCACGCTCGGCGATGGGGTGGCGGCACGGACGATCAACATGCCGCTGCGCCCCTTCACCCTCGTCGGCGCGACGACCCGCCCCGGGCTCCTCTCGGCACCGCTTCGCGACCGCTTCCAGATGCGTGAGCACCTCGATTTCTATCCCCCGGAAGACCTGGCGGAGATCGTGCGGCGTTCGGCCGCGAAACTTTCGATGCCAATGGACGACGCGACGGCCGACGAAATCGCCCAGCGCAGCCGGGGGACGCCGCGTCTGGCGAACAACCGGCTCCGCTGGATCCGCGACTTTTCCACGAGCCGGGCGGCGGGGACGCTCGATCTCGCCATCGCCCGCACCGCCCTCAACATGCAGGGGATCGACGGGCTCGGCCTCGACAGCTTCGATCGCCGCTACCTCGAGACGATCCAGCGGGTGTTCGGCGGCGGGCCGGTGGGAATTGAGGCGATCGCCCACACGATGAGCAGTGCCCCCGACACCCTCGAAGACGACGTCGAGCCGTTTCTGCTCCGCTGTGAACTCGTCGTCCGCACCCCGCGGGGGCGAAAGCTCACCCCCCGTGGGGAGGAGCATCTTGGCGGATCCCCGGGGGGATTTGGCCAAACGCGGCTGTTTTGAGCCGGGCGGAAAGCCGCGGGCTGGAGAATGGCGTGCCGCCGGCCGAATGAGGCCCAAAGGTGGGCCGCCCATGGGCGAGAGCGGGGAGCGAAGTGGGAGATTGACCCGCAACCCCCTGTGCGGCTACATTTTCGGGCTCGACTCGACCCGGTCCCCAAGGTGATTTCATGGCCGTTCCAAAGCGCCGCCAATCGAACCAGAAGACCCGCTCCCGGCGGGCGCACGATTTCCTCACTCCCCGTCAACTGACCTTCTGTTCCAACTGCGGAAAGGCCGTGCCGACGCACCACATCTGTGGAACGTGCGGACACTACATGGGCCGTCCGGTTCTCAAGACCGAGGAATGAGCGTTGGCCCGCCCCGTTGATGGTGGCGATGCCGTGACGCCCGGTGGGCTGGCGGTCGCTGTCCTTTTTCCCGGTCAGGGTGCTCAGGCCGTGGGGATGCTCGGGGACTGGATCGACGGTCATCCGTCGGCGGCCCGGCTCTTCGCCCGTGCCTCTGATCTCCTCGGATACGACCTCGCGGCCGTCTGCCGTTCGGGGCCCGCTCAGTCCCTCGACACGACGGCCGTTAGCCAGCCGGCGATCCTCGTCACCAGCCTGGCGCTCCTCGAGGTGCTCCGCGCTCGGGACGCCGACAAGCCGGGCGGTTGCGCGGTGGACGGCGCAGTGGTCACGGCCGGGCTTTCGCTCGGTGAGTACACGGCGCTGGTGTTCGCCGGGGCGATCGACTTCGACGATGCCGTCCGCCTCGTCGACGTCCGCGGCCGCGCCATGCAGGCCTGCGCCGAAGCGCAGCCCGGCGCGATGATCGCGGTCCTCGGGCTCGACCGCGAGCAAATCGCGCGGCTGTGTGACGAGGTCCGCGGGGAGGATGTCCTCGAGGTGGCCAATGTGCTCTGCCCCGGCAACGTCGTCGCCTCCGGGAGTTCGGCGGCCTGCGAGCGGCTCCGCGCCGCGGCGACCGCCGCCGGGGCGATGAAGTGCGTGACGCTCGGAGTCGCCGGCGCCTTCCACACCGAACTCATGCGGCCCGCGGTGGCCAAGCTCGCTGCGGCTCTGGAGCAGACGCCGATCCGCCCGCCGCGGATTCCCGTCGTCAGCAACGTCGACGCCAAGCCCCATACCGACCCGGACGAGATCCGCCGCCTGCTCGCTCGGCAAGTCGTCGGCGTGGTCGAGTGGCAAGGCTCGATGGAGCGCCTTCTCTCGGCTGGCGAGAGCGGCGGATTCGGCGTTCGCTCCCTCTGGGAGGTCGGTCCTGGGCGCGTGCTTCGCGGGCTGGCCAAACGGATCGATCGGAGCGTTCCCTGCTCCGGCGTCATCGACTGATCGGCGGGGCGTGCGTGCCCGCCCTCCACCACACCACACCACACCATCCGACGAGGAGTGCATGCCATGAGTAGGACCACGGACGCCAAAGACGGGGCCACGGCACGGTTGAAGGTCGATCTGTCGGGGCAGGTGGCGATCGTCACCGGCGCCTCCCAGGGCATCGGCCGGGCGATCGCCGAGACGCTCGCCGCCAACGGGGCGACCGTCGCGCTGGTGGCCCGCAATGCCGCCAAGATCGCCGATGTGGCGGCCGCCATCCGAGCGGCCGGTGGCCAGGCGGAGGAGTTCTCCGCCGACGTCTCGAAGGCTGAAAGCGTCGCCGCCGTCGTCGATGCGGTCGTGGCCAAGCTCGGCCGCGTCGACATCCTCGTCAACAACGCCGGTGTCACCCGCGACACGCTTCTCCCCCGGATGAGCGACGAGGAGTGGGACGAGGTCATCGCCACGAATCTCCGCGGGCCTTTCCTGTTCATGCGGGCCGTGAGCCGGCCGATGATGCAGCAACGCTACGGCCGGATCATCAACGTGGCGAGCGTCGTCGGTCAGATCGGCAATCCCGGTCAGGCCAACTACTCCGCCTCCAAGGCCGGGCTCATCGGCATGACGCGCACCGTCGCCAAGGAACTCGCCGGCCGGAAGGTGACCGTCAATGCCGTGGCCCCGGGCTTCGTTGCCAGCGAGATGACTGCCGCTCTGGGGCCGCTGGTGCTCGAAGAGGCGAAGAAGCGGGTGCCCGCCAAGCGGATCGGCGAGCCCTGGGAGATCGCGGAGGCGGTGCTGTTCCTCGCGGCGCCCTCGTCGGCCTACGTCACGGCTCAGGTCCTCACCGTCGATGGCGGCATGATCGGCTGAAGAAACCCCCGCCGAGCGAGCCGCGAGGGGCCCTGCGGAGCGACTTTTGAGAGGGGTGTCTCTCGGCTGGTAGGCTGGGGGGACAAGTGCGTTCGTTCGGTCTGGACAGTCTGGGGGCGGAACAGGTATATCTTCGCCGTCCGTGCCGATCCCCGTCGATAGTTGCGGTGGGGCTGACCGGTGTGGGTTCGCCGACTCCGCAAACACTCTCCAAAAGGTTGTGGTGGAGCGGCTCCCGCGACACAATTTCAGTGCTGGGGCGTCATCGCCCGACACTTCCTGGGATCGCACGCGTCGCCCCGGGACACTGCTGCGTCACAAACTCGCGTTTTCGTCCGTTCTGCCCTGTTCCGTTGGGCCGTCACCCCCTGGGGTGCCGAGCCGGGAGGATTCATAAGGTGGCTTCCGTCCAAGATCGCGTGATCGAGATCGTCTCGTCGCAGTTGGGTGTCAGCAAGGAGAACATCACCGCCGAGACGTCGTTCATCAGCGACCTCGGTGCCGACTCGCTCGACACCGTCGAGTTGGTGATGGAACTCGAGGAGGAGTTCGAGATCAACATTCCCGATGATGCTGCCGAGAAGATCCAAACGGTGGGTCAGGCGGTCGAGTTCATCGAGAAGCACCAGTCCTGACGGGGCTCCATGAAACGCCGAGCGGTCGTCACCGGCCTCGGGGTGGTCACATCCCTGGGCCGGCCATTGGAAGTCTTTTGGGAACGCCTTGTCCGTGGGGACAGTGGGGTTGGCCCGATCACGTTGTTTGACGTGAGCGGGTTCAAGATCCAGTTCGCCGGCGAGGTCCCCTGGAAGGCGGAGGAACAGGGAATCGCGAATCCGAAGGATTTGCGACGCCTCGATCGTTTCACGCAGTTTGCCATGGCGTCGGCCGCCGATGCCGTGACCGACTCGGGGATCGATTTCTCCCTCGAGGATCCGTACCGCTGCGGCGTCGTGATCGGCTCCGGAATCGGCGGCCTGTCTGAGTTCGAGACGCAGCACGAGCGGCTGCTCACGAAGGGCATCGACAAGGTCTCGCCGTTCACCATCCCGAAGTTGATGGTGAACTCCGGCAGCGGTCATGTCTCGAGCATGTACGGCATCAAGGGGCCGAACTTCGCCGTGGCCACCGCGTGCGCCAGCGCCGGAAACTCGATCGGCTGCGCCCTGCGGTCGATCCAGAACGGTGATGCCGACGTCATGGTCACCGGCGGGAGCGAGGCGGCGCTGACGCCGATGGGCTTGGCCGGTTTCCAGAACATGCGCGCCTTGTCGTTCCGCACCGACGACCCCCAGCGCGCGAGCCGCCCGTTCGACGCCGAACGAGACGGTTTCGTGCTTGCCGAGGGGGCCGGTGTCGTGGTTCTCGAGGAACTCGAGCATGCCCGTCGCCGGGGCGCGAGGATTTATGGTGAGCTGATGGGCTATGGGGCCAGCGGCGATGCCGGCCACATCACGCAGCCCGACGAAGAGGGACGCGGGCAGCAAGGGCAATGTCCTTGGCGCTCGAGGATGCCGGGCTTTCACCCGAGCGGATCGAGTACATCAACGCGCATGGCACGAGCACCCCGCTCGGCGACAAGGCCGAGACGGTGGCGATGAAGCGGGTGTTTGGCCCGCACGCCTCTCGGCTGGCGGTGTCGAGCACGAAGAGCCAACTCGGGCACACGCTCGGGGCCAGTGGTGGCATCGAACTCGTGGTCTGTGCGCTGACGCTCGCCCGCGGCGTGATCGCTCCGACGATCAATCTCGAGAATCCCGATCCTGATTGCGATCTCGACTACGTTCCGCGGGTTGCCCGTGAGGCACGCGTCGACATCACGATGAGCAACAGTTTCGGGTTCGGAGGGCACAACGCCTCGTTGGTGCTGGCCAGGTTCAAGTAGCCACGAGGCCCCCAAGCGGTCCAGGGGCGCACGCGGTGGCGTGATTCCCGCCGGCCCGGCCCGGGGCTGGATCCCCGATTCGCCTTGCTGTGCCCGCCGTGCCCCCCCTACCCTGCTGCCGATCGGCAGCCTTTCGGTCGCTCGGGGGATCCGGGCCGAGCGGCTGCGGATCGCTCCCCACGGGGGTCCGTTCGATGCCTTTTCCCCGCTCCTTCTTTCGTGTCGCAGCGTGGGGCAGCCTCGTGGTGATGC
>CAJBCV010000524.1 GCA_903951635.1 uncultured Planctomycetaceae bacterium
CCCGACGCCGAGACGGTGTCAGGGGCCTCCGTGCGGGCCAGCGAGCCGGAGACCAGCGCCCCGGCGTTGGCCGAGAGCGTGTCCGGGGCTTCGGTCAGGGCCGCAGAGCCCGAGACCAGCACCCCGCCTGCCGCGTCCGTGTAGTCCGCCGCCTCGGTGATTGAGGCCGTGCCGGCGACAAGGACTGCACCGGAGGCAGAAACGGCGTCAGCGGCCTCCAGAATGGCCGCATCGCCCGTTACAGAGCCGCCAACGACCGATCCCGTAGCCGAGACGGTGTCCGCCGCTTCGGTGATCGCCGCCGAGCCGGAGACAATGACCTGGCCGAGCGCGTCGAGGGTGTCGGGAGCCTCCGTGATGGAGGCCGAGCCCGACAGGCTAGGAGCCGCACCCTGCGGGCTGAGAAGGGTCAGCAGCATGGAGCGCCCTCCGGTTCAGGCGCTCAGTTGAGGGAGCGGAGTTGGTCCAGAGTGGCCTGTGTCTCGGCAATCTGAGCGTCGAGGGCAACCAGTTGCTCAACGTCGCCGTGGACAACTGCCGTGGTCCGTTGCCCGTTCAGGTTTGCCAGCTTGTTCGCCATCAGGCGGATGAGGTCAGAGACGGTCACACCAGCACCACCAGTTCCTGACAGACGGTTGAGAGGTGCGACTGGAGTAGGACGACATTGTATCTGTCCGTGCCGTCAATCGCGCAGTAAGCCGCCATGCGCCCTCCGAGGGCCGCCGTGCCCGACTGGATGAAGTCGGTGTTGGTGTAGGGTGAGAGGACCCGGTTCTGCACGTCGAAGCGGTAGAACTGGTTTGCCGCAGAAGCGACGTAGACGTTGAGGTAGAACATCCGGCCTTCGTTCTCAAAGGGGGCGTAGCAGCCAGTTGTTCCGGTGCCCAGGTTCGTGGTGCTGCCGTCGTAAGTGATCGCCGCGCTCCAAGTCCCGGTGATCGAACCGGCGATGTCCAGAAGGTCGAGGCTGCCCGCCGAGCCCCGGAAGAAATAGTTGAAGCTGTGGCGGGCGTTTCGGGCCACATCGGGCTGGATGCCGAACGACGGAGCCCACACGCCGCCCGCCGCGTTTGCCGAACCGGCCGCCCCGAAATAGGTAATGGACCACGCGCCCGCCGCGATGCTGTTGGTGCCATTGTTCACCGCCGCATCGCCGTAGTTGTAGGTGAACACGTTTGCCGATCCGCTCGACCGCATCAGCATCAGGTTGGGCAGTTCGATGACGTATTTGGCCGAGGACGAAGGCTGCGTCGTCCAAGCCGTGCCCAGGGTATAAACCGGCGAGGCTCCGACCGTATGCGAGGCGATAATCCGCCGCTGGCCGACCGCCGCAGGGGTCACGGTGTCCTGCACGATCCTGATCTGGAAGTTGCGATACTCGTTAGCCAGAACGACCGCATCGCCCAAGGTCGCCTGCCCGGTTAGGGTTGAGGCCCCGGAAGCCGTTGCCGCCAGCGCGCTCAGGCCGGTGTCATAGGTGAATGAGCCCTTCACCATGCCTTCGCCGGGAGCCATGTCGTAGGGCGTGTATTGCTCATCCAGCACGACGATTGCGCTGTCCGTGGCGATGGTGGCGGGCAGGTTGGTCGTAGTCAGGCCGGTCGAGAGGGTATTGGCCGCGACCTCAAACGAGCGCCAGATATTCGCCCCGATCGTTCCCGCCGAGAGCATGAACAGGCGACCGGCGAGGATTTCATAGCGAGCGCCTGAAGCGGGCGTGAAGGTGAAGGCGGTATCGACGTTGATGGTCGGGGCTGTGCCCGCCGTGTTGCCGACGATCCACCGCTCCTCGACCTTTCCCGCCGTGGTGTCGGTAATCCGAAGCTTGAAGCCCTTGTCGCCCGAGCCACCCCGGTTTGCGAGCATGTTGACGCCGACAGCGGTCGGGAAGGCCGTTGAGACCACCACGGAGGTCGTCGTCGCGCCTGCTGCAATGGTGCCGACCAGCCCAAGGGACGGGACAAAGGCGGTGGTCGATCCCGCGCCGAACGTGCCCGCCAAGGCGGGAGACGCCATTGTCTGCCAGCCCTTCGAGATGATGTTAAACCGGTGCAGGATCGAGGCCGAGATCAGGTTGTAGACAAAGGGGTTCCGCAGGATGGTGGAGCGCAGGTCGGAACACATCGACGAGGCGGCGGTGTGTGCGTTGGGGCTAGGGGTGACCTGCCTCCAGACCTGAGCGTCGATGACCTTTTTGAATGTGTTTGCCATCTCTGATCCTCAAGTAATCCGCGAGCGGTGGGAAAGAGCCCAAGCGGCACGATTGGCGTCGATGATCTGCATCTGCGCGGAGTAGCCGCCGATGGCCGAGATGTTGTTCAGCGTGCCGACTGTGGTGGCGGTCGTCACAGTGCCCACCGTTGTGACCGCGCCAATCGTGCCGCTTTCGACCACCACCGTGCCGCGCTGCCTGCTGAGCGACTTGTCGTAGCCCAGCGGGGCCATGAGCATCTGGAGGATACGGAGCAGGACGTTGCCGGAGTTGGCGTCCGCGACCGGCATGGGGTTGGTCGTGGAAACGTCCGTCGCGGTCTTGGCGTCATCCGCCCCGGCGAAGGTGACCAGGCCGACGGCTTGCGCCAGGGCGGCCTCACCTGAATAGGTGACGTCCCGCGCGGCGACCTTTGAGCCCGCGCCGGGTGTATAGCCGACGTTGTCAGCCATCAGGCGTTGCCTTCGGTCACGGTGAAGGAGGTCACGCTCACCGTCTGGCTGGTGGCGATCGAGGTGTTGTTGAGGTTCA
>CAJBCV010000525.1 GCA_903951635.1 uncultured Planctomycetaceae bacterium
AGGGCGATCGACCCCGTTCGGCCAGCCATGGGCCGGATGCCAGACATGGACCTCGCGGATCGGTCCGAGGAGCCCTGATCGCACCACCTCGAAGCTCCGCCGAAATCCCTCCGTCGAGCAGCCCTGATTGCCGGTTTGCGTGGCGAGGCCGGGGTGATCGAGGGCCAGCCTTTCCAGCGCCCGGCATTCGGCCACCGAGTGCGCCAGCGGCTTCTCGCAATAGACATGCTTTCCCCGCTCGAGGGCGGCCCGGCAGATCGGCACATGCCAGTGGTCCGGAGTGGCGATGATCACGCCATCCACCTCCGACTCCTCCGCGAGTAGCGCGCGGTAGTCGGAGTAGGCCCGGGCCCCGGCGAGCTCCTGAATCTTGCCAGCGGTCTCCAACTGCTTTCGGTCGACATCACAGATCGCGACGACCCGCTGGTCGAGCTTGGCCAGCTCCCGGAGGAGGTAGCCACGCATCTGCCCCCCCATGCCGATGCAGGCAAAGTTGAGCGGTCGGTCGTCGGCAGGCTCGGCACGCCCCGTCGTGGCTCGCGTTGTGGCGACCGTCGCCGCTCCGACGGCAGCGTGTCGGAGAAGCCTGCGGCGGGAGAGCGAAAAGCGGGCGGACTCGGTTTTCGACATGGTGGGATTCCGACGGGAGGCGGCAGAGAGAGGATTTGAGGCAAGCGTGGCGATCGCCCCGCGGAAGAGTCTACCGGGGCTCGAAGCGTCGCCGTCGAGGGGAAGACCGCGCCTCGAGCCGTTCCCAAGGCCGTCAGAGTCCTTCAGCGGCGAGCTTTGCCTCGACCATGGCGGCCATGTCGTTGGCCTGATCCTCGAGTTCCTGGAGGAGTTCGTCGTCCTCGTCGTCGCTCGCCCGGCGAGCGAGAACGAGGAGGTATTGGGCCTCGTTCCGCCAGGCTTTGAGCCAATCCGGGCGCGTCGACACGGGGCGGTGAAGGAGCCCCTGGAGCCGGTGGAAGGGGTCGGCAGAAGAGTTCATGGGGGAAGAGTGTAGCCCTCGGATGTGAATCGCTCCACGGCCCGGCGCGGTATTCTTCCCCCATGAATACCACTCCGCTCTTGGCGATCGTCTTTTCTTCATTGCTTCTCCTGCCCGTCGTGGCCGACGGCCCAGCCCCCGCGGAGAAAGCGCCCGGCCCGATCTCCGAGCCGGTCGGTCGCGGTGCCGGTGACCGGACGGTGACGCCGGTCAATCAGGTTCTCACCCCGATGGGCCGGCAGGTCGAACTCCCCGGCCTCCGCCCCCAGGCGATCACGCTTGCGCCCGATGGGAAGTTGGCCGTCACCTCGGGAAAGACCAACGAGATCGTCGTCATCGATCCGGCTTCCGGTGAGGTGCTGCAGCGGGTGCAGCCTGCGGCTGCGGAGGCGATCACGCCTGCCGATACCGAGCGGAACCTCAAGCCCGATGCCAAGGCGATCGAGAGCTTCACCGGCCTCTGCTTCGCCCCCGACGGCCAGCGACTCTACATGAGCAACGTCCACGGGTCGGTGAAGGTGTTTGCCGTGAAGGACGGTGTCGTCGCCCCCTCGCACGCAATTCCGCTTCCTCCCACCGGCCTCGCTCAGCGTCAGGACGAGATCCCGGCCGGCTTGGCGTTGAGCGTCGACGGAAGTCGCCTCTACGTCTGCGGCAATCTCTCCAACCGTCTCCACGAGATCGACGCCGCCAGCGGAGAGCATCGGCGATCCTTCGACGTTGGCGTGGCGCCGTTCGATGTGGTCGTCGTCGGTGGCAAGGCGTTCGTCAGCAACTGGGGGGGGCGGCGTCCGGGACCCGCCGACATCGTCGGCCCGGCCGGCAAGGGGACGGTGGTTCGGGTGGATCCCGTCCGGCATGTCGCCAGCGAGGGTAGCGTGAGCGTCATCGACCTCACCACCGGGGACGCCACCGAAGCCATCGTCGGTCTGCATGCATCGGCGCTGGTCGTCAGCCCCGACCAGCGGCACGTCGTCTGCGCGAACGCCGGGGCCGACACCCTCTCGATCCTCGACGCGGCCACCGGCACGGTCGTCGGGACGGTGTGGACGAAGTCGACGCCGGCGGATCTGTTCGGGGCGCAACCCGGGGCGCTCGCCTTTTCCGCCGACGGAGCACGGCTGTTCGTCTGCAACGGGGCCCAGAATGCGGTCGCGGTGGTTGCTTGGGATCCGAGCGACAAGGGGGAGACGAGGCTCGTCGGGTTGATCCCCGTGGGGTGGTATCCCTCCGGAGTCGCCTTCGACGCCGAGCGTGGCCAACTCATCGTCGCCAACATGAAGGGGCTCCCCGGGGCGCCGAAGAAGCACAGGGGGAGCGAGGGGTTCAATTCCCACCACTACCACGGGAGTGTCTCGCTCGTTCCGCTGCCGGACGAGGAGACGCTCGAGGTGTGGTCGGAGATCACGGCGCGGAACATGCGATCGGCGGCGATCCGGGAAGCGTTCCTTCCCTCGCGTGCCGACACGCCGGCTCGGGCCGTGCCCGAGCGGATCGGGGAGCCGAGCCTGATCGAGCATGTCGTCTACATCATCAAGGAGAATCGCACCTACGATCAGGTTCTCGGCGATTTGCCCCGGGGGAACGGTCGGGCGGATCTTTGCGTCTTCGGAGCGGACGTCACCCCCAACCACCACGCCATCGCCAGCCAGTTCGTCCTCCTCGACAACACCTACTGCTGTGGCATCCTCTCCGCAGACGGCCACAACTGGAGCACCTCGGCGGTGGCCAACGATTACATCGAACGAAGCTTCGCCGGTTTTCCGCGGAGCTACCCCGACGGCATGGGGGATGGCGAATCGGACGCGCTGGCCTGGTCTTCGGCCGGATTCATCTGGGATCGGGCGCTGGAACATGGTCGGACGATCCGCAACTACGGCGAGTTCATGAAGCCGCGCGTCCGGTGGAAGGATCCCACCCGGACCGGCACGCCCGACTTCAGTGCCTGCTTCCGGGCTTGGCGGGATGGGGTCGAGCGGGGGGACGTGATCTTCGGCTCGGAGCCGGCGATCGAGTCGATCCGGCCGTTCTCGCCGCCGGAGGCGGTCGGGTGGGACATGAGCGTCCCCGACCAGTTCCGCGCCGATTTCTTCATCAAGGAACTGGCCGAATTCGAGGCCCGGGGAGAGTATCCCAATCTCGTCATCGTCTGCCTTCCGAACGACCACACCAGCGGCACCGCGCCCAAGTGCCCCACGCCCGAGGCCTGCATGGCCGACAACGATCTCGCCTTTGGCCGGATCGTCGAGGCGCTCTCACACAGCCGCTTCTGGCCGAAGATGGCGATCTTCGCGATCGAGGACGATCCCCAGGCCGGCTGGGACCACGTCAGCGGCTACCGAACGACCTGTTACGTGGCCAGCCCCTATGCCAGGCGCGGGGCGATCGTGGGCACACAGTACAACACGACGAGCGTTCTGCGCACGATCCATCAAATCCTCGGTATGCGTCCGATGAACCAGTTCGACGCCTCGGCGACGCCGATGTTCGACTGCTTCACCGACACCGCCGACGTGACGCCGTTCGATCACGTCGACGTCACGATCCCGCTCGATCGGATGAACGCCGCGCCACAGACGATCCGCGACCCGCTGCTGCGGGATGGCGCCCTCGCGAGCGACGGCATGAACTTCGAAGAGATCGACCGGGCCCCCGAAGATCTCCTCAACAGGATTCTCTGGCACGCCCGCAAGGGGAGCGGCACGCCCTATCCCGAATGGGCCGTGGGATCGGACGAGGAAGACGAGGATTGACCGGACGGTTCACCCCCGGGAGTGGAACTCGCCTGCGCGGGAAGCGACGTGACCAACGCCCACAGCCCGGTCAGGCCCCAGATGGCGCTGCGGACGAGCAATTGGCAGGGCACACCCTTGAACCAACGCTCCGGAATGACCAGCGACACGAACATCAGTGCGGCAATCGCTACCGAAGCCCTATCGCGCCGCCTGTCGGCGACGGCGAAGGCGGCAAGCAGCGTCGGCCAGAGCATGATGTAGTCGTAATGGCGGTGATAGAATGCCAACACTCCGATCGCGGCGAGCGTTCCGGCCAGCGCAAGGAGGTCGACGTCCCCCCGCTTTCCCAGCCGCCGGCGCACGGCCAAAGCCATGGCGGCGATCGTGGCCAGCCCTATCCCCACAAGTCGCCGCTGCGAGATTCCCGTCCAGGCGGCGATGACCCTGGGGGCCCCCGCGTCTCCGTTGAAGTTCAAGTCTGAACGGAAGAGCCAGTGATCGACGACCGCCCGGGGCGGCACCTCGGTCCATTCGCAGGCAGCGAGGCTGAGGATGCCGAGAACGCCGACCCCGCTGATGAGTCCCCGGGCATTCCCACCGACGAGGAACAGCGGCGCGAAGCACAGCGCGATCTGGGGCTTGACCATCGCCAGTGCCCAACAAATCCCCGCCAGGGTGGGCTTGCCCCTGCCAAGCAGGATCAGCATCTGGGCAATGAGACCCATGCAGATGATCGAAAACTGCCCCAGCGCGAACGCATTTCCGTTGCCGGCGATGGCAGCCGCCAGGGTGGCGGCGACGGCGGCGACTGCCGGCCCGGACGTGGGCCTGAACCGCCGCCAGGCATAGAGCCCGATGACGATCAAGCCAGCCACGGAAAGGCTTTCGGTCATCACCCTTCCCTGGACTCGTCCCTCGGGCTCGAAGAAAGGCATCAACAGGGGAAAGGCGTACGGGGGATAGACGCTGTAGACCTTTCGTCCTTCGGGATCGGCCTCGAGGGCGTGGCAGGGATAGACGCCGCGCCGGAACAGCGAGTATTCGCGGAGCCGATGCCCCATGTCGACGTCGCCATCGCGCCAGGCGTGACGGGCCCCGAGAAGGAGAATGAGGATCGCGTAGGCGACAAGCAGGGCCGCGGCGACCCGCAGAGCGCCAAGCCCGGGGCCGAACCGGCGCGGCCCCGTCGATGAGACGGTTTCGGTCGGCGGGACGGAGTTGAGGAGCAAGGGACAGTCCCTCGGCGATGGGAGCGCTGATTGCATGCCCGAAAAGCCGCCGGTAGTGGCGAGGCCGAGGACCGCCCCGCGGCGCGCCCGACGCTACTGCCTCGGGTCCTCTACGGCAAGCAACCCCAGGGGAAATCCGTCGAAATCGGCCGGCTCGGTCGAGGTCCTTCGCCAGCCGCTCGAGCAACCGAGCAACCGTTCCAGCGCTGCCAAAAAGGCCGTGGTGGCGATGCTCAGTCTTCGCAGGATGGGTATATTCCGAAGGTCTTTGGGCTTCGGACGCCGACGTCGGGAGCCGTCGGACGGTGAACCTGCGGGGAACAGCCATGGATTGCCGACGACAGCGGGGGACGGAGCGACGGGCCGGATCCGGGCGTCGTGCCCGCTTGGCGGTCGAGCCCCTCGAACGCCGATTCGTCCTCGACGGGACGGGCCCGCGTCCGTTCATCGATCTCGGGGCGAGCGACAACGTCGCGCTCGACCAGCCGCGCGTGACCGTCGAGTTCGGCGATGCCTTCGGGCGGTCGATCGGCCCGGACATCTTCAATAGTTGGCTCCTCGACACCGGCGCCAATACGATCCTCGCCTTCAAGACAGCCATCGACGACATGAACGAATCCCCTCCCCCTTACCAGGTGGAGGGCTTGTTCAACGAGATCGGGGTCGGTGGGTCGCAATTGTTCGACATCTCGGCGCCCTACCAACTCGACTTCGCCGGCACCAGCGGTGTCCGCCAAACGATCGTCGACACGCGCATCATCTCCGACGCCACGCGCGATGTCAGCATGTTCGGGCCCTTCGGGATCGTCGGCATGCCGGCGATGACCGGCCGGGTCACGACCCTCGACTTCACCCCCTGGCTGACGTTTGCCGAGGGCAATTTCCTCATGGCTGCGGATTTTTCGGCGGAGCTCCCCGCGCCGGCCGGACCGCGGTATTCGATTTCCGTCGACGATCGGGTGTCGTTCTCGCCGGAGGCTGAGGTGATCGCGGGGGATCATGCGCCGGTTTGGGCCGACATTCCCTTCTTCACCGCCGAGGTCCACCACGGCAGCCGGGTTGTGACCGGCAATTTCATGTTCGACACCGGCGCCCAGGTGACGATCATCTCGACAGCGGTCGCGATGGCGATCGGGCTCGACTCCAACGGGGATGGCGTGCTCGATGCCACCGACACCGGGTACACGCGGACCGAATCGGTCGGTGGGGTGGGAGGCTCGAGGGAAGCGCCGGTCTACATGATCGACTCCGTCCATCTGCCCACAGACCAAGGGATCGATCTGAGGTGGAGCGAACTCCAATGGCTGGTGGTTGACATTGCCCCAGGGATCGACGGGGTGTTCGGTTTCGACAACATGACCAGCGGCTGGATCGACGCCACGTTCAGCTCCGGGGGAGCCGGCTATCTTCTCCAGTCACACCTCGACTTTCGCGGATGGGACGAGACCGGCGCGGGGAAGATTCATTTTGATCTCAATCCCGATCTCGACGCCGTCCAGAATCCGAGCGGAGCCGGTGGCGTGATCGTCGAACCGGGCGGGACCACGACGGTGAGCGAGTCAGGGATCGACGATTCCTATCTTTTCTCCCTCCGCCAGCGTCCCACCGCCGATGTGCTCGTCGATCTCGTCGTTCGTCCGCAGCAACTCTCCGCTTTTGCGGCTGCCGCCCCGCAGGCCACGAGCCTCCGCTTCACCCCCGATACCTGGGACATCCCCCAAGCGGTCGTCGTCCACGGCGTCGACGACTCCACCGAGCAGAGCTTGCACCGATCGACCGTGCGGCACGTGGCACGCAGCGCCGACCCCGCCTACGACGGCGTGGGCTTGCCCTCGGTCCTCGTGAACATCGTCGACAACGACTTTCCAGCCGTGATGATCCTCCCCACCGATGGCGAGACGGACGTTACCGAAGGGAACGCCGGCGACACCTACTCGCTGGTCCTCATGCGTCAGCCGGCGGGAGAAGTGACGATCACCCTGGCACCTGCCGACGGGCAGGTGCGTGCCGTGAAGGCGACCGACGGCACGGGGTCGCTCGTGTTCAATCCCGCGAATTGGAATCTGCCACAGGCGGTGCGTGTGACCGCCGTCGATGACGGTCTGATCGAAGGGCCGCACAGCGCGTATGTGAACCATCAGATCAGCACATCCGACCCAGCTTACAGCGAGGCCTACGTACTCCCCGAGATCGTCTTCATCACCGACAACGACGCTCCCGTCGCGACCCCTCCGACGGTCACGGCCGGCCTCGCCTCCGTTTCCGGGACCCTCGGCGCAGCGATCACCGCCAGCGGCGGCTGGGGGGCGACCGACGCCGGAACGGAGGTCACCCTCTCGGCCTCGATCGGCACCGTGACGCGTC
>CAJBCV010000526.1 GCA_903951635.1 uncultured Planctomycetaceae bacterium
CGGTGCCAAGGTCGCCTCCCATCCGCGCGGTAGCGAATGGCTCTACAGTTGGCTCCGCGAGCCCGCTCGCTACCACCCGCGGACGGTCATGCCGAATGTTCTCCTCGAGCCGGTCAAGCAAGCTGACGGCAGCGTGAGCGACCCGGCCGCTGACGCCACCGCTTATCTGCTGGCATCGACCGAAGGATGGAAGGCAACCGATGTGCCCTCCGCCACGTCGCTGACCGACGCGGAGCGGACAGCGACCGAAGAACTGGCGCTGATGTATCTCAAGGACCGGTTCCCTGAGGTGCGGGCCCGCAACGTTCTTGCCACCGGATTGGGCGAGGACATGGCATCGATCCAAGGGGACGAGCGGATTCTTCTCGACGTCACCGAAGCCAATCGTGACGCCAAACTCCTCGACTATGTAGGGAAGAAGACGATCGCGAAGCTCGCTTGCGCCGGCTGCCATGACATCCCCGGCTTCGAGGACTCGAAGGCCGCCGGTGCGGCGCTTGCCGACTGGGGTCGAAAAGATTCGTCGAAGATCGCCTTTGAACAGGTTTCTCAGTTCGTCCTGCATCAGCTCGCCCAAGAACATGGTGGCCATGGGGGCCATGGCACTGACTCGGCCCACGGCGGCCACACAGCGCCAACAGACCATGCGGTCGGTGCCGAAGGCGCCGAACACGGAGATGCTCACGGGCATGCGACGAAGGCCACCGCCGACGGCCTCGATTCCGATCTGGCATACGCCGCACCTGAAGGGGCTCATGTCACCCCAGAATCGGTCGACCCCGACACAGGGTTCTTCCTCGAGAAACTCCTCGCCCACGAGCGGGAGGGCTTCCTCTGGCAGAAACTCCGTGCGCCTCGCAGCTACGACTACAAAAAGGCCGAGAACAAGGGCTACAACGAGCGTTACCGGATGCCGAAGTTCCCTTTTGATGACGCTCAGCGCGAAGCCGTGATGACGTTCGTTCTCGGACTCGTCGCCGAGCCGCCGGCCCCGCAGTTCGTGTACACGCCGAGCGAGCGGGAGCAGGCCCGGCTCTCGGGACTCAAAGTCGCCGAGCAGTACAACTGCGGTGGCTGCCACACCCTGCAGATGGATCGTTGGGACGTCCGCTACCGCCCCGAGAGTCTCGGGGAGGGGCAAGAATCGGCCGACTATCCGTTCCTCTCTCCCCACTTCACTCCGGCCAACGTGACCGATTCCCTCGTCACGGACCGACAGGGGCGCCGTCGGGCGACGCTCGTCGGAATGCCGGCGATCAACCCGGAGACGGGAAAGCCGCAGTATGTCGATGAAGACGGCGTACCGATCGAAGAAGACGACGCCGAGGCAGTGCCGCACCGTCCGTTCATGCTCTGGAAGGACGTCCTCATCGACGGCGCGCCGAGGATCGTCGGCGGACCGAACGTGATGGTGCCCAACGAGGCCCTCGAAGCCGGTCGCCACTATCCCGCCAACGGCGGCGATCTGGCCCGTCTCCTCTTCCCGGTGGTCATCGCAGACGAGAAGGAAATCAATCCCAACGTGAAGCCCGACGACGCGTGGGGCTGGCTCCCGCCTCCGCTCGTGGGCGAAGGAAAGAAAGTGCAATCCGGCTGGCTGCACAAGTTCCTCCTCAATCCCGGGCCGATCAGGCCGGCCGCCGTGCTGCGGATGCCGAAGTTCAACTTCCAGTCGTCCGAGGCGTCGGCTTTGGTCAACTACTTCGCTGCCGTCGACGGCGCCGACTACCCGTACGTCTACGACCCACGGCTCGACGAGAGCTCGGTGGCCGCGGCCGAAGGAACGCACCCGGGGCATCTCGACGGGGCGATGAAGATCGTCACCAACAACAACTACTGCGTGAAGTGCCACCTCGTGGGCGGCTACTCGCCTCCGGGCAATCCGAAGGCATTGGCTCCTCAACTCGAGGTCGTGCACGAACGCCTCCGGCCGGATTACGTCCACAACTGGATCGCCAACCCGAAGCGGTATCTCCCCTACACCGGCATGCCGGTGAACATCCCGTTCGACAAACCGGTCAGCCAGGATCTCTATCACGGCACGAGCGAACAGCAACTCGACGCGCTCACCGATCTGCTCATGCATTACGACCGGTTTGCAAAGCGGAACCTCTCTCTCGACGCCTATTTCAAGCAACAGCCGGCGGTGGACCCTGCCGCTGCCCCCCCGGCGGCATCGATCGATCCGGCGCCTGACAAACCAATTCCTCGCCCCGCCGACGGTTCAGCGCCTACGATTCCTGGAGGAACCGGCAGCGTGACGCTGCTCGATCCGACTCAGCCCGGCGTCGATCGCACGATCGCGGTCACCGGCGGTCAGTAATCGTCCCCGACACAATCCCGACCGATCCGCTCCGGAGAACCCACCATGATCCGTCGATCCACGAAAATCCGTTCCACCATCGGCGCCTCGGCCACGCTGGCCGTTCTGCTTGCGTCCCAGGTCGCCGTGGCCGACGACTGGGGCACGATCAAGGGCCGCTTCAAGTTTGGCGGCGCTGCTCCGACGGCGGCCGAACTCAAGGCCGACAAGGACGTCGAAGTCTGTGGAAAGCACAAACTCCTCAACGAGGAACTTACCGTCGGCGCTGACGGGGGCATTGCCAACGTCGTTGTTTTCGTTCGCGACAAGGACGTCAAAGTCCATCCTGATGCTGCCGGTGCGAAGACCCCTGTGTTGATGGACAACAAGGACTGCCGCTTCGAGCCACACATCGCCTTCGTTCAGATCGGCCAGCCGCTGACCCTCAAGAACTCCGACACCGTCGGTCACAACAGCAATATTGCGACGCTCAAGAATCCTCCGTCCAACAGCCTGATCGCCGCCGGCGCCGAGTCGAACCTGACGTTCAAGGCCGAAGAAGCAATTCCTGCCCAGGTGACCTGCAACATCCACCCTTGGATGAAGGGCTGGGTGCTCGTCCGACCAAACCCCTACGCGGCCATCTCGTCTGCCGATGGCACCTTCGAGATCAAGAACCTTCCCGCCGGTGACATTGAACTGCAACTCTGGCACGAGAAGGCCGGCTACATCGGCGAGATCAGCGTCAAGGGAAAGTCTGAGAAGATCGCCAAGGGCCGGAAGAAGATCAAGGTTGCCGCCGGCGACAACGACCTCGGGGAGATGGTGCTCGATGCCAACCTGTTCAAGAAGTGAGCGATCGGCTTCGGCCGTCGAGACCTCCCGTCCTCGGCGCGCCCGCGGCGCCGCAGCCAAGCTAGGACTAGCCCTCATGCTCGTTCCCCTCGGGGTCGGGTGTGGCGATGGGCGCGTCAGTCAACCGGTCGTTGACACGGACGCCGCTGATCGTGTTCGCGCGTCACTGGTGACCTCGGCGGGTGCCGCTGTCGAGACAGGCTCCGAGGCAACGGCGACCGGCACGGGCTGGGGGACGCTCAAGGGTCGGTTCGTGTTCGCAGGCGTCCCGGCGGAGGCCAAGGCGCTCGTCGTCGACAAGGACACCGAAGTCTGCACGAAGGACGGGGTCAAACTTCTCGATCGATCGCTGCTCGTCGACCCCTCCTCGAAGGGGCTCGCAAACGTCGTGGTGTTCGTCCGCAAATCGAGCCGGGTGAAGGAGGCGACTCCCCCTACGGCGCCTGTTGTCTTTGATCAAAAGCAGTGTGAGTTCATTACGCCGGTGTTCGCGGCCAGGGTTGGCCAGTCGATCGATGTTCACAACAGCGATCCGGTCGGCCACAACACGAACATCGCCGGGACGAGTTTCAATCAGTTGATCCCTGCAGGCGGCGGCACGTTCTTTAAGCCTGAAGCCGAAACCGGCATGCCGACGATGGTGACCTGCAACATTCATCCGTGGATGAAGGCCTACGCCGTCTTCCGCAAGGACGGCTACGTCGGCGTCAGTGCCACGGACGGTTCCTTCACGATTCCCGATCTTCCGGCCGGGGAAATGCTCGAGTTTCAGGTTTGGCATGAACGGTCGACGGGCCCCAACGGTGCCTTGGGCCTTGCCAAACCGGAACTCAAGTGGACCCCGAAGGGTCGATTTCAGGTCATGATCGAAGCCGACGAGGTCAAGGACATCGGCACGCTCGAGGTACCCGTGGCCGCCCTCGGTGGTTGATCTTCTTCCGCCCCCTCCATCCCACAACCATGAATCCCACCACTCCCGCCGACGTCGATCGCACCCGGGGCCATGTCCCGGCGTGGAGCATCAAGATCGTCCTGGTACTTCTGGTCGTGATCGGGACCACCGGATGCGGTGCCACCCCTCCGGCCTGGTTCCGCCTCAACATGGTCGAGGCGACCAAACAGAAACTGACCCCTGACCAGGAGCGTCAGGTGGCGACGTTGCTGACGGCAATGTTCGGAACACCGGATGACCCGGTGGCCTTGCCAGAAAGTGGTCTCGACGAGGCGAAACTCCGCCTCGCCGCCGGCCCTGTCCGCAGCGACATCGTCGGTCGCAAGAACGGCCTCTACCGTGAACACTGCGCCCACTGCCACGGCGTCACCGGCGACGCCCTCGGTCCTACCGCCGCGTTTCTGAATCCCTATCCCCGCGACTACCGCCCCGGGATCTTCAAGTTCAAGAGTACCGAACGGGCCGACAAACCGACGCACGCGGACCTGACGAGGATCCTCAAGAAAGGGATCCCCGGCACCTCGATGCCTTCGTTCGCGCTCCTCAGCGAAACGCAGATCGACGCTCTCGTCGAGTATGTCAAGTATCTCTCGATCCGAGGGGAGACCGAACTCGGTCTGATTCGGGCGTACTTCGAACTCGACGACGATGCCCAGGGCAAACTCCCCGAAACCCGCGAGTTCCTCGTCGGTGAAGTCCTCGAGCCAGTCGCCGAGAAGTGGAAAACAGCGGCCGATGCCCTCATTGCGGTCCCGGAAATGCCGCCGGAGATCGACCTGGCTGCATCGATTGCCAAGGGTCGGGAACTCTTCTACGGCGACAAAGCGAACTGCGTGAAGTGCCATGGCCCCACCGCCCT
Source organism: uncultured Planctomycetaceae bacterium (assembly GCA_903951635.1). Classification (GTDB taxonomy): domain Bacteria; phylum Planctomycetota; class Planctomycetia; order Pirellulales; family UBA1268; genus QWOP01. The sequence goes on from CAJBCV010000526.1 coordinate 4,969, forward strand.
CGGCGACGGTCAGGCCAACGACTACGACGACTGGAACAAGTCGATCGTTGAATGGACGAAGGAGGTCGTGGGCACCGACGACAAGTCGTGGGCCAATCGGGCGCATCGGGTTCTCGACGGCGACTCCCTCGAACCTCGGACGATTCCCCCACGCAACCTCCGCTTGGGCATCTACCGCGGAGGGCGGCGCCCGCTCGACCTCTACTATCGGATTCATGCCGGCATCAACGGGGCTCCGATGCCTGCCGCGAAGGGAACGATCCCTCCGGAGGACATCTGGCATATCGTGAATTACATCCGCTCGCTCCCGTATGAACTCGATGGCGAGTTGGGGGCCGATCGGCCGATGGTTGCCCGTGACCGGTTTTGAGCCAGCAGACGGTGCCGGATCCCCGGGAGCGTCACGATGGTCTTCGTAATCCTCAACCCCTTTCGACAGCACCTGAAACAGCCCATCATCCCAGCCAGCGGAGCAGACGGCCGTGGAGAATGACAAACGAGATCGGGATGCCGGTTCCGGAGGGAATCTCCCCGGCGAAGCCTGGACCGACGGCCTGCCAAAGGGCCGGCGTTGGAGCGGAATCGCTTGGAGCATCCTTTTCCTCCTCGTGCCGGTCCTGGGCGCTGCGACCTTCATCGTCGCGCCGTACTACGATCACTGGCTCCCCAAGGACGTCTCGGTTCACGGGAAAGCGATCGACGGACTTTTCTATTTCATCCTGGTTCTTACCGGCGTCGTCTTCCTGGCCACCGAACTGATCCTCTTCTGGTTCATGTGGAAATATGACGCCGCCGCTTCATCGAAGCCTGCGACTTACATCCAAGGCAGCCATACGCTCGAGGTGGTGTGGACGATCATCCCGGCGGCGACGATGCTCTTTCTCGCCATTTACCAGATGAACACCTGGGCCGACGTCAAAATGCGTCGTCCGCGTATCGCTCCCTCCGCCGAGGTTGTGGCACGTCAATTCGAATGGCGAATCCGCTATCCTGGCCGGGATGAGACGCTTGGAACGAAGGACGATCTGTTCGTCGTCAACGATCTCCATGTCCCGGTTGACGAGGACTTCCTCGTCCAACTCAAGAGCATGGATGTGCTCCACAGCTTCTTCCTGCCCAACCTCCGCATCAAGCAGGATGCCGTCCCCGGCATGAAGCAGCCGGTGTGGTTCAAGGCGACGGAACCCGGCACCTACGACATCGTCTGTGCCGAGGTCTGCGGCTGGGGCCACTACAAGATGAAGGGGCGTGTGACGGTCGAGTCGCGTGCGGACTTCGACCGCTGGCTCGCCCGAGTCGAGGCTGAACAAGATGCCACCCAGCGGGGACCGGACGAGATCCCCGTGGCTGCGGCCGACTGATCCCCTCACACCGTTTACAGTCTCGCCCACCGAACTGTCCATTCACCCTGCTCCCCGCCCCCGCCATCGAGCGACCCCGTTCAGGCGCGATTCCCAGAGGCCAACACCGATGAGCACCGTCACGCAACCGCACGTTCCCTCCAAGGCTACGGCGCAACACGACCACGGCTCCGCCCACGGCTCGATGTCGCTGTCGACCTTCCTCTCGACCTACGTGTTCTCCAAGGATCACAAGGTCATCGGACTGCAGTTCCTCTTCTCGACGCTCGTGTGGTTCCTCATTGGCGGCCTCCTCGCCCTAGCCGTCCGTTGGCAGGTTGCCTGGCCGTGGTCGGACGTCCCGGTCCTGGGCAAGCTCTTTGCCCAGCAGGGAGGGCAGATGGCGCCCGAGTTCTACACGATGCTGTTCACGATGCATGCCTCGGTGATGATCTTCTTGGTCATCATCCCGATTCTCGCGGGGGCCTTCGGCAACTTCCTCATCCCGCTCATGATCGGCGCCGATGACATGGCGTTCCCAACGCTCAACATGCTGAGCTACTGGTTCATGTGGCCGGCCTTCTTTTTCTTTGGCGCAAGTTTCTTCGTCGAGGGCGGTGCCGCGGCCGGCGGTTGGACGAGCTACCCGCCGCTGTCGACGAGCACCGTCTCGGCGCCGGGCAGCGGCATGGGGCAGACGCTCTGGCTCCTCGGCCTGACGATGGTCGGCGTGTCGTCGATGCTCGGCAGCGTCAACTACATGACGACGATCATCCTCATGCGTGCCCCCGGGATGACGATGTTCCGTCTCCCGATGACGATCTGGGCGATGTTCATCACGGCGATCCTCCAGGCCTTCGCCCTGCCGGTCCTTACGGCTGCCGGGTTCATGCAACTCACCGACCGCCTCCTCGGTACCGGCTTCTTCAGCCCCGAGGGGAACGTCATCAACAATGCGATCTCGGGCGCCGGCGGCGGCCAACCGATTCTCTGGCAGCATCTCTTCTGGTTCTACAGCCATCCGGCGGTCTACATCATGATCCTGCCGGCGATGGGCATGGTCTCAGACATCCTCACGACGTTCGCCCGGAAGCCGTTGTTCGGATACCGGCCAATGGTCTATTCGATCGCCGGCATCGCTGGCCTGGGCTTTATCGTCTGGGGCCACCACATGTTCGTCTCCGGGATGAACCCGGCCCTCGGCATCACCTTCATGGTGGCGACGATGATGATCGCGCTCCCCAGCGCCGTGAAGACGTTCAACTGGCTCGGCACCATCTGGGGTGGACGGATCCACTACACCGCCGCGATGTTGTTCGCCATCTCGTTCGTCTCGATGTTCATTATCGGGGGGCTGTCTGGCATCTTCATGGCGGCCACCCCGGTCGACATCTTCATCCACGACACCTACTTCATCGTCGCTCACTTCCACTACGTGCTCTTCGCGGGCACCGCGATGGGCGTTTGGGCCGGGATCTACTACTGGTTCCCGAAGATGTTCGGCCGGACGATGAACGAGTTTTGGGGGAAGGTCCACTTCTTCCTCACGTTCAGCTTCTTGAATGGCACGTTCTTCACGATGCACATCCTCGGAGCGGTCGGTTTCCCCCGTCGTCTCGCGGACGCCTACCACTACGAGACGTTCCACCATCTTCAACCGCTCAACGCTTTCATGACCTGGTGTGCCATCGGCATGGTCGCGTCGCAGATCATCTTCGTGATTAATTTCTTCTGGAGCATGTTCCAGGGGCCGATCGCTGGCCGGAACCCCTGGAGCGCCAACACGCTTGAATGGACCGCCCCGAGCCCCCCGGGCCACGGCAACTTCGATTTCCAACCGGTGGTCTACCGCGGTCCCTACGAGTACTCCGTGCCGGGGTGCGAGAAGGATCACCTCATGCAGACCGATCCCCCCCATCCCGCGGAAGCGGCGGCCGCTGCGGCCGCCCACGCCTGATCGATTCCCCGACCGAGCGTGACGGCACCGTCCATGGCTAGCGCCACCATCGGCACACCATCCACCGCGCGGTCGACGGTCAATTGGCCGCGTGCCGTTGCATGGATGCTCGTCGCCACGACGGCGCTCTTGCTCTCGTTCGGGGCGCTGGTCACGACCTACGACGCGGCGATGGCGGTCCCTGATTGGCCGGGGACTTTCGGCCACAACATGTTTCTTTATCCGCTCGTCGAGTGGTTCTGGGGGCCATGGGATCTGTTCCTCGAGCACGGACACAGACTCCTCGGCGCGACCGCCGGAATGCTCACCCTCCTGCTCGCGGCCGTCACCTTCCGCCGCGGCGCCTCGCCGGCCGTGCGTTGGCTCGTCGTGGCGGCGGTTGTCCTCGTCGTTGTTCAAGGAGCGCTCGGCGGCCTCCGCGTTATCCTCGACGACAAGACCGTGGCCAAGGTTCATGCCTGTACGGGACCGCTCTTCTTTGCCGTTGCCACGGCGATCGCCGTGCTTGCCGGACGACAGGGCAGGGGGGAAGCGGCCGATCGCTCCGATCCGGTCGCCTCCGATGCCGTGGTCGCGGTCGGTCCGACGAGTCCCTCCCTTCCGTCGTGGGCGGTCGGGGCCTCGCTGCCCACCGCCCTGGCGGTGGCGGCCTATCTCCAACTCGTCGCCGGGGCCCAACTGCGACATGCGGACGCCACGCTTGCTCCCTCGACATTCCGCTGGATGGTGGCCATTCATCTGGCCGGTGCGGCCGCGGTGACGGTGCTCTCGGCCCTCACGGTCATCGCCTGGCAGCCGCACGAATCGCGTGTGGCTCGGCGCTGGTCACTGGTCGTTCTCGCGATGGTGACAGGGCAACTTTTACTCGGCGGCGGCGCCTGGTTGTTCACCACGGGGTTGCCCGCCTGGCTCCAGGACGCGTGGGCCCCGGCCGAGGCGGTTCTCGCCCGTAGTCCGCGCGGCGCTGCCGTGATCACTGGGCATGTGATTCTCGGGATGATGATCCTCGGCGCCGCGGTCGCGCTCGCGCTGGAATGGGGCGGGGCCGAACGGCTC
>CAJBCV010000527.1 GCA_903951635.1 uncultured Planctomycetaceae bacterium
CGGCTCCCCGGCTCGGCGACGAGCGGCAGATGGGCGTAGGCGGGCAGCGGGTACCCGAGCGAGAGGGCGATGTAGGCCTGGCGGGGCGTGTTGGAGAGATGCTCCTCCGCCCGGATCACGTGCGTGATCTCGAAGTCGTGGTCGTCGACGACGCTCGCCAGATGGTAGAGGCAGGAGCCGTCGGCCCGCTGGATGACGTGGTCCTGCTCGCGTTCCCAGGCAAACTCCACCCTCCCGCGGACGGCGTCGTCGATGACCAGCGACCCCTCCCGCGGCATCTTCAGCCGCACCACCCCCTGCCGCCCCTCGGCCACGAAGCGAGCGGCCTCGTCGGGGGTGAAAGCGGCGAATCGCCGGCTGTAAAGGTAGGGCTTGCCGGCGGCCTGTGCGGCCTTCCGCTCCTCGTCGAGCTCTTCCGGACGCGCGAAGTCGCGGTAGGCGTGCCCCGAGGCAAGGAGCTTCTCCACCGCCGCCTTGTGTCCGGCCGACCGCTGCGACTGGAAGTATGGGGCATGGGGCCCGCCGACCCCCGGCCCCTCGTCCCAATCGATCCCCAGCCACTTCAGCCCCGAGAGGATCGGCTCGAGCGCCTCCTCGACATTCCGCTCCGCGTCGGTGTCGTCGATGCGGAGGATGAACGTCCCGCCGTGCCGCCGCGCGAACAGCCAGTTGAACAGCGCCGTGCGGACGCCGCCGATGTGGAGATAACCGGTCGGGCTCGGGGCGAAACGGGTGCGGACGGTCATGGAGGGCGGATTCCTTCCCCCGCCGCCGGCCGAGCCGACGAGGCTCTGGCCGTCACGCACGGGGCGACGAAAGGGAGAGGCCGAGCGATGAATCAGGCCGCGTGGCGGCCCATCTTTCGGAGCCGCTTCTTCTCGGCCTTCGAAAGCGGCCGCGACGCGTATTCATCCTCGACATCCGAGCCGTCAGTGTAGCCGTTCTCGCTGCCGTCGGCGGCGGCCTGCGGGGCGCCGTCGTCGTCGGTGGCTACCGGCTCGAAAACAGGCTCCGGGGCCTTGGCCTGACGCGTGACCGCTTCCTGCTTCACTCCCTTGGTGCCCCGCGGCTCCTTCGCCGCGCCAACAGGCGCTGCCTTGATCTCGCCGCGCACCTCGCGGATCACCCCCCGGGCGGCGCTGAGCATGGCGGCGAACATCGCCGCGCTCCCCACCACCCAGGCGCCGGCCCCGGCGAGGGCCAGGTCGTCGCGCCCCACGCCAAGCTTGCCGATCGCGTGGAGCCAGGGGACGGCCGCCGCCGCTGACCAGCCGGTCAGGCCGAGGAGCAACCAGAAGCCGGGGACGAGCCGCTGGTGGAGGGGAAGGAGCGTCCAGAGCGCGACGATCCCCGTCACGCTGGAGGCGATCGCGACCCACCACCCGAGGCCGTCGGGCCCGATCGGCCGGCCGGTGGCCTCGACGAGAAACGTCGACACGAGCTTCCCGATCGGCAGCGCCCCCGAAAGCGAGGCGACCCCGAGTACCATCGCCATCGCCAGCCATCCCCGCGACCGCCCATGGCGGCCATCCTTGCGGTGGCGGCGCATCCCGCGGATCGAGAGCGCCACGCTCGCTGCGGCGAGGAGGAACATCTGCGCGAGCCAGCCGCCGAGGACGAGCCCGCGGAGATCGACAAGCTCACGGAGCACCGCCACCGTGCGGGCGAAGCGCGCTCCGGCAAACCGGCTGATCGCCTCGATCGCCGCCGGCCAACCGCCGAGGATCAGCGTCGTCGCCGTCACGACGACGATCCCGGCAAGCGCGAGCCCGAGGCGCGAGGCACGCGTGGGGAGGATCGTCGCCAGCGCCCCCTGCTGCTCGGGGCGGGCCTCCGGGGAATAGTCGAACGGACGCCGGGGCTCGCGGCTACGCTTCGGGTTGGCGGTCGTCTGGCCGGTGGCCGAGGGCTTGGCGGCCGCATCGGCCGTGGGGGCCTTCGCGGTGGCGGAGCGTGTCCAGGGAAAGAGTCGACGACGGGGCGTGCCGGCGGGGGCGGTTTGCACGGACATGGTTTGAGGTTCTGGAGCCATCCATGACGCCCGGAGATCGGCTCTCCCGGGGACGCGCCGAGGGGGCATCCTGCCATCCTCACGAGCAACGCGACCGGATTCAGTTCGGCACCGGAGGGAGATCGGATTCACGAGTCGCCCGGCGGCCCCCCCGCACGCGTATCGACGGCACCATCGCCACGGTCGTCACCACCGGTCGGCGCCGTCACAACCGGACTCCCCGAGCCCGCCGCAGCATTTGCCCGCTTTCCAGGGGTCGGCTACGATGCCGGCGTCGGGGTTGGGGCGTTTGCCGGGATGGCCCCGGTGAGGTCGCTGCTTCCCTTCCGACGAACCTCGAAACAATCCTTTCGGAGCCTCTCCATGGCCTACGTGCTGCCCCCGCTCCCCTACGCCTTCGACGCCCTCGAGCCCTCCATCGATGCCCGCACGATGGAGATCCATCACGGCAAGCACCACGCCACCTACGTCACGAACCTCAACAAGGCCCTCGAGGGGAATCCGCTCGCCGATCTCCCGATCGACAAGTTGATCGCCGATCTCGAGAAGGTGCCCGAGGCTGTCCGGACCGCCGTTCGCAACAACGGTGGCGGTCACGCCAACCACAGCCTGTTCTGGGAATCGCTCGGCAAGGGGAAGGGGGGCGAACCGGCCGGCCACCTCGGCGAAGCGGTGCGGAGCGTCTTCGGCGGCTTCGACAAGTTCAAGGAAGAGTTCACGAAGGCATCCCTCGGCCGCTTCGGGAGCGGCTGGGCCTGGCTCTCGGTCGACCCCAAGGGGAAGCTTCTCATCGAGAGCACGGCCAACCAGGACAGCCCCGTGATGCACGGCAACACGCCGCTCCTCGGGCTCGACGTCTGGGAGCACGCCTACTACCTGCTTTACCAAAACCGCCGCGTCGACTACGTCAACGCTTTCTACAACGTCGTCGACTGGGACGCGATCGGGAAGCGGTTTGCCGTGGCCAAGAAGTGATCGATCTCCGGCGGTAATCCGCCTCCGGATGACGGTTTCTGACCATCCATGAAGTGCCAGGGCGGCCTGTCGATCACGACGGGCCGCCCTGGGTTTTTTTTGCTCACGCCGCACTCGCTTGCGGGACCGACGGCGAGTTGGCGTTGACTCCCCCTCAACGCTCCCCTTATCTCCCTTCCGAGCGCCCCTCCTTCGAGACGCGCACGCCGGGAGATCATTCGTCATGCCGATGCAAAACGCCGTGGGTCGGTCGCAGCGCGAGACCTCGCGGATTCGGGCCATGCCAATCCGCCGATCCGCCCCGGCAACAACGCTTGCCCGGCGGGGAAGGCTCGGCACCCTCGCCATCGGCCTCCTCATCGCGAGCCTTGCCGGCAGCGGATGCCGCAGCGGTGTCCGCTCCATGACGGCGCCGAAATGGCCGAGCTTCGGCAGTGCGAAGTCGAAGGGGATCGATGACTCGGCTCTCGCTGCGGCACCGAAGATCGATGCCTCGACGCAGAAGCCGTCGGCGGCTGCCACCCCCTATCCGACCACCTCGACCCCCGCCGGCTACGTGGTCAACGACAGCTCCCCCACCGCCGGCGCTCCGGCCCCCGGCATTCAGACGGCCGCCACCGATCCGGCCCAGGTCACCTACGGCGCCACCCCCCCGCCGCAGCTGACCTCGGCGGCCGCCGACCAACGCGCCATGGCAGGGCTTCCGGAGAGCGCCCCGCCGCAGGCGATCAGCGCACAGGTCGGGCCCTACGCTTCGCTCCCCGCCCCGCCCCCTGCGGCCGAGTCCCCTACGCCCCCGGGCCTCCCGCCGGCGACGCTTCCCCTCGAGCCCGTGCCTCCCCCGGTGGCCCAGGTCGCAGGCACACCTCCCGGCGGCGGCTATCCGTTGGCCCCACCGGCGCCGGCGTCGTCTTTCCCCTCGACGGCGGGCTACGAGCCAAGTCGCGTGGCCGATGCCCGCGGAAGCTTGGCTGCCGAAGCGGCCGCTCCCGGCCTGGCCGCTGCCAGTGTGGCTGCTGCGGCGCCTCTGGCGCCGATCAATCCCCCGGAGTCTGGCACCCCCGCCCGCTATGCCTCCGACCGGAGCCGCTACGGCGATCCGATGGCGGCCGACCCTGCCCAGGCTGCGCCGGCGAGTGCCTTCCAGGCCCCTCCCGCCGCCGACGCTGGCTGGGGCGGCGCGGGGGCGCTGCCTCCCGCTGCTGCCGTGCCGGCCGCCGCGCCTCCGCCGGCCCCCTTCCCCACCGCTCCCCCGGCCGCGCTGCCCCCGGCCAATCCCGACGGCCTGACCTCCCCGCCGGTGCGCCGCCCCGATCCGGTCTTCCGGCCCGGTGGCACGTCGAGCTACCGGCCGGCCGAGCAGATCTTTGTCGATGAGCAGCCGGTGGCGCCGTCGGCGGTCCGCACCGCCTCCTTCGAGACCTTGGCCCCTCCGCTCCCCGCCGGGCAGGAATGACCCTGCAACGCGGCGACGGCCGAAGGTGCTAGATTCGGCAGGCCATGCCCGCTTGCCGCTTCATTCCCGTCGCCCGCGCCGGCGTCGATCGGCCGCTCTTGTCGCTGCCGCCGCGCCGCGGATGGTGCGTCGTTGCCTTGGCCGTGATTGCGATCGGCCTGGGGGATTCCGTTTCCCGGGGGAAGGCCGACGACGTACCTGCGGCTGACACGGCGACCGCGATCAGGGTCGAGCCGGGGGGAATCGTCAATGCTCCTGGCGAGGTCGTCGAGGCCGATGGATCGCGGCATGCGGTCGCTGAATTGAGCGGGATCGCGTGGCTCGGTGGCGATTCCTACGCCGCGGTCATGGATGGCAGCGGCCGCCTTCTCTTCCTCACCGTCAACCCCGTCGCCGACGCTCCGCCGAAGGTGACCTTCGATCGCTCGATCGCGCTCGATCGCCTCCGCGATTGGGAGGATGTCGCCACTTGCAACGGTGCAGATGGCAGGCGGCGCTGGTTTTTTGTCGAAGAGGACACGCCGGCGGTCCGCGAGTTTGCCGAGGGGGATGACGCTCGGCCGGTCGGGGCCGGTCCGCTGCCGCTCCGGGCGGCGGGGATGGTGTCGCTCGAAGGGCCGTTTCGTTCGGCGCGCCCCAATCGGGGGCCGGAGGCGCTCGCCGTCGAGCCCGACGGCGCACGCCTCTGGACGGCCAATGAAGAGCCGCTCGAGCGTGATGGCCCTCCTGTCGCCACCGGAGTCGCAGGGAAGGTGCGGCTGGTCGGTTTGGCGATTGATGATGACGGTGCGGTCGGCGAGAAGGCGCTCGAGCGGCGGCGCGAGGTGATCTACGAAGTCGATCCGCCGCACGATCGGGTGTCCCTCGGGGGTGGGCCGCTTTATTCCGGTGTGGTGGCGCTGGTGGCGCTCGGCGAAGGGCGGCTCCTCGTCCTCGAGCGGAGCGCTGCTGCAGGCGTGCCACCGCTGGAAAACCGGATTTACCTCGTCGACACCGCGACCGCGGCCGAGGCCCGCGAGGTGGACGGGAATCTTGCGGCGGTGGCCCCGGTGGCCAAGACGCTCCTCTGGAAGGGGGCGCTGGGGGTGAATCTCGAGGGGCTCTGTGCCGGCCCCCGGCTCCCTGACGGCCGGATGACGCTCGTCGCGGTGGCCGACAACGGCGCCGGCGACGGAGTCGGCCGCCGGCCGAACCCCGTCGCCTGCTTCTTTCTCACCAGCCCATGACCATGTTCGATTCGATCACTTTCCGCGCCCGCTCCAGATCGTCCCCCGTCTCGTGCATGTAGAGACGGATCGCGTGAACCTTGTCGCCGGCCGCCTTGGCGAGGCATTCCCGCGCCGTGTTGCACGGGTCATTGGTGGAGCAGGTCAAGCCGAGGGCCGACTTGGAGATCACCCAGCAATCGCGCGGTCGGCGGGTGAGGCGGACAATCCGCTCGCCGGGATAGGCATCCTCGACGACCGCAGCCGCGGCCTGCTCGTCGGCCGCCCACGAGATGATGATGTGAGCGCCGGTCTCGATCTCGAACAGCGGCATGGTGGTTCCTCAGGCTTTCCGACTCACCTTACGGCTCGGCTTCCGGCCCGTCAATTGTTCCGTGCTCCCGCCCCTGACTAGGATGGAGAGCCGCAGCCGCCAGAGGTGCCCAGCATGCGATTTGACCGCGACGGTTTCCCGATTCCGCCGGAGTTCGATCGTCCCCGCGACGATCTTGACTCTTTCGGCCCCCCTCCGCGCCGCGAGCCCGCCAGTGGCAACCGTTTTAGCGCCCCGCAGCAGCCCGGCGGCCGCGGCGTGTCTGCCGGCGTCGATCCCTCGCCACGGTTCGGCACCCTCACCGACCCTGCTCCGCGGCAACGCCGCGGCGACGCTCCCCCGCTCCGCCGGAAACGGTTTTCGCTCCTCGTCCTCGTGGCGCTGGTGCTCCTACCGGCGGTCGTGATCCCGGAGCTCATCCCCTTTGTCCGTGATGTCGTCGTCGAGTGGTCGCTTCAGGAGGCGGCCGGGCACGAGGCACGCGGAGACGTGGTCGGCGCGCTTGGCGCCGTCGAGCGGGCGGTGGCTTGGCATGCCGAGGACGCCGGGCTCCTCATCCGCCGCGGCCATCTCCGTCTTCAGAACCGCGATCCTGCCGGCGCGATCCGCGATGCCGATCAGGCCGTGACGCTCGCGCCGTTTGCGCCGCAGGCCCGCCGCCTCAGGGCGCTTGTCCACACCGTCCTCGAGCGGCCCGAGGAGGCGCTGGCCGATGCGGAGGCCGTCGTCGGGATGTCGGTGCCCGGCGATCCTGAGTCGTTGAATCTCCGCGCCTACACCCGGGCGCTGCTCAAACGCGATCTTCCCGAAGCCCTGGCCGACATCGAGCAGGCGATCGAACGGGGCGCGGGGGAACTGCCCGAGCACCTCGACACCCGTGGCTACATCCTCCATCTCCTCGGCCGCCATCACGAGGCGATCGACGACCTCAACCGGGCGATCGACGGGATGCAGGAATTGCGTTCCCGGCTCGAAGTCAGCCGTGGCCGCGCCGACCCAGTCGAGATCGATCTCCGCATCCGCTCCGCCGATCAGGGGCTGGCGGTGATGCATTACCACCGGGGCGAGGCCTGCGCCGCGGCCGGCTTCGAGGCGCAGGCCCGGCAGGATCTCGACCTCGCCGTCCGACTCGGGTTTGACCCCACCCGCGGGGTTTTTTGACCGGGCCGGGAACGCTCGCCACAAAAAAAACGCCCGGGGTGTCGTCCCGGGGGGCGGCTCGCTATACTCTCCTTTCTTGCGAGGCGGCGACCCGTCCCTCGCCTGTCGGAGCGAATCGTTCCGGCGGCGAAACACGGGGGTGTAGCTCAGTTGGTTAGAGCGCCAGCCTGTCACGTTGGAGGCCGCGGGTTCGAGTCCCGTCACCCTCGCTGACCGCTCGCAGGATTCATCGCCCCGGCCCGGCTTCCGTCTTCGGAACGCCGGGCTGTGTCGTTTTCCGGCGGCAGGCTTCCAGCCGTCACGACGGCTCTTCGAGATCGGCAAGCCAAGCGCGGATCTCGTTGTCGTATTCGCTGGCGAGGCCGCCGACGATGAGCTGGCGGTGGAAGCTCGCCGCCCCCTCCTTCACGAGATCGGCATCCTCGGCGCTCGAGAAGCGCTTGTTGGGATCGGCGGCCACGAGCCGGCGGGTGAAGTTCATGAGCAACTCGTTGCAGCTGACTTCCGCCGGGAGGATCTGCGGGAGCCGGTTGGCGAGCGTCCGCTTCGCCTCGACGAGATCGCGGTAGGAGTTGAGGCCGGCAAACGGCGGCTGGCCGGCGAGCATCTCGATGAGGACGTACCCGAGGCTCGCCAGGTCGGAACGGGGGCCGATCTCGCGCCCCTCGAGCACCTCGGGGGCGGCGTAGGCCGGTGTGCAGGTGCGGTTGGTGGCGACGTCGTCGAGGGCGAGGGCCGAGCCGATGTCGATGATCTTCGCGTTGCCGGTGCGCTTGATCATGATGTTGGCCGTCTTGATGTCGCCGTGGACGATCCCCTCGCGGTGGAGCGCTGCCAGCCCCGCGAGGGCCTCGCGGACGATCGCGATCGCGATCCCCGGCTTGAACCGCGATTGCTGCGGGCCGGCGGTGATGACGCAGTTGTTGAGGTAGCGGAAGCGTTCGTCGGAGACGCGGGCCCTCGTCTGATCGAGGATCTCGGCCGTGAGCAGCCGCGAGAGATCGTAGCCGTCGATCCACTCCATCTGCATGATGCGGATTCGCCGCTGCTCGATGAAGTTGTGGACGTCGAGGAGGTTGTCCTGCTGGATGAGGGCGACGCGGGCCGCCACCTTGGCAATCCGCCCCATTGCCTCCACATAGAGGCTCTCCGACTCATACCGCTCTGGCGAGAAAAACTTCAGCGCCACCGGCACCGTGAACGTATCCGACCCGCGGCGGGTGGAGAGGTAGACCACCCCCTGCCCGCCCGCGCCGAGCTGCCGCTCGAGATGATGGTGCTCGGTCCAGGAGAGCCTGGCCCCCTGGAGCAACTCGGCGTAGCGGGCGAGGAGTTCCTCGGGGCAGCGGCTGGCCATCACCCCTTCGGCCCCCTCCACCGAAACGGTGGGGCGTCCCTCTTGGTAGATGGTGGTGCTCATCGGAAAGGCCTGCAGGGATCGAGAGGCGGGGGCGGGCTGTCGCCGCACCCCGGTCGGTCACCAGTCGGCCTGGGGCTGCGGAAAGCCGAGCCGCTTGTCGACGAGGTTGCGCAGTTCCTCCCCCCGGAGGTACCGGCCAAGATTATCGCAGAAAAAGTCGGTCATTGCATCGATTCGGCGATACGATTGCCCCCCCACGTGGGGTGTGATGATGAGGCGGGGGGCCCGCCAGAGCCGGCTTTCCGGGGCCGGGGGCTCATCCGGGGTGACATCGAGGCCGGCTGAATCGAGCCGGCCGCTCTCGAGGGCGTCGACGAGGGCCTGTTCGTCGACCATCTTCCCGCGGGCCATGTTGACGAGGATTGCCCCCGGCTTCATCGCAGCGAAGGCGGCTTGGTCGAGGAGGTTTCTCGTCGCCGCGGTGAGCGGGGCGCAGAGGAAGAGGATGTCGACCTGCGGAAGGATCTCTGGCAGCGTCTCTGGCCCCCCGAGAAACTCCACATGGGGGGGCTTTTTCACCGGGAAATAATCGGTGGCGAGAATCCGCACGTTGAATGGCACAAGCACACGCGCCAGCCGCCGCCCATTCCCGCCGAAGCCGACGATGCCGACGGTTGCATCGGTGAGGTCTTTCGTCGGCCGGCGGACAAACTCCCCCTTCGCCTGCTGATCCAAAAAGAGCGGAAACCGCCGCGTGCAGGCGATCGCCAGGCCGATGCCATGCTCGGCCACCTGATCGGCGAGCACGCCGGAGGCGCTGGTGACCGTGATCGGCGAAGCGACGACCGACGGCACGAGGCAGTGATCGAGCCCGGCGGCCGACGACTGGATCCATTTCAGCCGCCCTCGCACCACGACCTCATCCCACGGCACGGGCACTTTCGGGTGGCCGCAGAAGAGGTCGCAGTCGGGCAATTCGGCAGCGACGCGCTCTTGGCCGGCATCGACAACGTGGGCGTCGGGGGCGGCGGCCCGGATCTGGTCGATGTGCCGGCCTTCGACGGGATAGCAGAGGACGATTTTCATGCTTCTGTTTTCGCAGGAGCGGCCTCGAGCCGGCAAGTCCCTACCGGCCGACCGCGACCTTAGACTCCTGCTGCGGAAGCGATCTCCTTCGTCAACGCCCACGGGGGCTGATCAGGTGGAGCGAGGGGAAGTTCGTCCGAAAGCGGCGCTCGTCGCGGGTGAGTAGCGGCAATCGCTCGACAGCTGCATGGGCGCCAATGAGAAAATCGGGGAGGGGAGCGACTTTCCGCCCCCCGGCGCGCCGGTACTGCAGAAAGATCTTGCCGGCGAGAAACGCGGCTTCACGCGGAATCGATCGGAGGTCGAAGCCATTCGAAGCGAGTGCGACGTCTAACTCCTCGATCCGCTCAAACCTTACCGATATCTCGGCATACACAACCGCATTGATCACCAGCGCCCCCTCGTCAGCCGCTTTTTCGAGGGCGGCAGCCGACCATTCGAACCACGTTGGATCCTCCGTGAAGATATCGAGGAGCACGCATGAATCGATGAAGACGGCCATCGGAGGGGCTTCAACTTCCGCGGGTGAGATTGAGAATCTCTTCGGTGGTCATTCGCACGCTCCCCTGACCGCGAAGCTTCTCGACGATGCTGCGGCCCCGTCTGCCGCTGGTGAGCTTTCTGATGAAGACACGACCATCTCGGCCCTCGGAAAATTCCACTTCGCAGCCCGGCATCAGTCCGGCGCGTTCCCGCAACTCCTGGGGAATCGTTACTTGGCCCTTGGAGGTGATCTTCATCGTGTTTTTCCCTGGAAGTCTTACGCCGACCAGTAAGAATCTTACGCTCCGCGTCGTTGGGCGAAAAGAACAGTGGGAGTGGCCTGCCTAGGACATCCTGATCCAGCCCGGCCGCCCCGCGGTCCTGCGGCAATGGCGACCGTGGAAGAGGATTTTCTCCATGGATCGCAATGGAGCCGGGTGCGGATGAGGGGTAGAATTCCAACCCTGCAGTGGCATTCCCGCCTGGGCCGCTGCTCGGTCAGCAATGGGCTCGATCGAAATCCGAGGTGCCGGTCGAATGGTTACCGACGTCACGAAACTGCCGATCCAGTTCGATCGTGACCGCGTGGGGGCTTTCTGCCGCGAACGGGGCATCCTGCGCCTGAGCGTTTTCGGTTCTGTGCTCCGCGATGACTTCGATCCGGCCCGCAGCGACGTCGATGTTCTGGCCGATTTCAAGCCGGAGGCAACGCGAGGCATCGGATTTTGCTTCTTCGGGTATGGCGACGAATTGGCGGGAATCCTTGGCCGGAAAGTCGACTTCTGCTCGCGACTCGACCCGCGTCTCGAGCCGGCCGTGCGCCGCGAAGCCGTGACGATCTACGAGGATCTATGAGCCGTTGCGACCCACTGCCAGCCGGGGTCGGTCGTGCGAAGCCGTCAGCTTTTTGACCGCTCGCCCACCTCGACGAGCCCTTGCCCGTTTCGGAGCCAATGACGGCGGCAACTGGGCGTCGACAAGAAACCGCATGTCACCCGCCTAAGACGACCGGGTGGTCGAAGTACTGGGCCGCGTACTCGAGGCAGGCGCGGATGTCTTCGCGTTCCAGGTCAGGGTAGTCGGCCAGGATCTGATCTTCTGACGCCCCGCCGGCGAGCATCTCAAGAACGTCCTTGACGCGGATGCGCATGTGGCGGATGCACGGCCGACCGCCACATTTGCCGGGCTCGACGGTGATTCGCGACGGAGAGGGAGGGGTAGCCATGCCCCTATCTTGGCCGCCGTGCGATGAACAGTACATCCCCGCAGCATCACTGGTACAAGAAACCCAAGCCGGTCACTGTCGCGGCACAGGCGCTGGCCGTCATCCATCAAGAACTGCTTCCAGCAAGGCACGCTGCTCGGCATGCTTGGCAGGATTCCCTCGCTTCAACCGTGCGAGGTTGACGAGCTTCCATTGCACGGCCGGCAGCAGCGCGGCCTGGGGCAGGCCGATCAAGCCGAAGTCCGGATCGGCATCATGCAGGCCGAGAAGGAAGCGGCCGACCGGACCGCCGAAACGGGCGCCGAGATCGGCCATTCGCCGCGCGCGGGTGAGCAGGCTTCTTCGGCGATGAAGGGCAAGACCTGGACCAGGAGCCGCACCTGCTGGACGTAGTTGTCAGCCGCCATGGCGCTCCCGTGCCGGGGAGAGGAGGTCTGGTGGCACCGTGATCCGCCAGACGGGATGGAGCTTGCCCCCCTTCACAAGACCGCGGTCCCCCTTGCCGAGATCGACACGATCGCGATCGACATGCTTGAGCCAGGCGTGTCGATGGCGTTCGGCAAAGACGAAGAACAACCGCTTGGCCTTGACCGAGGTGCAGGCTTCGAGCGCCTCGGTGAGACGGCGTGGCCGTAACGCGACAAGGCTCTCGAAGACACGGTCGATCGTTGTGAAGCTCTCGCGATCGGGAAGTTCGTTGAGGGCTTCAAGGATGGCGCGTTCGGGCTCCGAGCGGCGGACGGATTGCTTCCACCAGGGCCTTCCCCGATCCGCCGCGGCTCCGGCAGTCTCCGGACCGAGGCCGACCGAAGTGTCGCGAAAGTCGCGCGTCTTGTGGAAATTGAGCGGCTCGGTTGTCGGGAGCTTCCGGAGCCATCCTGGGAAGCTCGCTCCATAGAGATGAGCCGGTCGCGAACCGAAGGCGATGTCGTGGGCATGACCAGCCTCTCGCAGGGCCGCCATTCCGCCAAGATGAATGCGATACCCCATCAGCGCCTGGGCGGCGAGAAGGACCTGTCGCCAATCAGCCGGCAGGCCCGCCCCGGCAGACGGGGAATCCGGGCGCTGGTAGAGGCCGCGGGCGACGCGATTCAGCCAGCCAGCCTTGGTGTAATTGGCAAGCGAGGAGCGCAGCACCCCCTGGGCCGCCAGCCACGAGCTGTCGACGTAGGCGCCCGGCGGGAGAAGCTCGAGCAGGCTCTTTAGGGAAAGCTGTTTTTGCTCATTCACGATGAACATATTAGCAGATCCGTAAAGTGAAGGGGAGTCGCTTGGTGTGGTGACACCAAGGACACACCTCCCTTCGCGGGGGAGGCTTTGCCGCCCCGCGCCGGCCGCCGATCAACCCCGCATCGGGGCCTGAGTACCGCGCTCGCCGCCGGCTGAGATCGGCGGGCAGCGGCCGGCAGCAGGCGAGACGATGGCCCAGCGGGCAAGAGTGCCGCGCCACGTGGCCATGGGGAAGAGCGGCACCCAAGGCCCGGCAAGCGGTGGCGGAGGAGTGTCAGGGCCCTCCGCCACCGCCGCCTTGAGCGTCAAGTATCGTCAAGCGACGAGCATGGCCCGCCGACGCCGCTGCTCGATCATCGCAAGCACGCCAGCAACGAGCGAGAGGGCGCTGCCGCCCATGGCGGGGTCGATCTCGGGGACGGCGGAGGGAGTCGCCGTGCCGAGAGTCCAAGCACCATCGACGATTGGGCTGAAAGTAACTGGCGCCCACAAAGTCCCAGACTCCGAATTTGCGGAGTAGAAAGAATCGATGAAAGCACCGTAGTCGCGTGAATTACCCCAGGTGATGCGTACAGTTTCGGAGGGGTCTTCGAGTAATGTAAAAGTTGAATTGGCTGCAAGGCTTAGTGTGGTCGACGTCGCGTTTAAAGTACCGGAAAGATAACGCGGGGAACTCGATGCGCTCGTGGAATTGCTGTATCGCTGGCTCGCCGAGCCTTCCTTCGACGCCGTGATGTCCCATGCCGTGATCGCACTTGCATCATTCGTAAACGTGCCTTCTCCCGAAGCTGTAATGGTTCCAGCCAGCGTCCAGCCATTCTGCCCATCTGCATAATTCGTGACGTTGTAGGTGATCCCGGCGAGCGACGGGGTGGCGGCCCCGGCGAGGGCGAAGGCCGCAACGGCCGCAAGCGCCCATGATCGAACTCGGCGTGTCATGGGAGAACGGTTTCCTGTTCTTGGTGGGTGAAGCGAAAGGGAGCATCCGCGGTCAACGATCGGCTAACGCGGGCGAGGCTATCCCCTGCCCCGCTTTCCCCAAGGCGCCGGCACCAAAAAGTGACGAAATGGGATATCCGTGCACGAATCGGGTATTGGCCCCTCCGGATTGCGCAACGAACAAGGCGAAAAGCGCAAGGCGGTGGGCGCACGTCTGATTCGGGAAAGCGGCGCCATCCCGTGGGGATCGAAGCGCGCCCGCGCGCCTCGGGAGCGCCGACAGCGGTGAGCCGGGGAAGCGTTGCGGGCACGGCCGGCAAGTCGCTGCCGGCGAGCGGACTGGGAAAGCGACGTCGGTTTGCCATACTGACTGAAAGCCG
>CAJBCV010000528.1 GCA_903951635.1 uncultured Planctomycetaceae bacterium
GCCATACTCCTGCACCATCACGTCGGCGGCTACTTTCGAAGCCCCGAACAGCGAGTGCTTGCTCTGGTCGATGCGGAAGCTCTCGGGGATGCCGTCGCGCCAGGCCGGATCGGCGTAGTCGAAGCGCGTCTCCAGCTCGACCAGCGCCAGTTCGTTCGGCGCGTCGCCGTAGACCTTGTTCGTGCTCATGTGCACAAACGGCGATTCCTTCACACTGCGCCTGGCCGCTTCGAGGAGATTGAGCGTGCCGACGGCGTTGGTGTCGAAATCGTCGAAGGGAATCGCGGCCGCCCGGTCATGGGAGGGCTGGGCGGCGGTGTGGACAATTCCATCGGGGCGCAGCTCGGCGACGAGCCGGAGAATCGCCTCCCGATCGCGGATGTCGATCTCGTGGTGGGAGAAGCGGGGGAGGGCCGAGCGCATCCGCTCCTGGTTCCAGCGGGTGTCGCCGGCGGGCCCGAAGAACACGGCGCGCTGGTTGTTGTCGATGCCGTGGACGTCCCAGCCGGAATCGTGGAAGTGGGTCGCCACCTCGCTGCCGATCAGGCCCGACGATCCTGTCACGAGCAGCCGCTTTGTCATCGAATCGAATCTCGTTGCCGTACAGCACGGCCCGGCCATGGCGGATGCCATGACCGGGCCGATTGTCTGTGGGAGGAAGACGAAGCCGCCGGCTCCGCCGCGAGGATCACTTCGCGGCAGCGAGATCGGCCTTCTTCTTCTCCTCGATGATTTCCTTCTGGATGTTCCCCGGCGTCGGCCGGTACTTCGAGAACTCCATCGTGAACACCCCCTGCCCCTGCGTCATGCTCCGCAGGTCGGTCGAGTAGCCGAAGGTCTCGGCCAGCGGCACCTCGGCGATGATCGTCGAGGTGTTGCCGACGGTCTCGGTGGAGATGATCAGGCCGCGGCGCTTGTTGAGCTCCCCGGTGACCGGCCCCTGGAAGTCGGCGGGCACTTCGACTTCCATCTTCATGATCGGCTCGAGAAGGACAGGCTTCGTGTTGAGGAAGGCCTCGCGGAAGCCGGCCCGGGCGCAGATCTGGAAGGCCATGTCGGAGGAGTCGACGTCGTGGTAGGAGCCGTCCTCGAGCGTCGCCTTCACGCCGACGATCGGGAAGCCGGCGATCGGCCCCTTGTTGAGGACGGAGCGGAAGCCCTTCTCCACCGACGGGATGTACTCGCGCGGCACGCGGCCGCCGATGACGGCATCCTCGAAGATGAAGTTCTCGGGCTCCTCCTCGGGGAGGGGCTCGAGGTGGCCGACGATGTGGGCGTATTGGCCCGAGCCGCCGGTCTGCTTCTTGTGCTTGTAGTCGTACGGGGTGCCCCTCGTGGGCGCCTCGCGGTAGCTCACCTTCGGCGCGCCGACGGCCACCTCGACCTTGAACTCACGCTTGATCCGCTCGACGTAGATGTCGAGATGGAGCTCGCCCATCCCGGCGATGAGGGTCTCGCCCGTCTCTTCGTCGGTGCTCATCCGGAAGGTCGGATCCTCGCGGGTGAAGCGCTGCAGCGCCTTGCCGAGCTTGTCGAGGCCGTCGCGGTTGACCGGGGTGATGGCCATCTTGATGACCGGCTCCGGCACGAACATGCTCTCGAGCGTGCAGTACTTCTGGTCGGTGGCGTAGGTGTCGCCGGAGGCCGCGTCGACGCCCATGACAGCGACGATGTCGCCGGCATCGGCCGAGTCGATTTCTTCACGCTTGTCGGCATGCATCCGCACGATTCGGCTGAAGCGCTGCTTCTGGCTCGTGCGCTGGTTGATGTAGGCCTCGCCCTTCTTGATCGAGCCCTGGTAGATCCGCATGAAGGTGAGCTGGCCGTAGGGATCGTCGACGATCTTGAAGGCCATCGCCACCAGCGGCTTGGTCGGATCGGGAGTGAGATCGAACGCCTCGTCGGGCTTGTCCCACTTCTTGGCGATCACCTTCCGCTCCAGCGGGCTGGGGAGATAGCGGACGACGGCGTCGAGGAGCGTCTGCACGCCCTTGTTTTTGTAGGCCGAGCCGCAGAACACCGGGGTGATGCTCTGGCTCTGCACGGCCGTCTTCACGATCGCGTGGATCTCGTCCTCGGTCGGCTGTTCCTCGGAGAGGAGCTTCTCCATGAGGCTGTCGGAATACATCGCCAGCGCCTCGAGCATCGCGTGGCGGGCTTCCTTGGCGGCCGCCTCGAGATTGGCGGGGATCTTCTCGCGGCGGACGGTCTCGCCGTTGTCGCCGTCGAAGTAGCAGGCCTCCATCGCCACGAGGTCGATGACGCCCTCGAGCTTGTCTTCCTTGCCGATCGGAATCTGCATCGGCACCGGATCGGCGCCGAGCTTGTCTTTGAGCTGCTTGACGACGCGGTCGTAGTTGGCGCCGGTGCGGTCCATCTTGTTGACGAACGCCAGACGGGGCACCTTGTAGCGCTTCATCTGCCGGTCGACCGTCATCGACTGGCTCTGGACGCCGCCGACGGCACAGAGGACGAGGATCGCGCCGTCGAGAACGCGGAGGGACCGCTCCACCTCGACGGTGAAGTCGACGTGGCCCGGGGTGTCGATGAGGTTGATGTCGCAGTCGTGCCACTTCACGCTCGTGGCGGCACTCGTGATCGTGATCCCGCGCTCCCGCTCGAGATCCATGTAGTCCATCGTGGCGCCGTCACCGCCGCCCTTCACTTCCTGGATGCGATGGATACGGCCGGCGTAATAGAGGATGCGCTCGGAGAGGGTCGTCTTGCCGGAGTCGATGTGGGCGGAAATGCCCATGTTGCGGAGCTTGGACAGATCCATGGGACCGGTGCACCTGCGGGAGGATTGGGGAACGGAAGGAAACGGAGGCGGGATCCGGCGGACGGGAAACCCCGCCGGGGTCGTCCTGGCGACGCCGAGGAGGAACCTGGGAATATACTCTTGCCCACTCGATCGTGACAGGTGACCACTTCCACCACGGGCGAGCCGTTTCTCCCCATGGTTTCGGCCTCGAGACGTCGATTTTTTTAAGCCGGGAGTTTCCCCATGACCGCCGCCGGCCCCTCCAATCCCACCTCCGGCCCCGGCCCCGCCGCCTCCCTCCCGCCAGACGGCTCCCCGGCGGCGCCCGACCACGGCCCTTCCCACCCCTGGGAAACGTGCGTCTGGCCGCTGGCCGCCTTCCTCGCCCTCGGTGCCCTCGAGCCCTCTCCCTCCGGCGGCGGCCTCGCCGGGAGCCTGGGAATCCCGATGTCGGCCTATCCGGCCGTCTACGCTCTTCGCCTCGTCGTCACCCTCGGCCTCCTCGCCTGGCAGTGGCCGGCGATCCGCGGCTGGCTCGGCCGGGCGAATTGGTGGCCGGGGCTCCTTGGTCTCCTCCTCGTGATCCCCTGGGTGGTCCTCGCCACCCTCCAGCGCGACGCCGGCTGGGCGGGGTGGGCCGGCGGCACGGGGGAGCGCGCCGCCTTCAATCCCTTCGAGGCCTATGCCGGCAATCCAACCGCCACCTGGGGCTATCTCCTCCTCCGCGGTCTTGGCCTCGTCGTCGTCGTGCCGATCGTCGAGGAGCTGTTCCTCCGCGGCTTCCTCATGCGGTATGTGATCAACGAAGACTTTTGGAAGGTCCCATTCGGGGCCGTGAGCGCGGCCGCTGTCGGCGCCTGTGCCGTGTATGCGATCGGCACCCACCCCGCCGAGGCCGTGGCGGCGCTGGCGTGGTTTGGGATCGTCACCGGCATTGCCGCCTCGACGCGCCAGCCGATCGACTGCATCCTCGCTCACGCCGGCACGAATCTCGCCCTCGGGGCCTGGGTGATCGCCACCGGCGCATGGTGGCTGATGTGATCCCCCTCTCGGCCGTCGACAGGCCGACGCCGCTTCCGGGGCGACGGGGCCGGCTCGCGCCGACGCCGACCGGCCTCCTCCATGTCGGCCATGCCCGCACCTTCGCCGTCGCCGCGGCGCGGGCCGGCACCGCGGGGCTCGTGCTCCGCATCGAGGATCTCGACGCCCCCCGCTGCCGGGAGGAGTTTGTCGCCGCCGCGATCGACGATCTCCGCTGGCTCGAGCTCGAGTGGACCGAGGGCCCCGACGTCGGCGGCCCCTCGGCCCCCTATCGCCAGTCGGAACGGGGCGAGTGGTTTTTCGAGGTTTGGCGCCGGCTCGAAGCGGCGGGGGTGATCTACCCCAGCCCCCATTCGCGCCGCGACGTCGAGGAGGCGGCCACCGCGCCGCACGCCACCGACGCCGAGCCGATCTTCCCGCCGTCGCTCCGCCCCCGGCAAGTCGAGCGGGCCGATCATCCCGGCGGGGTGGCCTGGCGGTTTCGGGTTCCCGATGGCCGGACGATTTCCTTTCCCGACGCGCTGGCCGGCGACCCGGTCACCGGCTTGGTCCACCGCACCGCCGGCGTCGACTTTGGCGACTTCGTGATCTGGAGGCGCGACGATCTGGCCGCCTACGAGCTGGCCGTCGTGGCGGACGACCATGCGATGGGGATCGAGGAGGTGGTCCGCGGCGCCGATCTCCTCACGAGCACGGCCCGGCAGATCCTCCTCGCCGAGGCGCTTCGGTGGCCAAGCCCCGCCTTCTGCCATGTGCCACTCGTGCGTGACGCTTCCGGGCAGCGGCTCGCGAAGCGCACTGGCGGCCTGGCGATCGCGGAGCTGCGTCGCCGCGGGTACTCGCCTGAGGAAGTCCTCACCGCGCCGCTGGAGCAGCTCCTCGCACCGCCGGCCGTGGGCTGACGGCTCGCCCCCTCAGCGTCGCAGGTGACCGGCGATGTCGGTCTTTTCAAACCACACGCGCCACTGCCGCGCCAGCGGGCCGGCGTTCAGAAACTCATCGATCCCTTCCTTCACTTCCCGTTTCACGCCGGCGTTGAAGCGCTCGGTGAGGGCGGCGAAGGCTTCTTCGTCGAGCGGGGGCTTCCCGAGAATCGGGAGCGTGGCGGCAAACGCTGCCGGGACATTGACCCCTTCGCCGGTGGCGTAGTGGTGCATCACCCGGAGACCGTAGGAGAGGATCGCGGGGGCGCTCGAGAGCCGGCCGGCGGTGACGTTGTCATCGCCGGTGACGATGCCGGGGAAGGGGCGGTCGGTGGCGGCCGCGAGGATCCGGGCCGCGAGGGCTTCGCGCGGGCCATCGGCAAGGGGCACAAACCGGGCCTGCTGGCGGCGAAACCAGCGCTCGTGACGGATCTGCTCGACAGCGAAGTGCCGCGCCCAGCGGCGGAGGTCGTAGCGGTGGAGAAAATAAAACCCGGTCTCGCCGGCGAGGTGCGAGAGGGCCCGCGAGGAGGCGAGATCGACAAGCTCCCGGCGCACATAGATCAGCCGCGTCTCGCCGCGGGCCTCGTGCCGCCAGCGGGCCAAGACGCGTTTCAGCGCCGGCCTCGTCCTCGGCACCTGGAAGTTTTCGCTCGAGAGGAGGAGCGTGTCGCAGCCGCGCTTCGCCGCTTCCTCCCGACAGGATTCGAGCCAGGCATCGAAGTCGGCCGGGCGCTGGTCGCGGAGGAGCAGCCAGGCATCGGCATGCTGTTCGGGCCAGGCGGCGTCTGGGAGGCTCGGCGGATACCACACGCCCAGTCCGGCGAGTGTCTCGCGATCCTTGGCGAGGGCCCGCTGCACGCTCGTGCTGCCGGTCTTGTGCGGGCCGACGTGGATGGCGAGGCGGATCGGCATCGGAGAGACGTCGCTCACAGGGGCGTGGCGGAGCCGGCGGGGATCGGATCGTCGCTGGGCCCGCGGGACCGTGCCGGGGCGGGCTCGGGGTGGCCATCACCGTCGGTCGGTGGGAAGGGGAGCCGGGCGGTGACGACCGTGCCGCGGCCGGTGCGAAACTCGACTTTGCAATCGCCCCCCACGAGCCGGGCCCGTTCCTGCATGCCGGTGATCCCGAAGCCTTGGTGATCCTGGCGGTCGGAGTCGCCGCCGTTGCCGAAGTCTTCGAGGCGGAGGAGGAGGATTTTTCCATCGCGCCGCAAATCGAGCCGGGCCCGCGTGCTGCCGCTGTGGCGGCGGACGTTCGAGAACGCCTCTTGGAGGATCCTATAGACGGTCACCTGAAACGCCGGCGGGATGTCGGCTGGCATCGGCTCGATGCTTGCCTCGACGTCGATCCCGGCGCCTTCGAGATCACCGATGAGGGTGTGGATGGCGGCGTCGAGGCCGAGGTCGTCGAGCTCGGCGGGGCGGATGCCGTGGATGACGCGGCGGCCGTCTTCGATGCCGCGGGCGAGGCAGCTGATGGCGGCATCGATCGCTTCGCTACAGTGTTCGGTGAGGAGGTCGCGGGGGAGGCTTTCGAGCATCATCTTCGCGCCGACGGCGTACTGGATGAGGCCGTCGTGAAACTCTCCGCAGAGGAGTTGCTTTTCCTGTTCCTGCACCTCGATGAGGTTGCGGAGGACGCGCTCCTTCCGTTCGAGGTCGGCGCGGGCGTTGTGGAGCTCGGTGACATCGGTGGAGACGCCGCCGACGGCGATGATCTTCCGCTGGTCGTCGAGGACGGGGAACTTCACGGTGACATACGAATGGACGCCGTCGGGGCCGTGAGCCGTCTCTTCAAACGTCTGCGAATGCCCCGACTCGAGCACCCTCGAATCGCTTTCCGAAAACCTCGCTTCGGCTTCCGGGGGGAAGGAGCTGTCGTTGCTGTCGCCGCGCGGCGCATCTTTCACGCGGGGAAAGAGGGCATCGTCGCGGTGGTTGACCAGAAGGAGGCGGCCGTCGAGATCCTTGAGGTAGACGACGGCGGAGGTGTGGTCGAGAAACTCGCGGAGGTAGATGTCGCGTTCGCGGAGCCGGGCTTCGGCGGAGCTGGCCGACTCGGCCTGGGCGTGGACATCGCGGCGGGAGCGTTGGAGCTGGTCGATGAGCCAGATGAAGACGGCGCCGGTGGAGAGGGCGAAGAGGGAGACGGCGATCGGCCCGAGTGGGGCGTTGGCGAGATCGACCCGTGGGACGACGAACAGGCCGAAGAACGTGACGGCGATGGTGAGCAGCGCCATGATGGCCGGGCCGGTGCCGAACCAATAGGCGACGAGCATCAGCGCGATATTCCCGCCGAAAAACGCGTGGCGGGGCCCGACGATGGGGTCGAGCCACCAGCGGATGGCGGTGACGCCGATTACCACCAGCATCGCCAGGCCGTATCGCACGGCAGGCGGATGGCGATTGGGATCGGGGGTCATGGCCATCGGCGGCCTCACGGAAACGAGCCGGAGGCGGCCAGAAAAACGGACTCCGCCAAATGGGGCTGCTGGGATTCGAACCCAGGACCTACGGATTAAAAGTCCGCTGCTCTAACCAGCTGAGCTACAGCCCCACGACCATCCTACAAGGGCCGGCGGGGCAGGCAACGGGGCCGCAAAACGGCCGAAAACCGCGATGGCACGGCCGAAAACAGGCTGTTTTCCACGAGGGGAGGAGTGCCCAACAGCCCACCCGGCGTTTCGTTATCGATACACGTCTGGGGAAGGGCCATGGACCGGCAACAAGGACGAGGAAGCCCTCCCTGCCTCGATTCACAGGGGAGGTGCGGACCTTCGCTAGGGCGACGGTGTCCTGAGCCAATAGAGCATCGGCTGCCGAATCGAGCGGATAAGGAAGCCACGGGAACGCGGCCAACATGGCCACTCTCGAACGAGGGCTTTCGGAACCATCCCAAGCACGCCGCTGGGATCCTGCCGCACACGCGGCGGTTTGCCTGGGTCATACCCAACCCTGAACCGTCATATCCGCTGGTACAGGAAATCCCAGCCGGTCGCGGCCCTCAATCCTCACCAAGCATGAATGCGACATGGACCATGGCCATCTGGCACGCCGATCCGATGAGGATGCCTAGCGCCTCGTCGATTTCGGGTGCGCAAGCGTCAAGAATCTTCCGCAAATCGTCGCCAGCCGACGGTGTCCATGCGCCACCGAAACGCGAATGGGTTGTTTCCACGTTAGAGTCACTGACTCGGTCCGTGATACGTTTCCACCCCTCGGCGGAAATCTTGAACGCCGACGCGGCGGTCGGCCCTTCGAAGAAGTCGCCGCCAGCGCCGTCGTGAAGGAAATGATTGCGAAGGGAGTATGAGATTGCGATCGGCCAGCCGAACGACTGCCGCAACGACTCGAACACGATGGCAGCTGCCTTCGACTCTGGCCCCTTACCGGCAACGAAGTGCGACACGAGCTGAGGGGGACTCTTGGGATCCTGGAGAGTGCTGCGTATGCACAATACTTGCCCAGACATCCCAACAACGCGATCTGCCAGCGCCCATTGAGCGGCAAGGTACGCCTGCACGCCAAGTAAGCGAACAGTCTGAAACTTCGCTTTTGTGATCCCGTAGGGCACATCGTCGTTTTCGTCAGCCGAATGCTCAAGATTGTCCAGCAGGGAGCGTGCAGCCTGCCTCGCGACAATCATCTGTGTCCAGTGCTCGACCTGAGAAGCGAACTCGGCGAGACGAAAAAACTGTTTCTCAACGCGATCGGGTAATTTCCCGGTGTGCCGAGAGACAGCTCCTCCGACCTTACCGAGCCAAGCTTGGCGTCTTGCAATCGGTCTTCCAGCGTTTTGCTCATTCGCCTCGAGCCTCCTTCGCACGCTCTTCCTCATCGCGAAGCTCGGCCTCAGTGACAGCAAGGCGCTGCTGCCAGAATGGTAACAGGTCGAGTTCCACCTCCGCGTCAATCGCCGCGCGGGCGCTGGCTACGGCCGCAATAAACGCGGGAGGCACCTCCCCCAGCTTGCTTGACCACGAACGCACACCCCTCTCTTCGAGCGCCCCATATACGGAGCGGCGTTCCTCGCCGCTAAAGCTGCTAGCTGCGCGGATTGCGGCCAAGGCGATTGTCCTCCACGGTGAGCTGTTCATCTCGTAGCCCCCAGCCAAACGGGCGAGTCGCCTTACGCCCTCCGCGTCTGCTGCCAAAGCCGCACGCCTTTCAATGGCCGCCGGTACAACCAAGCCCTCGGAATCAACATCGTGCAGGATCTCGGGTAGGTAGTAGCGTACGCTTCCTTTTTCGTGCACGAAGTCCAACATCTCATTCAAGGCAGCGACGACGGTTCCATCCGACGCAGAGGCGACGTCGACTTGCCGTACACACTTGCTTACCCAGACGTTGTGGCTGATTGCCCGTGAATTCGTGGTAACTCCGTTCGCCGACTCCATGCCGTGTCGTCGCCGGAGAGCCTGGGCGAGCCATCGCACGTCAGGCTTTCCGAGTCGCTTCAAGATTTCAGTGAGTTCCCATTCGCCATTGCTGCCGATGTCGTCCAGGTCGGGCAGCCTAAGCATTTGAGATAGCATCCACTCTGCCAGTGCCTTTGGCGGCTGAGGGTTCTTGTCCTCTTGCAGTGCCCAGTAGATCGCGTTAAGGAGGGCACGTACCGAGTGGGGAAGTCGTTCCGAAGGCGCAGACTGCAGCACGTCCTCAAGCAACGGCTGCAGCGTTGGCCAATCCTGGGAAACCGAGAGCCCGAGCGCTGCGACGAACACATCGTCACGGTTCGTGTTCGCGAACAGGTGTCGCGAGTTGCGGAGCAATCCGCGTTCCTCAGCAGTGAAATCCCCTGCATCATTGAGTTTCGGCACCCGACCGTAGAGCTGTCCCAGCAGATGCGCCCGCCGCTCATCGCTACCGCACCCGTCGAGCAACTCCCGCACGACTACGTGAGTTCGTTCGCGAGTGGCAAGGCGGACAGCAGCGACCCAACTGACGGCAACGGCGACGACGAACTCGGCGCGAGGGTCGATGGATGGCGGCTTCAGTGACTGCCGAATAAACTGTTGTATGACACCGCAGACTTCAGCGTGTTGTCCGAGCGACCAAGCGACACGGCCCAGCCTGAGGAGACACTGATCACTTCCGCCGAAGGCTACCGCTCGGTCGAGAAAGGCTGATAGATCATTTGGGCTCGACGCGCGTGCGAGATCCGCGGCCTTCGCGGCGGCTTGGCCGTCCAACTCCCTCCAGTTTTCGAAGCCTGGCAGGAGCGGTTTGAACTCTCTTGCGAGTTCGTTGTAGGTATAGAGTTCTTCGAGTGCGTCCGAAGCAGCCTTGAGTTCGGGGTCCGTCTCGTAACGACGGTGCCAGTCCCACACCTCCCGAGCCGCGATAAGCTCCTGGATGATCACGGACCTGCTCACCAGGACATCATGCGTCCATCTCAGCTTCTCGAGTGGGTTGTCATTCCCGGATCGCGAGAACACATGCCACAACCGCACGCGGCTCTCAATTGGTGTACTTTCCGCCGCGAGCGCTGCCTTCACTCGCTGAAGGACGGCTTCCCTTGTCACCCATGCCGGCGTACCAGGAACGATTCTGAAGGTCCTCCAACTGAAGGTGCGATCGTCGCTCCAGATCTGTCGCCGCTCCATGGCGAGCACGGATTCAACGATTGCCGTTAGCACAGCGACCTGCCCTGGTGTCGGCGGATTCCGGTTCAGTTCCGTGATTAGTTCCGCGCATAGCGTCCCCACCACGCCGTCATAATCACTTACAAACTGCGGACCACCTTCGATGACTCTTTCGATCAGTGCCTTCGCTCGCTTGCCGTCGTTGGGCAACCCTCGCGGGAGCATTGGTGCGAGTTGAGCCTCCGCCTCGGCGAGAGAGCAGAGTTCCCGAAGAACAGACTCACACTCCGCGGGCGCCTCAGCGCCCATCGCGGCCTGAAACAACGGCCATGCGAGTGAGAGTAGAACGTCGCTTTGACCGATGATTTTCGGTCCGAAGAGTCCGTCGACGGTCTCATCTGGCGATTGGTGCCGACGCATCGCTCGAACGAGAGACGCTACGCCCAATGGGTGAAACGGTGCCACCGCTTCGACGACTTCGGCGAGTGCGACGCGTTTGCTTGCGGGCATCGACGGCAGTGTATTTTCAATCGTCTCCAAGAAATCGGAAAGGAGGTGAAGATCGTGCCCCGAAAAGCGCAACAGGAGCTCTGTCCGAGCCATCGCTACGAGCACTGCTCGACCAGGTCCGCTGAGCGGGCCGGATATCGCCGCGTTGAGGACCATGTCCATGAGGGCCTTCGCTTCCTCCGACGCGACCACGGGTCTAGCCCCCCCAATATCTTCGCTTAGCCAGCGAACTAGGACATGGTCGCGGAGGACATCCGGTTTCAGCTCAACGAATCGATTCCTCGCGCCTCGCTCGCTCAGCACACGGCGGCGAACAAGTGCCGTCAGCCGTTTGCGAACGGCATTCACGGAGTTTGCTCCGCTTCCTTCACATACGAGGCCAATCGAGGCGTCATCCTCGTAGTTCACAGGTCCCACGAGTGCTACCCATCGGAGCAAACCTCGGACGTCCTCTGCGGACAACTCGTTCTGTCCCTGCTCCACCTCGCCCAGGTATTCATCGGCGAAGGCCTCGGCCTCAGTGGGAATCCGCCAGAGGTCGCCGTGATCTTCGAGATGTTTGACCGCGAGGGTCAGCCAAACCGGGAAACGTGCGAAACGCGTGCTGAGCTGACGAGCGGCGTTGCGTAGATCGTCTTCCGGATAAGAGGAAAGCTTACCGGTCCTGAGCAACTCGAAGCACATTGCCTCGGCGTCGCCTGGCGGCAATGGAGAGAGCGCTAGTTCTTCAACTCGATGCCCAATACGGGGGCCGCGCAGGAACCGCAGGACCGGATCTTTGGGTGACCGGGTCGACACAGCGACCTTCCACTTGGCGCAACGGCCCACCTGGCCACCGAGCTGCTCCGCGAGTTTCCCGAGCAGCGTCTCATTGGCCGGTTCGTCGACAAGAAGTAGCGTGGCTCGCTCGGGCACGATGCCTTCGAACCAAGTGCTCGTCGTCGCCATGCTCTCGACGTTTGCCCACAGGACTTGCCACTCACCGTCGCTGGAGATCTCTTCTCCAGCCTCCAACAACAAACGCGTCTTGCCCGTTCCTCCGGCGCCGCGCACGACGAGGAACAGTCTATTCGACGAGAGAAAATTACGAATCGTCGCATTCTCCTCGGCCCTCCCGCAGAACGGTCCAAGCTCGTCGCGGCGCAAGAACGGCTCGCGGGTTATCACCCATTTCCTGGCTTCCGAAACTGAGAGAAAGACTCGCGTCTCGTTCCCGAAGAATGATCGGTGAATCTCGGGATGTTTGTCGAGCAGACTGTCAAGGTTTGCCCTTTCCCAGTAGTCCGCGACCAAGCCCTGATTACCGAAGAGCGGGCCGACTTCCGTGTCCCATTTCAGCTTGTCGGTTGGGTTAAACGCCGCGTTTGTGACAAGCCGCCAGTGCGTTACTGCCTTCCACTGTGCGTGGCGAGCGTGCCCTGGCTGGCGGTACTTGGCAATCTTCTCTGCTTCGCTCTTTGCGTCGCGGATCGCGGCGGCCGCTGAGCTTGTCTCGTGGTGCTTCGCCTGAAAGACCCGCGTGCCGTCACTCGAACGCGCGTCTTGTCCGCCATCCTTGCCTTGACGGCCGAAGAGCGATGCCCCTGGATCCTCGAAAACAACGATGGTCGTAGCCAGAGCCTCAAAGGTCGCTCCACTCGTGATCGCATTCCAGTTTCGGTCGGCCATTCCAGACTCCTCTGAAGCCGCGTTCGCGAAGCCGCGGCAAGTATGACCGGCTTGGGTTTCTTGTACCAGGCGATATGAGGGTTCAGGGCGGGGGCTGACCCAGGCAAACAGCCGCGTGTGCGGCAGGAGCCGAGGCCTTGGCCGAAGTGGCCGCCGCACACGCGGCGGCTCACCCGGCCGGGGTCTGAAAAACGACAGAGCTGTGAGGCCTCCGGTGGTTGTAGTCTTCTTTGGAGGCTGCCGTGATCGCCCTGGCATCGCGGAGTTTGTCGAAGTCCTTCAGGGCCGGGCACTCGTCACGGAAGCGACTGTGAAAGCTCACGTCGTATCCGTTCTCGCAGGGATTGCCGGGCTCTAAGGAGGGCGTAGAGACGCCGACGCTACCGACACACGTCAAGCCGCAACTCAAGGGCACGACCCCGAATCAGGTCTGGTCGTGGGACATCACGAAGCTCCTCGGGCCCAAGAAATGGATCTCTATCGACCTCTACGTCGTCATCGACATCTACCGCCGATAGGTCGTCGGCTGGATGCTCGCCCA
Organism: uncultured Planctomycetaceae bacterium; assembly: GCA_903951635.1. GTDB lineage: Bacteria > Planctomycetota > Planctomycetia > Pirellulales > UBA1268 > QWOP01. The sequence continues at coordinate 13,033 of CAJBCV010000528.1, forward strand.
TCGTGAATGCCAGCACCTTGCCGAGCGGCTTCTTCGCGAAACGGCGATCAAGGAGCAGATCCGCCCCGACCAGCTCGCGATCCATGCCGACCGCAGTGCGGCGATGACGAGCCGCCCTGTCAGCCAACTCATGGCATCCCTCGGGGTCTCCCGGCCCCACAGCCGGCCGCATACGAGCAACGACAACCCCTACTCCGAGAGCCAGTTCAAGACGCTCAAGAACCATCCCGACTCCCCAGATCGCTTTGAGAGCTTCGACCACGCCCTCGACTGCAGCCGCCGGCTCATCGATTGGTACAACAACCACCACCGGCATATGAACCTGGGGCTGCTCACGCCCGCCGCCGTCCACACCGGGGCTGCTGGAAGGATCCTCGATCAGCGACGAGTGGTCCTCGAAGAGGCCTACGCACTGCATCCGGAACGATTCGTCCGCGGTATCCCGAAGCCCTCAAGCCCTGCGGCCGAAGTCTGGATCACCCCCCCGGAAAACGTGGCGATCCCACGCGCGATTCAGCTACCAAGCGACACTAATTTCGTCACGCAGGTGTCTCAAAGTCATTGACACCTTCCGTAATGTAATCAGATTTTACTGCAAACACCAGTGATTAATACTTTAGATCCTCAATAGGCA
>CAJBCV010000529.1 GCA_903951635.1 uncultured Planctomycetaceae bacterium
ACCTCCGACTTGAAGTTGTCGTACTCGGTCTCCTCGGCCAGCTCGGCCACCACCTGCATCCAGACGGGCTTGCGACGCGGCAAGACCGCCCGAATCCCGCTCGTCGTCGGTGATCGTCGGCCGGCGGTTCGCCTGGGGAAGGTGCCGGTGAAGGTGGCGACGACGTGGGTGTTCAGGATCGAGCAGCTTGTGGCCAATCTTGTCGGTGGGGTGGCCCATGACGCTGATCTCGCCGCATGGCTCCGGGATTTCCCCGACGACGCTCACCGCAAGCTCTCCAAGGTAGGGCTCGTGGCGGAGCGGGAGGCCGTGGCGGCAGTGACGTTGCAAGCTCTTTGTGATGCCTTCACGGCAAGGTCCGTGGTGAAGTCGAGCACCGCCAAGTCCTACCGGCAGACGCTCGATTCCCTCCTCGCCTTCTACGGGGCGGAGAAGCCAATCACCGCGATCACCGCGGAGTCGGCAGACGAGTGGAGGGCCTGGATTGCCACCGACCGTGAGGGGAAGAGTAGTCGCACGAAGCAGCGGACGACCGCCGACAACCGGCTGGCCCCCGCCACCGTCGCCAAGCGCGTCCATGTCGCCCGGTGTCTCTTTGGTAGAGCGGTGCGGTGGGAGTGGCTGACGAAGAATCCCTTCGGCATCCTCCGGGCCGGCTCGCAGGCCAACCCCGCCCGCTCCCACTACGTCGGCCTGGAGGTGATGAACAACGTCCTGGAGGCCTGCCCGAGTGTCGAGTGGAAGCTCGTGGTGGCGCTCTGCCGGCTGGCTGGGCTCCGGTGTCCATCCGAGATCGGAGCCCTGACGTGGGCCGACGTGGATTGGCAGAACGACGGACGGTTGATCGTGAGGAGCGGCAAGACCGAGGGGCATGGTGCGGATCATGCCGTTCGTGTGGTGCCGATCGTGCCAATCCTCCGGGCGATCCTCGCAGACGCTTTCGAGCGGGCGGAGCCCGGGGAGAGTCGCGTGGTCCCGATGGCTGGCAAGCGGGGGGCGGAAGCCAACCTTCGCACCACGTTGACGAAGGTGATCTCCCGGGCCGGCTACAAGTCGTGGCCGCGGCTGTTCCAGAATCTCCGATCGTCCTGCGTCACTGACTGGGTCCAGCGGTATCCAGCCCATGAGGCGGCAGCATGGGCCGGGCACTCTCCCGCGGTGGCCTCACGGCACTCGGCTATGGGCCGGGATCACCACTTTGCTGACGCGGTCGCCGGGGGCCTTCAAGGCGGCGCATATTCCGGCGCAGTTGAGGCGCAAAAAGCGGCGCAGCAGGTATCCGCAGGGGATCGCAGCACGTCGCACGTTGGGAGCAGAAACGACACAATCCCCGAGGAAACCGTGGTTTTCCCCGAGGATCGTGAGGTACTGAACAAAAGAATAGTGGGCGATATAGGACTCGAACCTATGACCCCTAGCTTGTCGAGCTAGTGCTCTAACCAACTGAGCTAATCGCCCGCTCAGAACACTTTGAGTGTGGATCCTGAAAACCGTGCCGTCAAGCAAGCCGCTCCCTGCGGCCCGGTGGCAGGGCTCGGCCGCCCCTCACCCCCCGGCGCCACCGGCACAACCTGCCAGCCAGTCGAGCAAAAGCTCCCGGGCCGGCGGGGGGATCGCATGGCCGCCGCGGTGATTGAAGAGCCCAAGCCGGGGCCGATCCCGCTCCAGCCGGCCGACCTCCAGAGCCCGAGCGACATGCCCCCAGGAACGGTCGCCATCGGCCGCTCCCGGCCCCGCCTCCCCGCCGAGAATCAG
>CAJBCV010000530.1 GCA_903951635.1 uncultured Planctomycetaceae bacterium
AGCAGGCGTCGCACGCTGTCGTAGCTCACGCTCCCGGCCCCAGGAAACTCGGACTGCAGAACCTGGTGGATCCGCTTCGCCGTAAGACCCCGGGCGTGCTGCTCCAGAAGCCACGAAAGCCACGGACTCGCTCCGCTCGCCCGGGCCACCGGCAGAGTCCCGGTCGGCGCGCCAAAACCGGCCACCTCATCCGAGCCGGCCGGGGAAATCGGCGCCTTGGCCGGTTTTGAGCGCCGACTGACACAAGAGACCTTGTCCGGTCATCACGATTGAAACGCGAAGACGCCGGCGGCAAGCAGCATGAATGCCCCCATGAGGCAATAGAAAACGCAGCCTGCCAAGTTGATCTCGACGGCCGTGGACTGAAAGTATTTGTTCATGGCGGCGACCACGTCCGCGAGCACATCGCCATTCTGCGGTTGCTTCGCGCGGAGTTGCCCCATCCCCATCGCCGACTGGACGCCAATCTGCAGATCGGCCCCGACTGACGGCAGCCTCATGCTCCCGAGCGTCTCCTCGTGGGGGAGTTGCAATTCGTTGAGGGCGGCCAGCAACCCCTCTCGAAACGACACGTCGGTGACGGCGAAGGCCATGTAGCCTCGTAGCGAAAGCCACATGGAGACGCCGATGATGACGAACATGACCGGGTTGAGCCACGTCAGCCAGTCGAGCGAGCCGCCGGTGCGCGGGATCACGGACAGCAACGGCATGACGAAACTCGGAGCGAGACCGAGCAGGCAGATGCCGAGGAGCCAGCGGGCGGACAGGAGGAACGGCTTCCTGAATGCGATCCCCCGGCCCCCGATCGCGAGAAAAAACAGCCCCATGGTCACGAACAGGCAGGGAAACATCACCTTCAGGACAAAGCTCGTTGCCACGATTCACCTCTGTGCTCTGAACGGAATCGCCACGAGAAACCGAGGCCGCCGGACCAAGGCCCCCCGAATAGACTACCATCTCCCGTCGTCGGCGGCAGCCCAGTTCCGGCGACCGGAGCGAGTCCGCGGCACGGGCCGGATGAAACCGCGGCTCACACCACGCCAGCGTGGCTGCGAGTTGCCGCCGGTACTCCGCGATCATTGGCGACTCGTCCACCCGAAAGCCCTCCGCAGGCGAAAACGCCAAGCTCACCTGCCGAGGCCGCCGGTGAGACGGTGAACTCAGAAAGCCGCCATGCGGACTCGGTCAGGTGCAGCAATTTGTTCGGCCGCTCAATCGGGCCAGACAAGTTCAAGAAAACCGTCCGGCACAACCAGGTTCCGCCCATGACATCTCTCCTGCCACTCCGTCGGAACGAAAGCCCAGCCGCCGCCTCCTGGTGCGCCTCCCCAGAGCACCCCTTGGATGGCAAAGGCCACAGGACCTTGGCGCACGGCGGGCACCGGCAACTCCTGCAGGCGATGGATCAGAGGTTGTGCCACAGCAGGGTTTAACTTCCCCAGCGAGGAGTCCAACCAGAAGCGAGTGCGTCCTCCCGGCTTGACGGCAGCAACTATGGTCAACGCTTGTCCCGGCCCCTCTGGCTTGCCTGCCCAGTACTCCTCCGCCACAGCGTAGATCTCCTTCAAGTAGCCTCCGAAGGCCTCGATGTCCGTGACGCGTTCACGGAGCACCTCATCCGGCTGATACAGCAAGTTCTGGGCCACGACAAAGGCCGGGGCTTTGGCCTTACGCTGCTTCCCAAATAGCCAGTCGATGAATCCCACGATGTGTCTCATATTCCGAACGGGGAAGCTCAGCAGCGGCGGACTACGGAAACTGCTTTACCGCCGGGATTCATTCGCCGGCTGATCGAGCCCCTGACTATATCCGCTCTTGCCACGCCGATGGATCGCGGCCGCCGAACATGATCGCGAAGGCCACGATCATCTCGCCTTCGATACGGTAGTGGATGACGTACGGGAAACGGCGGATGCGGAGGGATCGTAGTCCATACGCATCGACGCCTACCCACTCCCGATTTCGCTGAATCCGAGTGAGGGCCTCGGAGCACTCGACAACGAAGTCCGAGCCGAGCCCAGCCCAGCAGACCTATCCTCGCACCACCTGCGTCCAGTATCGAGATCAACGACGACTTCGGGGCGATACCGAAGTACGAACTTCATCGACTTTCCCGCAAACGATCGAGAACCTCGTCCCACGTGAGCAACTGCTCGGGCGACTGCTCGTGAGCGGCGATCCGCCGCTGCAATTCTACCCGCTGTTCGGGAGAAACCTCGACGGGCGACTCTGGCGGGATGCTGTCCCACAACGACTCGACCACGCGTAGCCGATCATGAATAGGCAGGGCCGTCAGCACGGTAAGCGTCTGGGTTATGTCGATCATGATCGCATCCTACCACAGGTTCAAAGACGGCGATCAGCAACTCGCCACAAAGGGATTATCCACACCGCAGGACCTTAGGGCGAGGCTGCTGCATCGCTTTGTTCGGCATCTGGGCTACACGCCACGGGGAATGAATCGCTTGGCCAGCCACCCAGCGGCCGTCGCTCCCCCCAATGCGAAGACGATCAGCCCCAGTGGCCCCGTCCCCTTATCGTTGAAAAACGAATCGAACCACGGGAGCCAGAACAGCGAGACGCAGCACGTCACGCCCGCCGCGAGCCCGATCAGGCCGCATAAAAGAATGACGCTGAGCGCGGATCGCTCCCGCCACGAACGGCGGCTTGCCAGTGGTATGGTGACGACGCACGCCGTGGTGCCCGCAGCGGCCCACACCTACCGTTGGTCGGCCGCCATCGAGAGAGAGGCCGCCAGCACTGCCAGCCAAGCGGCCACGAACCCCCTCAGCCCCAGAGCGACTGGGCTGTCCTGCGACGGAGCCTCGCCATCCGCTCCAAGTGTGTCGCCCGCATCGCGGTCCGCCATGCCGCATCCACCGTCATCTGCTGGCAGCGCCCACACCCGCGGGTCTCAAAGGTTGAACTGATCAGCGGCGGACGATCGCCTCCGCCTCACCGCTGGATTCTATCCGCCGTCTGATCCAGCGGATGGTTCGGCGTCTGAGGCCAGCACCACCGACCAGACCGACAGCACCAAAGGGGGTGGCTCGGGCGACTCCTCGTCCGGTGCCATCGACTTCAACTCACCCCACGGGATGCCATGCAAGCGCGGCGACCCAAGCCAGTCGGATGCGACCTCGGCCAGCGACGCGGCCGGCACCACCTCGCACCCGAACGGCAGCCGATCGTTGGCGGCAGACACCAAGCTGAACTGGAACTGCCCGGCCTGAGCATCGTGCCAGCAGTAGAACCGCATCGGCCCGGCACCCCGTTCGGCGAGCCACTGGCCTCGGGTGACCAAGACCGCCCTGACGAACTCCTCCACGTCGGCCGGGCCGACCGCCGCCCGCTGCGCGGGCGACAGACCGAACGTCCAGAGGTTGCCGCGTGCCTCGGCGTCGACGGCCTCGGGCCGGACCACGACCGCATCCGCCGCGACCTCGGCCAGCCAGCCTGGGAACGGACTCGCGGCCACTTCTAGAAACCCTCCGCCGCCGAACGGGAAAATCAATGGCTCGCGACCATGGCTACCCATCAATCAAGACGATGACCGCGAGTCCATTGCATCGCGTGGCTCAATGTTTTTTTTGACCGCTCCCGACACGATCTTTCTGCCGGAGGCATTTAGCCTCTCACGCAGACGCCGCCGAAACTCAGCGATGTCACCGCCGCTGGCTTCCAGAAGGCGTCGGCGCGCCTCGTGAATCTCCGCCACCACGGGATCTGCGTAGAGCGATTCAACCAGCATCGGAAAACTCCTCGGGCGTGACGATCAGCGGCGGCGCGAAGCCCTCGGCCCTGAGCGTCGTGTACAGGGCTGGCAGCAAATCCGCATTTGCGATGTGCTTGCAGTTCCACGTCAGCAAGTCGTCTACGCCAGCCGTGGCAGCCAAGGCGACGTGTTGGGCATCCGCAGCTGCTTTTGAGGGCAGCAGATGGCGGGCGATGAGGAGGTCGGCAAGACGGTCCGCTTCCGCCGATTCGCCAAGAAGCGGCAAGCCTTCCAGCAGGCGAAGACGGTCGGCTGCTGCCGTGGGATCGCCCGCCCCAGCCTCATCAAGCACCAGTTGGCTGATATAGAGGTCAAACCCGTCGCGTCGCTGCTTCCACCAACGACGCGTCAACTCTTGGCGAGCTTGGAAAACCACGTCAGACGCCGATCGCGCGGTCAGGTAGCCAATAATCGAGGTTTCGACGTAGATCGCACTCATAACGCGTCACTTTTTTCACGGAACGACTCCGATCAGCAGCGGCGGGGGCCGCTGGAGCACTGATCTCAGGGCAGCCTACCCGCCCCCGCCGTCGGCTGCAGCGTTTGGTTCGGCGTGCTGCGGCTTCACGCAATCATGACGCCCCCGCCTCGTGCCGCGGCGTACTCGGCTGCCCGCAGGAAGTTGGCGAGGTAGTGCGGCAGGGTGCAGTCCTCCCCGCGCTCCATCTCGGCCCGCAACCCGTCCAGGTCGGCCAGCAGCGCCAGCACCTCCGCGACGAACGCCGGCAGCTCGCCCGGGCCAACCCACAGGTCCGAGTCCGCAAGCTGCGGCAGGAACGTGGCCCCGCGCCGCCGAAACGCCCCCGATCCCCACAGATCCGTCCGGGCTCGCTCAACGCCGGCCATGTGATGCCCGTCCTCCCAGTCGGTGAACTCACACGACTCGCCGGTCGCCGGGTCAATCCAGCAGGCTGACACGACAAGCGACATTCACTCCTCCGCTGCCGAACCGCAAAACTCAAAGGCTCGCGGTCCTTGGGTCGGCAATTACCCACGACGACGCCCGCGATTCCTTTGCATCGTGTGGTTAGGCAGCCTAGCTCACTGCTGAGTGTCGCGGGTGAAGGATAGGTCCGTGTACCATCCGTGAGGCGAGAGGATGGTCGGCCCCTCCGGCGGTGTAATCAGGATGAACTCGTCGTAGACCTCCACTCGACTCCCCTTCGGAGGTGAGTTTCCGGTATTCGACCCGGTCTCCCCCGGTCGCTGGACCGGACTGCTCCATACGGTCAGTCGCTCGATGATGCCGGAAGCAATAGGCCGCGCCACAGCTTGTGGGGCCGGTGAACCATTGCAACCTGCTATCGCCAGCGGGAAGAGGATGGCAGCCAGGCAAACGAACCGACCGACCATGCGAGTCTCCTCCGAGTTGCCTAACGACCGCGATCAGCAGCTCGCAGCCAACAGGATATCGATGCCATTGGGCGGCGTCGCGAGTCTGCTGCATCGCTTGGTTCGGCCGTCCGTCGCCTATATCGGCTTGCCCGTGAATGGATTGATCATGTTTGCCCTTGGTGGGCGGGCGGGCATCGACGCAACGGCGCTGCCATCGACTCGATGCCTGTTCGACCCTTCAAATCCTTGCTCTAGCTCGGCAAGCAATTCTGCAAAGAACTCGGTCGCTGAGCCGACGTCTTCGATACCGGACGGATCGTGTGCCCACAACTGAACCGTATCGTCATCGGCCCTATTGGCATGGAGGAAGAAGTAGTTGCCACACCCATCCCCGACACCCACATCCAGGTAACCATGGCACCAACGCGGCTCCGCGTCACGCAGCATCTCACGGCGGATATTGTTCGTGCTGACGAGCGATGCCGCATCGTGACAGATGTTGAACCGTCGAAGGTCGTAGCCTCGCGAAATCGCGATGTCGAGGAAGTCGCGGTAGGCTCGGGGAACAACCAATCCCAGTTCGGCTTCAACCTGTGCCCAGTCAACCGTCGTCATAGTGCCCCTCAACGGATTGGACAAACTGCCCTACGTTTCCGCCCAGCAGCCGCAGGGACCGCTGGAGCACCCTCGCCCGTCGATCAGACTACCCGCCCCCGCTTGGCTGCTGCAACGCCTGGTTCGGCCTCTGCGATGCTCCCAGGCGGCCACTGCGGCGGGAGTAGCGCCAGCCGCTGCTGAAGGTGCTCCTCCAGGGCGTCTAAGTCGAAGGCGTCCGTGGGCTTGAGTCGGCAACGGACCAGCAAGAGAGCCGCCGCAAATTCCCGGCACAGCATGGCGAACTCGGCCGAAGACAACTCCTCGCCGGTCAACCCGAACAGCTTCTCCCGATATTCAAGTTGGCTGACGTAGGTGACCTCGAACAGCCGGGCCGTGCGGCGGAACCGGAGGAACGGCAGGGTGGCCAGCCGGGTCTGAAATCGGTCCCACATCGACGCCAGGCCAGGGACGATCGGATCGCGGGTCTGGCAGTGCGGATACAACTCCACCCGCTCAATCGCCTCCCCAAAGCTGCGCGGTAGCTCGCCCAGCAGGTGCTCCAAGCACCGATTGAGGCACGGGCCGGTGGACATGCTGTTGTACGTCACAACAAACGGCACTACTTCCACCCTAGACGACCTCCGCCGCCGAACGGCCCCGATCAGCGGCTCGCGACCGCAGGACTATTCGCTCCGCAGGATTCTACTGCGAGTCCGCTGCATCAGTTGGTGGTCCATCCGGGATCTTCATGGGTGAAGCCGTAATCCGCCGCAGTAGAAGTAGATGACGATCTTGAAGTTGTTCGGGTTCCGATAGCCACCGGCCCGTCGCTTGATGGACATGATCTTGCTGTTGAGGCCCTCGGCTACGG
>CAJBCV010000531.1 GCA_903951635.1 uncultured Planctomycetaceae bacterium
GATCCCTCGGTCGGTCCGATGCGCCGTTCGGTGCGTGAGTCGTAGAGGCTCACCCGCACGTCGTACTCCCCCGGCACAAGCGCAAGACAGCGGACCCTGCAGCGGAGCGTGACCCCGGGTGGAACGATCGAGACGACATCGCCGGGGAGCGTCGCCAACGGGGCGATCTCTCCGCGGCTCACCTCGATGGCGGCGACGACATCGCCGAGGGGCTGCGTCGCCCGGACGGTGAAGACGACTTCGGCCGGCTTCCCGGATCGCGGCTGGCTCCCATCCTTGCCGACAACGGCGATGGAATCGACGACGATCGAACCCTGGGGCTCCACCGGCGCGGGGGCGGGGCGATCCCGCCTGACGAGCCCTTTCGGGCGGCGGATCGGCAGGGGGGGGAGGCCGCGTTCGATCGCGAGCCGGTTGTAGGCATCGATCGCCGTTGTCGCATCGGCGGTGAGGACGGGCCGGCCGCCGTCGAGGAGGAGGACACGATCGCAGAGCGTCTGGATCATGTTCGTGTCGTGCATGGCAAAGAGCATCGATCCGCCGCCGGCGACGTAGTCGGCGATGAAGCCGCGGAAGCGCTCGCGGAAGCGCTGATCGCCGCCCCCGAGCCCCTCGTCGACGAGGAACAGGTCGGGGTGGAGGCGGGCGTAGATCGCGAAGCCGAGCCGGCTCCGCATCCCGGCGCTGTAGGTGCCGACGGGGGCGTCGAGCTGCTCGTGGAGGTCGGCGAAGGCCGCGATCGCCTCCGTCTCGGCCACGGTGTCGGCGACCGGCACGCCGTACAGGGCCAGCTGCATGCGGATGTTCTCGCGGCCGGTCTCCTGCGTGCTGAGAACCCCTCCCTGATCGATGCGGCAGACCTTGTCGGTAGACAGCGCGATCGAGCCGGTGGTGGGGAGAATGATCCCCGACACGAGGTTCATCAGCGTGCTCTTGCCGGCGCCGTTGTGGCCGATGACACCGATCACCTCCCCGGCATCGATCCGCAGATCGACGTTCTCGAGCGCCCAAAACTCCCCGTCGCGGAGCCCCTGCCGGGCCGGCAGGCCACAGAGCTCGCGGAGCGTGTCGGCGGTGGCGTCGCGGAGACGGGCCTGGGGCCGGAGCGAGTAGCGCTTCGAAACCTGCTTCACGTCGAGGAGGGTTCGTGTCATGGACTACACCAGCATCCGTTCGACGACGTGCGGGCGGGCGATCCGGCAGAGAAACCAGCCCAGGACGAACATCAGCAACGCCACCAGCGGGCCGATCGCCGCGGCGGCCAGGGAACCAGGGGCACCGTAGGCGGCAGCGCGGACACCCTCGAACAGCCAGGCGAGTGGATTGGCGGCATGGACAGCGCCGAGGAAGCTCCCCGGCTCCGGCACCATGAATACCGGCGTGACGGTAAACAGGATCAGCGGCAGGGCGCTGGAGAAGACGTTGATGTCCTGCTGAAGGGCGCTCGGCGGCGCGACGAGCAGGCCGAGACCGGCACCGGCGAGCGACAGGCCGACAAGCCCCCAGGCCGCCAGCGGGAGCGTCACGGCGGGGGGCACGGCGAACAAGGCCATGAGGAGCGCGAGCACGGCCAGGCGGATCAGATAGCGGAAGCCGAGATCGAGGAGGATCGCCCCGAGCGGACCCTCGACCGGAAGGCTCTGGCGCCGGAAGAGGGCCTGATTGCCGGCAAACAATCGGCGCGTGGCGTTGAACGCTTCGAGAAACGCCTGCCCCATGAGCATCCCGCAGGCGCCGAAGAACGCGCTGTTCACCCCACCAATCTCGCCGGCCACGAGGTGCGATCGCCTTCCGAACGTGAACACCAGCGCCGTGAGCACGACCGGCGCGAAGGCGAGGACGATCCCCAGGGACGAGTGGCGGTATTGCTGGATCAGGCTCCGCACGAAAAGCCGCCAGGCGACCGGCGGCGATCCGGCGGCATCACGGGCCCATTCGCGGAGAACGCGCTTCGGATCGCGGAGCCGGCTGGTCGCCGCATGAAGCGACACCGGCGTCCTGGGGTTCTCCACGCCCGGGTCTCTCGACGCGTTTGCGGGGGACGACCCGAGGGGGTCCGCTTGGCCAGAGAGTCGATCAGCCATCGGCATCCCCTCCGGCGAGGATCGCGTCGCAGCGCTCGAGCCAGCCGATGGCATGCCCCCCGAGCCGCCCGGCCAGGGCCTCGATCCCCGGCCGCGACGCCCGGGCCATCTCGCGCACCACTTCCGGCGGCACCACCGGTTTCACGTCCGCCAAAGGGCGCTCCCTCGTCCGCGCCATGCCGAGGACACGCGGGTCGTCGGGGTCGACGCCAAGGAAGGTCATCACGCGCCGCAGCATCCCCTCCGGATCGACGAGGGTGTCGTCGTACCAGCCGATGAAGAACCGCTCCTTTGGCACGTGCATCCCCCAGGTGTCGATCGTGCGGAGGTAGTCGTTGCGCGCGGTGACGTGGGCCGAGGCGAAGAATCTCGACAGATCGGCCGGGGGAGCGATGCCGGGGCCGCGGGAGTCCCGCGACACCATCTGCCACTGCGAGAGCATCCGCGACAACGGCTCGCGGAGCATGAAGATCACCTTCACCTCCGGACACAGGCGAGTGACATGCCGGACACCGGCGTCGTCCAAGAGGGCGTAGGCGGGGGTGATCTCCCCCTTGACCCGCCCCGTCCCGGCGGCGAATTGACTCCGGTACCAGGCGTCGTCCTTCTTTCCCGGGAGATGGAAAGAGACGGCCCGCACCAATTCCTTCCCGGTCGCCATCGATATCCGACCGCCAACGATCTTCCGCAAGGTCCATCCAACGCGCTGACGCCACTCCCGCTCCGCGGCCCCCAGGCCGAAGAGCCCAGACCACGCGCTGCTGACCTTCGTGAACCGCGGCCCGAGGCCCGCGACGCGATCGAAATAATGGATTTCCTTCGTCCCGGGAAGGTAGAGCTGCGGATGCGGCCGCAGACAGCGATAGAGCCAGGTGGTGCCGGCCCTCTGGGCGCCGATGCCGAGGAAATCGACGGTGGGGAGTGACATCAACGGGACCGTCGGGGAGAAATGGCTGCCGAAAGCGGACGACGATCGCGGCGGGATGCCCGGACCCATTCTAGCCCGCGGAGAGAGGGCACGGGACCACCCCCTCGCGGGTGCTTGTAAGATGGAGCGAAGAGCCTTCCTCCGCGCCTTCGGCCTCCCGATGCCCGACTGCATTCTCCATTACGGATTCCCCAAGACCGGCTCGACCGCCATCCAAGGGGCGCTGTCGGAGCACTTGGCCGATCCCCGCTTCGTCTACTCGCACTTCCAGGATCCGATCCACGACCACGGCAATCACAGCCGCGCCGTGGCCACCGCCTTCAGCGACCGGCCGGAGGAGTACCACACCCATGTGGCGGAGGGCCTTTCAGCCGAGATCCTTCTCCAGGAACGCAGCAGGTTGCTCGGCCGCCTCGACGACGAAATCACAGCCCTCGCCGGAAGGACCTTCCTCCTCTCCAGCGAGAGCCTGGGATTTCTCCGCGGAAGCGGCGTGCAGCGGCTCCGCGGGTTTCTCGAGGATCGCCATCTCAGCTCCCGGGCCGTCGGCTACATCCGCCCCCGTCGGGAGTCCGTCGAGAGCTCGTTTGTCGAGAGAGTCAAGCACCGTCAGGCATCTTTCAACGAGTTCTTCAAGGGCCTCGGTGATGGCCCACGCTCGCAGATCGCCACCCTCGACAAGGTGTTCGGACGAGAAAACGTCCTCCTTTGGAAGTACGACCGGCACTCGTTTCCTGGCCGGTGTGTCGTGGCAGACTTCTGCCAACGCCTGGGAATCGACCGGCCTCCGGTCGTCGATCGGGACGCCAACCGATCGCTCTCCCTGCCAGCCGTCCGGCTGCTCTTTGGCTATCGACACTTCTTCCCCGCATCTCCGCCAGGCCGCATAACGATCGAACAAAACGCCTCTCTGATCGCGGCCCTCGGCGAGATCGACGGGCCGAGATTCCGCTTCCATCCCCTCCTTCTCGAACCGGTGATCCGCGAGCAGGGAATCCACCTCGACTGGCTCGAGGCGCGTGTCGGGGCGACGCTCCGCGATGGCATGGACGACGACGGAGGGCCGTCGATCCGCAGCGAGGAAGACCTCCTCGACTTCTCGCCGCAGTCGCTCGACTGGCTCGCCCGGCGCACCGGCTGTGCCGCCGGCAGCCTGGCCGGAAAGGATCCCCGTGCCGTGGCCGACGCCGTCCATCGGCTCCGAGAGATCGCCGGCGCCGAGCAGGTCGCTGCGCAGCAAAGGCCGGACGGTTTCCTCGCCCGACTCGGGTACCGGAGCCGAAAGCTTCTCGGCCATTTCGGACGCCGGTCGCCATGAAGATCCTTCTGCTCAACGACTACGGCGTGCCGGCGGGGGGCGCCGAGTGCATCGTCCTCTCGCTCCGTGACGAACTGCGCCGCCGTGGCCACGACGCCCGGTTGTTTGCATCGACAGCGGCAGTCGCCGGGCTCCCGAATCTCGCCGACGCCACCTGCCACGGCACGAGCAGCCCCCTGCGAACCCCCCTCCAGTGCGCCAACCCCTGGGCCGAGCGGGCCCTGGAGCGGATCCTTGCCGACTTCCGCCCCGACGTCGTCCACGTCAATCTTTACCTCACGCAACTTTCGCCGCTGATCCTCCGCGCACTCCGCGGGACGCCGAGCGTCTATTACGCGCAGTGGTACCGGGCGGTCTGCCCCCTCGGCACCCGCCGCCGCCCGGATGGAAAGTCCTGCGAATCTGCCGTCGGCACCGCCTGCCTGCGGTCGGGATGCCTGTCGATGCAGGCCTGGCCGCTGCTGATGCTCCAGGCGTGCTTCGACCGGGCGTGGGGCGGAGCCTTCCACCGCGTCACGGCGATCAGCCACGCCGTGGCGGAGAGCCTCGACGCCTACGGTGCCCCCCATCTCCGCGGCGCGACGGTCGTTTCCCCCGGCACCGCTGTGGTCGAGCCACGGCAGGATTTCACATCGCTTCCCACGATCATCGCCGCCGGCCGGCTCGTACCGGAGAAGGGGTTTGACGTCCTTCTCCGGGCCTTCCGGCAGGTTGCCGCGCGGGTCCCGCAGGCCAGGCTCGAGATCGTCGGCGGGGGGCCGGAGGAAGGATCCCTGCGCAGACTCGCCGCCACTCTCGGCGTGGCCGACAAGGTCTCGTTCCCCGGCTACCTCTCTCATGCCGAGACGTTGATCCGGATGCGTGGGGCCTGGGTGACCTGCGTGCCGAGCATGTGGGCCGAGCCGTTCGGCATGGCGGCGGCCGAGGCGCAGATGCAAGGGGTGCCGGTAGTGGCCAGCCGCACCGGAGGACTGGCCGAGATCGTCCGCGATGGGCTCACCGGCCGGCTCGTGGAGCCGGGCGACGTCGACGGCCTCGCGGCGGCCCTCGTCGGGATACTCACCGACCAGGACGCGGTCGGTGAGATGGGCCGGGCCGCCCATGCCAACGCCCGAGACCGTTTTGATCTCCCCGGCTTCGCGTCCCGCTTCGAAGCGATCTACCGGGAGGTCGCCGCCAGATAGTCGGCGATCCCCTGCCGCCAATCGGGGAGAGTGATCCCGAGTCCCGCAAGCTTCGCGGTGTCGAGAATGCTGTAGGGGGGCCGGGCGACGGGGCTTGGATACTCCGCCGAGGTGATCGCCGTCACCACCGTCGGCAGCGCCGCCTGATGGAAAAGCTCGGTGGCAAACTCGTGCCAGCAGGCGCCGCCGGCGTTCGTGGCGTGGAACGTCCCCGGCGTGCCGTCCTCGAGCAAGGCCACGATCGCCGCGGCGACGTGCGGCACGTAGCTCGGCGTGCAAAACTGATCGGCGACCACGCGCACCTCCGGCCGGTCGCGCGCGAGCACGAGCATCGTGTCGGCGAAGTTCCGCCCGCGGACCGGCCCCGACTCCCCCGCCGAGTAGAGGCCGCAGGTGCGCACGATCTGATGCCGCTCCCACGCCCGTGCCGCCACCTCCCCGGCAAGTTTGCTCGCGCCGTATTCGCCGAGCGGGCCGGTGGCGTCGGTTTCGGCGTAGGGGGTGCTCCGTGCCGCATCGGCGCCGAAGACATAATCGCTGCTGATCTGGACGAGGATCGCGTCGACGGCACGGCAGGCTTCGGCCAGCGCCGTGACGGCATGCTCATTGGCGGCCCGGCAGGCCGCCGACTCGGTCTCGGCCTTGTCGACAGCGGTCCAGGCGGCGCAGTTGATCACGGCGCGCGGACGGAGGCGGCCGATGACGGCGCGGACCGCCGCGGGATCGGCGATGTCGAGGCTGCTCCTAGGCAGCGCCGCGGCGCTGGGCCCGAGCAGGCGACACAGCGTCCTCCCCAGTTGGCCAGATGACCCGGTAACCGCGATCGTGCCCGTCGTCGACATGCGCTCTTTCCTCTGCCAGTTCCTCGCCGGCGATCTGCGCGAGGTAGCGGCCGTAGTCGTTGTTCATCTTCCGGCCGGCGGCCTCGAGGCCCTCCCGCGACAGCCAGCCCATCCGATAGCCGATCTCTTCCAGGCAGGCGATCTTCAATCCCTGACGCTCCTGGATCGTCTGCACGAAGCCGGAGGCCTGCATGAGCGAATCGGGGGTGCCGGTGTCGAGCCAGGCGAAGCCACGGCCGAGCGTCTCGACCCGCAGCGTCTTCTCTTCGAGATAGAGGCGATTGAGATCGGTGATCTCGAGTTCACCGCGCGGGCTCGGCGCGAGCGCTGCGGCGAGGTCGCAAACCCTCGCGTCGTAGAAATAGAGCCCCGGTACGGCATGATGGCTCTTCGGCTCCTTCGGCTTCTCCTCGAGCGACACCGCCCGCCCGGAAGCGTCGAACTCGACGACGCCGAACCGCTCCGGATCGCGGACGGGATAGGCGAAGATCGTCGCCCCGTCGTCACGGTCGGCCGCGCGGCGGAGGACGTCCTGGAAGCCGTGGCCGTAGAAGATGTTGTCGCCGAGGACGAGGGCGGCACGGGCGCCCCCGAGGAACTCACGGCCGATGACGAACGCCTGGGCGAGACCGTCAGGCCTCGGCTGCTCGGCGTAGGAGAGCGCCACGCCGAACGCGCTGCCGTCGCCGAGGAGGCGCTGGAAGTGGGGGAGATCGTGCGGCGTCGAGATCAAGAGGATGTCGCGGATCCCGGCCAGCATCAGCGCCGAGAGCGGATAGTAGACCATCGGCTTGTCGTAGATCGGCAGGAGCTGCTTCGAGATCGCAAGCGTCATCGGGTTGAGCCGCGTCCCGGCACCCCCGGCCAGCACGATCCCCTTCAGCGGCACGTGGCTCGGCGCGGCGCCGGCAGACACCGAATCGGTGCCGGCGAGGAAGAGGCCGTGGTTCGACGCTGTGTCGCGCGGGGGGGACATGGTGCAACCCTGGGAGGGGGGAACGGGAGGGAGCCTGGGGATCGATCGGCAACTGCAGCGTCAGGCACAAGCCCGGTGGGAAACGCCGCTATCGATGCGGAACGGCGAGTTCTCGTCGCACTCGTGACGGATCTCGTCGACCTTTTCCTGCTTCCCCTGGCCGGCGTAGAGCCGGTTGGGACCGTTGAACACCCAGCCCGGGATGGGGCTGATATTGCGGTAGGCGTGGACCACACCCGGCGGGATCGTCACGGCGCAGGGATTCGACTGCCCACAGACCGTCCGCGTGTGGAGCCCGTACGTCGGCGACCCTTCGCGAGCGTCCCAGAGCAGCAATTCGAAGTCGCCGGGGCCGATGAAGGCGAAATAGTCGGTCTGATCGACATGCTCGTGCGGCCCGCGGGCCACGCCCGGCTGCGTCTGGCTGACGTAGGCCATGACTGGATGGAGCGCGGAGGAGAGTTCATCCTCGCGGTAGATTTCCACGAGCCAGCCACGGGAGTCGGCGTGGCGGTTGAGCGCCTTGTAGGTGACGTCGGCGATCGCCGCAGCATCGGCGGAGGTGGAGCGGACGGAGAACGACGGCATGCGATGTCTCGAGAGTGAGGGGAGGGGCCGGCGAACCTGCTCGCTGGCACCGGCCGGCGCGAGGGGAATAATCGATACGGGCCGCCGAGGCGAGAGCGGTTTCCTGAAAAAGCGGCCGGCGCGGCGCAGCTGGGAGGATGGCGAATTGGGAATGACTGGGGAGGGAGCGAACCGCCCCCGGAGCCCATCGCGAAAAAGCTGGTCTGGAGCGCACCTGCCCTTTCCGCCGATACAGGCGTCAGAAACGGACCATCCTCCGGCCGCCGCCCATGTTCAACCGCCATCACACCTCGAGCGTCCGGCACCGTCACCGCGGCGGCGATCCAGGGTCACCGACCCGGATCTTCCTGGCGCGCGACTGGATTCACGTCCACGACGACGAGGCTCCTTCCGCCCCGCTGCGCCTCGCTGCAGTCAGCGATTCCCGGGGAGCCCTGCCGCCGGCGCTCGACAGAATCGCTCCGGTGCCGGAAGGGGTGGTGCGGCCGACGTTCTCGGTGATGTTGCCGACCTACGAGCCCGATCACCGGCTCGGCCGGTCACTCGCCGCGGTGCTCGCCCAGGCCCCCGGTCCGGAAGCGATGCAGATCGCCGTCGTCGATGACGGATCGCGGCAGGTCGATGTCCGGGCGCTCGTGCGCTCGTTCGATCCTGGCGGCCGTGTCGAGGTTCACCTCAATCAGCGCCGCGCCGGACTTGCCGGCAACTGGAACCGTTGCCTTTCGCTCGCCCGGGGGAGGTTCGTCCACCTCCTCCACCAGGACGACCACGTCCTCCCCGGGTTCTACGACCGTCTCGAGCGCGGCTTCCGCACCGACCCGGGAATCGGGATGGCGTTTTGCCGCAGCCGAATCGTCGACGGCAACGATCGCCTCATCAAAACCGCGTCACGGCAGCAGTGGACCGCCGGCGTGCTCGCCGGATGGCTGCCGAGGATCGCCGAACGGCAGCGGGTGCAGACACCGGCCGCCGTGGTCGCCCGCAGCGTCTACGAGCAGCTCGGGGGCTTTCGCACCGATCTGTGCCACGCGCTCGACTGGGAGATGTGGGTGCGGATCGCCGCCGCCGCGCCGGTGTGGTACGACCCGCGCGTCCTTGCCGTTTATCGTCGGCACAGGGGCAACGAATCCCATCGCCTCCTCACCAGCGGGGCGGTGTGGCCCGAC
>CAJBCV010000532.1 GCA_903951635.1 uncultured Planctomycetaceae bacterium
CCCCGTCCCGCGGCCGGTGTCGCCGGCCGGCGCCAGTTGGCTCAGCGCCAGATCGTGCGTGTCGATCGTGTCGTGGTTGGAGAGCACGACGGCCCGCTCGATGCAGTTGCGCAGCTCGCGGATGTTTCCCGGCCATTGGTAGGCGAGGAGCGATTCGAGGGCGGCGGGGGTGAAGTCGTGGACTCCCCTCCCGGTCTCGGCGGCAAACCGGGCGAGGAAATGGCGGGCGAGGGGCTCGATATCCTCGCGCCGCCGCCGCAGCGGCGGGACGATGATCTCCACCACCTTCAAGCGGAAATAGAGATCGCGGCGGAACTCGTTGGCGGTGACCGCTTCCTCGAGATTGCGATTGGTGGCCGCGACGACGCGGACATCGACCTGCACGCGCTGGCTACCGCCGACCCGTTCGAAGGAATGCCCCTCGAGAACGCGGAGAAACTTCGCCTGGATCGTCTGGCTCATCTCGCCGATCTCGTCGAGAAACAGCGTGCCCCGATGAGCGGCCTCGAACTTCCCCGCCTTCCGTTCGGTGGCGCCGGTAAAGGCGCCCTTCTCGTGCCCGAACAGCTCGCTTTCGAGGAGCGTTTCGGTGAGCGCCGCGCAGTTGAGGCAAACAAACGCCGCGCTGCGACGGTCGCTGGCGTCATGGATCGCCCGGGCGACGAGTTCCTTGCCCGAGCCGCTCTCGCCACGCACCAGCACCGTGGCCTTCGTCGACGCGACGCGGGCGATCTGGCTGGCGATATTCGACAGCGCCGGACTCCCCCCCACCATCCTTGATTCCTCGCGGAGGCGCTGGCGGAGCCGCTCGTTCTCGTCGGAGGTGCTCGCCAGCCGGACGGAGAGCCGTTCCCGGGTCGAGAGATTTTCGACGGCGATCCCCAGGGCATCACACACCGCCATCACGAACTCGAGGTCGTCGGGCGTGGCCTGACGGCCGCCGGCGGCAAGTTCGACATGGAGCACCCCCACCGGCCGCCCGCCGACCCGCACCGGCGCCGAGATCGCCGAGGGTGAATCATCGATCATGGCCCCGCCGGCCGTTCCGGCGGCGGGGCGTCTGGGGGCACGGCCGACGAGAATCGCCTCGTTCGTGGCAAGGACGGTGGCGACCGCACCGGCAGGAAGCCCCCCCTCGGCCGGCCACCCCGGCGGGGCTGCCGCGGCCGGCACGAGCGAGGCCACGGCCTTGGGGAGACGCCACTCCGCCGCCGGCGCAGCGGGAGGAAGGAGCACCACCCCGTGAACGGCACCGGCCCCCTCCATCGCCGCCTCGAGGGCCAGCCTGGCCACGTCGGCGATGTCGCTCGCCCGGGCAAGCGCGAAGGCGAGCCGGCAGAGGCTGGCGGCGGCCTTGCCGACCCGCGGCACGCTGCCGGCCGATTCACCGATGTCGTCGAGGAGCCTGGTCTTGTCGCGACGGAGCGTGATCGCATCGGACCACTTCTGCATGTCGCTGGTGACCTCGGAGGTCTCCGTGGCCTCGTCGGAGAGCCCCGAGACGTCGGAGGGGGGCTCCCCCTCGCCGAACACCAGCTGCGCGCCGCCGATCCGGATCATGTCCCCCGGAACGAGGGCCCGCTCCCCGTCGATCGGTTCCCCCCCGACGATCGTCCCGTTGCGGCTGCCGACATCCCGCACCACCCATCCGGCAGCGTCCGCCATCACCTCGGCATGGAAGCGGCTCGAGCGCTCGTCGTGGAGCACGACGCTGTTGGTCGGCCCCCGGCCGATCGTGCACGTCTGCCCCGGGTAGAGGGGAACGACGGCATGGCCGACAGCGGGGTCGAGGACGAGCAGGAAGGCGGGGGAAGGTGCCATCGGCCAATTTCGGGCGAAGGGGCGGGGTGTGGCCGAGCCCAGGGGATTTTTCCACGGACAACAAGCGGCCCGTCCATGATGCATCAGTCGATGCGGATTTGCGAGCCGCGGGCGTTTCGGAACGGTTCCCGTCGGCGTGGGGGAAGAAAAACCGACCAGAACCCCCGTATTACCCGCGGCAATCGGGTTTGCAGAAGAAACCCCCATCTGTCTACGATTGCCGCGAATTGCGGGATCATACTGTTGCCGCAAAGTGCGGGATCGTACCGTGTGTCAAGCCCCCGTGTTTCCCTGTCACGGGTATCCCAGCCGGAGGACGTCCATGAAACGCCAGGCACCGCTCCCCCACCTCGTAGCCCCGCCATCGATCGGCGGAAGCTCCCAGGCGACGACCCGGGGTTGCCTCGACCGGCAGGACCCCTCCCGCACGACCAGCTGGAGCCGTTCGGTGGCGCCCGTCATGGTGCCGCTGTGTGCGATCCTCCTCGGACTTGCCGGCGCCAGTTCGGCCCAAGCCCAGTTTTTGGGCGGCCAAGCGGTCGGCGGTATCTCGATCGACGCCAGCGGAATTGTCCGCAACGTCGAGCCCGGCGCCCTCGATGAGCTCTCTGCCGCCCGCCGCAAGGCCCTCGCCGGTAACGGCCCGAAGGCATCGACCGATGGCCTGCGAAAGGTGTCGCTCGCTCGCCTCACGAAGGCGATCGAAGCGGCCGCTTCCGGCAAGGCCCCGCTGCCGGCCGACGCCGTGCTCATGGGCGGGCTCGAGCGGATCACCCACGTGTTCGTCGATCCTGACGGCCACGACATCATCCTCGCCGGGCCGGCCGATGCCGCGCGGGTCGATGCGGAAGGAAATGTCCTGGGCGCGTCGACCGGCCTGCCGCTGCTCCAACTCGAGGACTTCATCGTCGCCCTCCGGGCCGTCGATGGCGCCCGTGAAGGGGGCATGCTTTGCTCGATCGATCCGGCCCCCGAGCGCGTCGCCGACCTGCAGAAGTTTCTCAAGAGCCAGCAGGCGAGCGCCGCCGACCCGGCCGGAACATTGCGGAAGATGGAGGAAGTGCTCGGCCCTCAGAACGTCCGCATCGGCGGCGTGCCGACCGACAGTCGCTTCGCCCGCGTCCTCGTCGCCGCCGACTACCGCCTGAAGCGGATCGGCATGGGCCTCGAGCCCTCCGGCTTGAAGGATCTTCCCAGCTACCTGGCGACGGTGCCGGCTGGCGCCACCGTCGGGGCGCTCCCCCGCTTCTGGCTCGAGGCGTCGTACGACCCGATCGCCCGCGATGCCGACGAACTCGCCTTCCGCCTCTCCGGCCGGAAGATCGCCTGCCTCACCGAGAACGACGTGTTTGCGAAGGACGGGGTCAAGCGTGGGGCGGGCCCGACCGACAAGGTGGCCCAGAAGTGGTGCGAGTCGTTCAGCGCGAAGTACGACGCCCTGGCCACGAAGCATCCGGTGTTTGCCGAGCTGGCCAATTGCGTCGATCTCGCCGTCGTGGCCGCCCTCATCCAAGGACAACAGCTCGACCGCAAGGCGGGCCTCGATCTCTCTCCGCTCCTCGACGCCGATCGTGTCCGCCTCCCGACCTACGAAGCTCCGGCCACTGTCCCGACAGTCGCCAGCGGGGTGAAGAAGGGGGGCCGGTGGGTGGTGAGCGCCTCCGGCGGCATCCAGTTCCAACCGTGGGGATTCGCGACGAGCACCGTCGAATCCGACGACGTTGCGACAGACCGCACCGCGGCCCTCGCCGCCCGGTCCGACGCCGGATGGTGGTGGGACTGAGCGCTTTCCTGGCTCTCGATCGCCGTTTTTGCGGTGCTCATGGCCCACGATGCACTCGCTGTCGGTTGAAAAGTCATCCCTGACCTTGATCCCCGGCCTGCTCGCAGGACGGGGCGGCCCAGCGGATCGTTGCCACCCGCGCCGCCGCCTCGGGAAACCACCCGTCCACCCAGCCGCTCGCGGCGAGCGACTCGAGGCTCGGGGGTCCGCTCGCCCCCTCCGACAACGGCGGGGGGACGCTCTTCACGAGGAGCAGATCGCCGCCATGGGCCGCGGCCACGACGGCGGCGAGTGAATCGCTCGTCACGTTCCACGCAGCGGGAATCCCCTCGCTTCGCGTCGCCTCGGCCGCCAGCCAGCCGGCCATGTCGAGCACGGCGGGCCGATCGATCGGCCGCGTCACCAGCGGCAGGCCGAGCGTGGAGGCGACGAGCCGGGCCGTGATCCCCATCCCATCGATCGCCAACCGGTGGATGAGACGTGGATCGGCAGAACGCGTCCGGTCGATGGCGCGGAGCCCCTCGACCACACTCCCTCCGCCGACCACGATCGTCGGCGCGGCGGCCGCAGCGCCGAAAAGCGTCGGCCCGTCGAGCAGGGCAGCGGCGAGTTCGGGCCAATCGGCTCGTTCAAGGAGGCTTCCGCCGAAGCGGATCACAAGCGCGGCGGGCCCTGGTACGACTCCTCGATCCTCCGGCCCACGCCGCAGGCCGCCCTGGAAAAACGTGTCGGTGCCCTGAGGCTTCATGGCAGCTCTCCGAGCGCCACCAGCGCCAGGGCATGGGCTGGGGCGGCCCTCGAGATCGCCCCCCCGAGCCGTTCTTCGAGGCCCACCACCGGGGCCGAAACGCCCGCCTGCTCGAGGGCCCACGTGGCGAGCATCGTGCCGTGGCCGGAGAGGACGACCCGATCAGAGGCCCTTCCCGCTCGGGCGAGCACGCGGCGGATCGCCCGGGCAACGAGGCGCACCTGGATCGCGGCCGGACGCGCGGCGGCATGTCTGGCATCGTCGAGACTGACCTCTGCCGGCTCGAGGAGGACCTGACGGGCCAGGCGGACCCGCGCCCCTTCCCGGGTGGCAGGCCGGCCATCGGCCGTGTCGTTCGATGCCGCGTTCTCAGGGAGACCACCGAGGAGGAGCCAGGCGTCCTGCGACCGCGCGTAGAGTTCGGCCGCGACCGGTCGACGGCATCCGGCAAGCGCAAGCGATCGCACGAGCGCGGCCAAGGGCGTCCGCTCGATCCCGGTGTACACGAGTTCGCCGCTGGCCATTCTTCCCACGTCGTCGGTCGCCAAGGGGAGCGGTCGGCGCCGATCGAAGCGAACGATATCGGTCGTCGTCGACCCGACATCGACGAGCAAACCGTGGTTGCAGTCTGCGACGGCGGCGGCAAGCCGGGTCAAGACATGCCAGTTCGAGGCGGCCGCCGCGAGCGGATCGGCAAGCGCGATCCCGGGGGCCACGAGCCGGCCGTCGACGAGGTAGATGCCGAGGTCGGCCTCCACGGCCGCAGCGGCGGTTTGAAGGGCGGCGACGATCGATGCCACCCCCGCCGCGCGGTCGGCATAGCAATCGGCGATCTCGCCGGTCATCGTGGCGACGATTCGCCGGGGGCGCCACGCGGTCGCGATCGCCGTCAACCGATCGGCGAGTTGATCGGAGCGACGCCACAGTTCGAACGTCTCGGCGTGCACTCCCCCACGACCATCGGCCGCCTTGAGATTGGCGCCACCGACATCGAAGGCAAGCACGCCGCCGACCGGCGGTTCACCGTGCTCGTCGTCCATCGATCCCCTCATCGTTCTCCCCTGGCTCAAAGGCCTCCGGCCCGACGAGCCCGCCGTCGACGGTGAAGCTCCCATCCCCTCCCGTTTCCGCCCCGGGCCAGAGACATCCTTCGCCGGCCGCCACCGCGAGCATCGCCCGGAGCAGGCTCGCCTTCCCGAGGCTGCACAGCCCGACGAACGAGGTCGTCATCCGCGGATTGACCTCGAGGACACGATCCCCGACGCCATCCTCCCGATCCCCGAGGATCATGTCGACTCCCACCCAGCCGCGAGCCCGCCGCTGCGCGGATTCGAGCCCCCGGATCGCACGCCGGGCGAGGGCCATGGCGCGGTCGCGGAGGGGAGACCCGAGCCGCAGATCGCCACCGAGATAGGTCGGATGGTTTCCTGCGGAGAACCGCTGTCGAACCGGCGGCAGGACGATCATCTCCGCCGGTCCGCACAGACAGGAGACCCCCACCGGCACGCCGGGGACGAACGCTTCGACGCGTCTGGGAAGCGGGGCAGGGGGGAGGAGAGCCCCTCGCGGCACGACGACAAGCCCCTCCCCGCCACAGGAATCAAGCGCCTTGGCCACAGCCGGCCTCCGAAACGGATCGGGGAGCCGGCCCCCAGCCGGCAGGAGACAGCCGGCCGGAACGGCCACCCCTGCCCCCGCCAGGGCGATCACGGTGGCCTGCTTGTCGGCAGCAAGGGTGATGAATCGGCCATCGGCAGCAGCGACGTTTCCTCCCGCCGCTCGGGCCACAGCCACGCGGTCGGCGAGGATGCCGTCGGTCTCCGGGGCCACGATCAGCGTCCAGTCGGCAGCGGCTGCCGCCTCTGCCAGACAACGTCGCTCCTCCCCC
This sequence comes from uncultured Planctomycetaceae bacterium, assembly GCA_903951635.1. Lineage (GTDB taxonomy): Bacteria > Planctomycetota > Planctomycetia > Pirellulales > UBA1268 > QWOP01. The sequence continues at coordinate 6,241 of CAJBCV010000532.1, forward strand.
TCCGGAACCCGGATCACCGTCACCCGATCGCGCTTCTCCGGGAGCGGCATGTCGGCCGCAGCGTCGAGGAGGAGGGTGAACTCCAGGTCGTCGGCCCGGACACCATCGCACAAGAGCGCCGCGAGCATCGCCCGCCCTTCGACGGGAAGGCCAGCCTGCACGCCCCCCGCATCCCCGAACAGGCCCGCCGCCTCCGGCGTCCGCAGTCCGCCGGAACAGCACCACTCGTGGAGCACGACCCTCACGGGGAGATCAGCCCTTCTCAGAAGATGCCGAGTTGATCACGGGCGTCATCGGTCATCCGATCGGGGGTCCACGGGGGTTCCATGACGATCCGCACCTCCACGCCCGCCACCTCGGGGTGGGCCGCGAGTGCCCGCTTCGTGTCGCCGATGAGTTGCGGGCCGGCCGGGCAGGCCGGGCTCGTCATCGTCATGTCGACCGACACCTGCTGTTTGCCGGGCGTCTCGGCGGAGGGAGCGAGCGTGACCCCGTAGATCAGCCCCAGATCGACGATGTTGACGAACAGTTCCGGATCCTTGACCTGCTTGAGCAGTTCCCGGACGCTGTCCTCGCAAAGCGCCCCGGCAGCGGGGGGCGAAGGGGCCGCCGCTTCCGCGGTCGACGCCGGGACGGCCGCCGGCGGAGCGGCGATCGGGAGGCCGAAGGCCGGCTTCGCGACCGGGGCTTGGGCAACCGGGCCGTCGACGCCATGGCCGCTCCGCAGCCGCACCCAAACACCGCCGTCCTCGACTTTCACATCGTGAGCCCGCGTCGCCCGGACCGCCGGCATCGAGAGCGCCGCCCCGGTGCGGATATCGAACTTCGCCCCATGGCGCGGGCAGGCGACCTTGTGGCCGGTCAGTTCCCCGGAGGCCAGCGGCCCGCCGTCATGGGTGCAGACGTCGTCGAGGGCATGGAACGCCCCGTCGACGTGGAACAGGGCGATCACGTCGCCGTCGACCTCGACCACGGTCGCTCCGGGATCGGGCAGTTCCCCCACCGTGGCCACCCGCACAAAATCAGCCATCGCACTTCCTCCCGGAATCCCAAGCCAGACACACAGCCCTTTGCAGGCGATCGAGTCCCGCCACGGCACTGACGGCAGCCGGCGACGTCAAGAGACCCGTCGGATCCGCCCGCCGATCGCGGCCGACAGCGCCTCGCGCACCGGGGGAATCGTGATCCGGTCGAAGACCTGTTGGAAGAATCCGGCGACGACGAGCCTGGCGGCCTCGTCAGCCGTCAGCCCCCGGGCCCTGGCGTAGAAGATCTGCTCCTCATCGACCCGGCCACTGGTCGCGCCGTGGGTGCAGCGGACGTCGTCAGCCTCGATCTCGAGGCCGGGAATCGAATCCGACCGCGCCTCACGCGAGAGCATGAGCGTGTCGTTGCGCTGATAGCCGTCGGTCTTCTGAGCGGCCTTGTCGACCTTGATCATCCCCCGCCAGACCAACCGCGAGCGGTCCTGGAGCGCCCCCTTGTAGAGGAGATCGCTGTGGCACCCCGGTGCCATGTGGTGCTGGAGCGTGTTGTAAACCAGTTGCTGCCGCCCCTCGGTGAACATCACGCCGTTAACCTGGGCATCGGCCCCACGGCCGACGAGCGCCACATCCTGCTGCACCTGCGAAAGCCGGCTGCCGAGGGCGGCGAGCGTCCACTGGAGCCGGCCGCCGGCGTCGACCGTGGCCCGCTGGCGGGCGAAGTGCCACACCCCCCGGCTCCAGTTTTGGAGGTTCACCATCCGCAGGGAGGCATTGCGGCCGACGACGATCTCCGTGGCCCCGCAATGGAGCCCTCCGTCGCTGCCAGCATCGCCGCCGCCAACCGTCTCGGTGAGGACCGTCGCCTCCGCCCCCTCCTCGAGGACGACGAGGACATGGCTCGTGTCGAGGCCGCCGGGGGTGATGGCGGAGAGCACATGGAGCGGCGCGGTCAGCCGAACGCCGGCCGGAACCCAGAGCACGGCCCCGGCGCGGTGAAACGCGGCATGCATCGCGGCAAACCAGTCAGCGCTTGAATCGACGGCAGAAAACCATCGGCTGCGGAATCGCTCCCCATGCTCGGCGAGGATCCGCTCTGGAGCACCGAAAACGATCCCCTGGGCGGCGAGGGCCGGATCGAGTTCGTCGCGAACGACATGCCCATCGAGGGCAGCGATCCGCCCGCCGAAGGCGCCGGTGCCGGCCACGGCGGCCGCCCCCTGCGTGGCGGATTCGAGGAGGCCTGCGGGGATCGCCCCGGCGGCGGGCGCGGTCCGCTCCGCCGCGGCCACCCAGGCCCTCGGCTGGAACATCCGCAGATCGGTCCGCATCCAGTTCTCCTCGCCCCGGCCGGGGAGGGAGAGCGCAGCGAGCCGGTCGACGGCATCACGGCGGAGCCCCACGGCCCAATCGGGGAGCGAGGATCCGGCCAGCATCCCGTCGAGGAGGGGACGGTCGAATCCCGTCAGTGCAGGCGTCGGAGCAGGGGGCTTCGGGGCGGCAGTCGTCATGGTGTACTCGTCACGTGTCGACCGGGGTTCACCCGACCGATCCTTCCATCTGCAGTTCGATGAGCCGGTTCATCTCCACCGCGTACTCCATCGGGAGTTCCTTGACCAGCGGTTCGATGAAGCCGCCGACGATCATCGTGCTTGCTTCGGCTTCGGTGAGACCGCGGCTGGTGAGGTAGAAGAGTTGTTCTTCGCCGATCTTCGAGACGCTTGCCTCATGGCCGATCGAGACATCCTGTTCCTCGACCTCGATGTAGGGATAGGTGTCGCTGCGGCTGCGATCGTCGAGGATCAAGGCGTCGCAGACGACGCTTGACTTGCTCTTCCTCGCACCCGGCTCAACCTTCACCAGGCCGCGGTAGCTCGCCCGGCCACCGTTCTTGGAGATGCTCTTGGAGACGATCCGGCCACTGGTGTGCGGGGCGGCGTGAACGAGCTTGGCCCCCGCATCCTGGTGCTGCCCGGCCGAAGCGAAGGCGATCGAGAGGATCTCGCCGTGGGCCCCCGGCTCGGTCATCCACACCGCCGGATACTTCATCGTCAGGTGGCTGCCGAGGTTGCCGTCGATCCACTCCATCGTCGCAGCCTCGCGGCAAACAGCCCGCTTGGTGACGAGGTTGTAGATGTTGTTGGCCCAGTTTTGGATCGTCGTGTAGCGGCAGCGACCGTGCTTCTTCACGACCACCTCGACGACCGCCGAATGGAGGCTCTCGGTGGAATACATCGGGGCGGTGCAGCCCTCGACGTAGTGCACCTGCGCCCCTTCGTCGACGATGATCAGCGTCCGTTCGAACTGCCCCATGCTCTCGGCATTGATGCGGAAGTAGGCCTGGAGCGGGAACTCGATCGACACCCCCTTGGGGACGTAGATGAACGACCCTCCCGACCAGACGGCCGAATTGAGGGCGGCGAACTTGTTGTCGGTCGGGGGGATGATCGTCCCGAAGTACTCGCGGAGCAGGTCGGAATGCTCGCGGATGGCGGTGTCGGTGTCGGTGAAGATCACCCCCTTCTTCGCCAGATCCTCCTGGAGCGATCCATACACGACTTCGCTCTCGAACTGCGCCTTCACACCGGAGAGGAACTTCCGTTCCGCCTCGGGGATCCCGAGCCGGTCAAACGTCTTCTTGATCTCCTCCGGCACGTCGTCCCAGGTCTTCCCCTGATGATCGGTGGGCTTGAGGTAGTAGAAGATGTCCTGGAAATCGATGCCGATGCTCCCGCCCCAATGCGGCATGGGGCGGGCATTGAAGATCTCGAGCGACTTGAGACGGAAATCGCGCATCCAGGCAGGCTCGCGCTTCATTTCCGAGATCTGGGAGACGATGTTCGCGTCGAGCCCCCGGCGGGCCTTGAAGACCGCCGGCGAGTCGGTGCGGAAGTCGTACTTGTTGATCTCGCCGAGGGCGAGCGTGCTCGATTCCTTGGTGTCAGTGGCCATGGCGGGAAACCTTTGGGCGGGAATTGGGCTGGACTGAACGACCGGCAGGGGAGGCCGGCCGCGGACGGGACGTCGTCAGACGCCGGCGGCCTCGGTGTTCCGCGTGGACTCCTCCATCGCTCGCTCTGCGGCGGCCGCATCGGGATAGGCGGCACGGATCCGCTCATAGCCCCGTTTGTGGAGTTCGGCGGCAAGTTCGGCTCCGCCCGATTCGACGATCCGCCCACCGAGCATCACGTGGGTGCGATGGGGAACGTTGTGCTCGAGGAGCTGCTCGTGGTGGGTGATGATGAGGATTCCCATCGCGTCGGCCCCAGACGCGGCGTCTCCGCCGGCGCCGCCGATCCGCGCGATGCTCTGGCTGGCGAGCCGAACGGCGTCGGCATCGAGCCCGCTGTCGGTCTCGTCGAGGATCGCGAACCGGGGCTGGAGCATCGCCAGTTGGAGGATCTCGGCCCGCTTCATCTCACCGCCAGAGAACCCCTCGTTGACATACCGGCGCGCGAAATCGGAATCGATCGAGAGTTCCGACATCTTCGCCTTGAGTTCCGAACGGAACTCCTTCATCGGCATCAACTCTTGGCCTTCCTTCCGCTCCGGATTGCGGACGTTGGTGACCGCATGCCGGAGGAAGTCGGCCAGACGCACCCCTGGAATCGCCATCGGCCGCTGGAAGGCGAGAAACACCCCCGCGCGAGCCCGCTCGTCCGGTTCCATGGCGAGGAGATCGCGTCTGGTGCCGTCGGCAGCGACCAATTCGATCGTCCCGGCGGTCACTTCATAGGAGGGATGCCCCATGATCGCGTAGCCGAGCGTGCTCTTGCCGGAGCCGTTGGGGCCCATCAGCGCGTGGATCTCGCCCCGACCGATGGTCAAGTCGACCCCCTTGAGGATCTCTTGTCCCTCGACGGCGACGTGGAGACCGCGGATGACGAGTTGATCGGGATGGTGGTCTGGTTGCTGCTTCATGGCTGGAGTCCGTTCAGGGCTGAACCTTCTGATGGTCGAACACGAGATTCCCGTCGGCGACGGGGGAGGTGACGTAGCCGGAATGGTGGGGGATGGGCAATTCGTCGTCGATCTTGCCGAGGCCGTCCGACCGCTTCGCGATCCGCTGCCCGACGATCTTGTCTTGGATCCGCATCAGTCCTTCGAGAAGGCTCTCCGGACGGGGCGGGCAACCGGGGACGTAAACGTCGACGGGGACGACGAGGTCGACGCCCTTGACGACGTGGTAGCCCCACTTGAAGTACGGACCACCGCCGGTGGTACAGGCTCCCATGGCGATCACGTACTTCGGATCGGGCATGAGGTTGTAGAGGCGACGGACGCGACTGGCCATTTTGTAAGTGACCGTGCCCGCCACGATCATCAAGTCGGCTTGGCGGGGCGTGGCCCGGAAGGCACCGGCACCGAATCGATCGAGGTCATACCGGCTCGCCCCGGCAGCCATCATCTCGATCGCACAGCACGCCAGCCCGAACGTCATCGGCCAGATGCTCGACTGGCGAGCCCAATTGATCGCCTGCTCAACGGTGGTGAGGACGAGGTTTTCCTCGAAACGGCCTTCGATCCAGGGCTGGGTCATACAAGGGACTCCGCGGTTTTCTCGGGATTGTGTCGGGGCCGCCGAGACGCTGGGCATCGGGCCCCGGCGAAAATATCAGTTGAATCGGGCTACGGGCGGGAAGGAAGAGGCACTGAAGGATGACGGTGACGGTCGATCCCGCTCGGGGGAAACGAGCCTGAACTCAAGACTCCTCGGCGACCGGGCCCGGGTCTGCCTGCCCGGCCCCGCCGCTGAGCGGAATGGCGAAGCGGCAGCAGTCGGCACCATCGAGACGGCAACTGGCGAGCGAAACGCTCGTGCCGAGAAGTTCCTGGAGCATCAACCGCTCGGCGGCACAGATTCCCCGGTCCAACTCGGCGATTTCCGGATACGGACAGACATGGTTGGTGAGCACGGCCAAGGGGTTTCCCCCTGGCTCGGTGGCGAACTCGACTCCGCAGGTGATCTGTCGCTCCCGCAGCAACTCGACCATCCGTTCGAGCCGCTCGTTGAGCGTCCCGTCGGAAATCTGATCCTCATAGAGCCCCGCCATGGCCGAGCCGACGCGGGAGAGGAGCCCACGCCGCACCTCGGGCGATTCCACCCGGCGGATCTCGCTCCACAGGACCACGGCCAAGTCACGGAAGTTGTCCCCACCCGTCCGCTCGCCCTTCTCGGTGAGCCCGTAGACATGGGCCGGACGTCCCCGCCGCCGGGCGCCACTTGCACCCCCTTCGCCGGAGGTGATCACCACCTCGCGCGTCACGATCCCCTCGCGCATCAGCCGCTCGAGCCGCTGCCGCACGGCCGTCGCCGTCACGCGCAGCGCCGACGCCAGTTCCCCCACGCCGGTCTTCCCATTCGTCCGCAGCAGTTCGACGAGGACCGAGTCGGAAGCCCGCAATTCGGTTCGCTTGGCAGACGCCGTGGGGGCCGGTCGGGAGGCCACCACAGCATTGTGGTCCAGTGGGGTGTGGGCCGAGAGCGGGGTGATCGATGGCCGAGAGGAGTTCATGACGGTATTCTACGCCTCGCGTCTTTTTTGACAACGAATCATGTGAAAAATAATCCGGTTTTCCAAAGCCCCTCCGGGCCGGTCCTCAGGTGGGCTCCGAGGTTCTTGCCTGAGCCGATGGAAAATTGAGCCGCATCACCTCGAGGAAAGCCTCGCGGGTCTCGACGCGAGACACCCGCCCGCGGAACTCGCGGGCCCCCGCGAGTCCCTGGGCGTAGGAACAGGCGAACTTCCGCATCAGGAGCGTGCCCCGCTCGACGCCGAAGCGCTGGCAGACAAGGTCGTAGTGGTGGAGGACAAGCTCCTTCTGCTCGGCCAGATCGGGATCAGGAGGCATCGGATCCCCCCGGAGGAGCGCGGCGGTCTGCGCGAAGATCCAAGGCCTCGACAGCGCCTCGCGGGCGATCATGACGCCATCGACGCCACTCTCCCGAAGCCGGGCCACGGCTGTCGCAGCGGAGTCGATGTCGCCATTGCCGACCACCGGCATCCGCGACACCGCCCGCTTTACAGCGGCGATCGCCCCCCAATCGGCCTCACCGGAGAAAAACTGCGCCGCCACGCGGCCGTGAACCGTCAGACAGGAAGCCCCGGCCTCCTCGATGCGCTGCGCCACCTCCACGGCCGTCCGGCAGTCGTCGGCACAGCCGAGCCGGATCTTTGCCGTCACCGGCACGCCGTCGCACGCTTCGACGACGCGCGACACAATCTCACCGACGCGATCCGGATCCCGGAGGAGCCACGATCCGCTGTGCGCCTTGACGGTCACCTGCCGCACGGGACACCCGAAGTTGAGGTCGACGACACTCACCCGGAAGTCCCGCGCGAGCCTTCGACCGACCCGGGCGAGATTGTCGGGATCGTTGTCCCACATTTGCACCGCCAACGGCCTCGGCTCATCCTGGACTCCCCACAAGCGGTCGGGATGCTCGCCGCGGTTGGTTTCCAGCCAGGTCGCGCTGCGGGCAGCGATCATCTCCGTGGCGAGCAAGCCGGCTCCACCGAACTCGCGCACCACCTGCCGGTAGGCGTAGTTGGTGTAGCCGGCCATCGGCGCCTGGAGGATCGGCGGATCGACGACCACCGGCCCGATCCGCAGCGGGGCGGGGGGCGAGGGCGGCGGCGCAACGGGCGCGGAGTGAGGCGTCAGGGGAGCGATGGCCATAACGAATCATCGCGGCCCGGCGCACCGACGCAAGCCTTTTCGGCATCGACGCCCGGCCAACCGGGAAGTTCAGCCGCCGAACGGCGCGCCGACGACGGGGGGCTGACTCCCGGCCGGTGGGTTCGGTGGGGGACCGAACCGGCCGGGGGCCGGACCACTCCCCAATCCGCCGCCACCGGGCTGGGGCGGCAGTCCGACGGCGGGGGGCGTCTGGAACGCGGGAGTGCCAGCCGGGAAGAGATCGGGCGAGAGGGCTCCCTGGGCCGGAGGGAACGACTGGCCGCCCACGGGCACCACCCGATCGTTGCCGGCGAAAGGAGGCGCCGCCGCCAGCGGTTGCCGCCAGGGCGTTGGCTGCCCGATGAGCATGATCGCGAAGCGTTCGTCGGGGACCGACAGATCGGCCACGGCCATCACGTACTCCGCGATGTCGAGGTTGTAGGCGCGGACGGCGCGGACGAACGCCTCCGCCTGTTCGACGATCGCGTCGTGGGCCGTCAGCACCGCCCCGATCGGCTTTTTCCCCTTGGCATGGAGGGCCTCCGTGGAGGCAAAACGGCTCTCCGCGGCGCGCACCGCCTCCGCCCGCGCCGCGAGCGCCGCATACTCCAGCGGCAATTGGCGATGGATCGCCCGCACCCGTCCCGTGGCCGGACGTCCGGCGAAGATCGTCTCGAAGTGGGTCTGGTAGGCCGTCGTCAGAGGGCGGTCGATCGGCCAGGGCGGAGGATCGGTGACCGGCAGCCTGACCAGATCGACGATCTCCTGCTGCGCGGCAACGAGGTCGACGCCGGCCATGGCGCTCTCCCCCCGGGCGGTCGCGGTCGCGAGGTCGAGGAGGACGAGGTCGTCAGGGCTCTCCCCCGGGGCGACCAGCGTCAGGCGCTCCTCGGCCTCCGCGGCGTATCGAACGCGCGCCGCCGCCGCCGCGAGCTTCCAGTAGGCCTGGGTGATCCAGAGCCGGCGCGTTCTGTCGCCGGAGCGCTCGAGGGCCTCAAGCAACGCCAAGGGGCGCGGCGGGGAAACCTCGGCCGTGGGACTGCCGGCCACGAGCGGAAAGGGAAGCTCGAGCCCACGGGCGACCAGGTCGGCCGCCTGGCTCGGCGGTGGCGCTACGGCCACCGTCGTAGCCGGTACGGCCACGGGAGGCGGGGGGGCAGGGAGGGGAGGAGGAGGACGCACGCCGGCCGGCGGAGAAGGATTGGGCAGGGCGATCATCCCACCGGCCGGGCCGGCCGGAGCGGAGGACGGCGGTACGAGGACGGAGATCGTGCCGTCGGGAGAGGCCGACGCCGGAGCCGATGGCTCGCCGCCTGGAAGGTCCGCTAGGATCGCCGGAGGGGAAATCACTGCGGGGGACTCCGTTGCCTCGTCCGCACGCCCCTGCGCCCCGTCGCCCAGGGGGCCATCGGGGAATGGGGGCGGGGGCACACCGGCGGGATCCGCGGGGAAGGGGGGAGGCGGAGCGAGACCGGCCTCCGGCGGCTCCGGTAGCGGGGCCTGTTCGAGAGGAAAAGGATCACTTGCGTCGCCGGGCGCAGGGCCGGCGTCCGCCACCGGAGGCAGCGGGTCTTCGGCCGCAGCCGCGCCCGAAAACGGCGCGATCAGCGCGAGCGCCCCCCCGAGCAGCCACAGGGCCGGGAATCGCCGCACAGGTGCGGATCGGAGCGGCCCGCTGAAACCCATCTCGTTCCTCGACACGTTGCCACCGTCCCCGGGGACATGGGGGGGCGGGAGGGTCACAAAGGACGCCCAACAAGTCAACGCCGATCTGGGCCCCGGCCTGGCAGTCTCGGAGACACGGATCGGCGCCGGGGGATGGGGGGAGGGCGGCGAGTGGCTTTAGGAGGCCGAATCGAGATACGGATCCTGACTCATCTGAATGTGGGCTTCGGCCCGCTGCCGCTCGACGTACTCAAGCACCCGCCGCTGCCGGACATGTCGCGCCTCGACGAGGCGCTGCGCCTTTGTAAACGCCGCGAGCAGCCGCTCGGGATCGCCGCCGAGCCCGGCGCGGAGTTTGGCGACGACCCGGCGCCCCCGATCGGGTCCGTAGCCGGCCACGAGGATGTCGTCGTCGAGGGAGACATATTGCCGCCAGGTGCCTGGATCCCCCTGCCGGCCGCAGCGGCCGACGAGTTGGCGGTCGATCCGGGCCGAGTCGTGGAGCTCGGTGCAGATGACGTGGAGGCCCCCCATTTCATAGACCCCGGTCCCGAGGCGGATGTCGGTGCCGCGGCCGGCCATGTTCGTCGAGACGGTGATCTGCCCCGGCTGTCCGGCTTGGGCGACGATCTCCGCCTCGCGTTCGATCTGTCGGGCATTGAGCACGGTGTGGGTCAGCCCCGCCTCGGTGAGGAGCCGCGACAACTCCTCCGACTTGTCGATCGACCGCGTGCCGATGAGGACCGGACGGCCGCTGGCATGGATGGCCACCGTCTCATCGACGATCCGCCCGAACTTCTCCTCCTGGGTCGCGCAGACGACGGCGGGAAGGCGCTCGCGGATCGCCGGCCTGTTCGTCGGCACCGCCGCCACCCCGACGTCATACGTGCGGCTGATTTCGCTGGCGCTGGTGGCGATCGTTCCGGTCATGCCCGCGAGGTGCGGCCAGCGGGCAAAGAGATCCTGGATCGTGATCCGGGCGGCATGCCCCGAGGGTACCGTCACCTCGATGCCCTCCTTTGCTTCGACCGCCTGATGGAGCCCGTCACGCCATGTCCGCCCCTCCGCGGCCCGGCCGGTGAACTCGTCGATGATCACGATCTTCCCGTCGCGGACGACGTACTGCCGGTCGCGGTTGAAAAACCGCCGCGCCCGCAGGGCCCGTTCCACCGCGTCGTAGAGCGCCAGGAGGCTCAGGCTCTCGAGCAGCGGGGGACGCTCGAGCGCCCGGACGCGGCTCCGGCCCGGCCCGAGAAGCTCGCAGTTCTGCTTTTGGACATCGACCTCGAAGTCTTCGTCGATGTCGAGCAGGGCCGCGGCCCCGGCGGCGAAGCGGAACAACGACTCCTCGGCGGCCTGGGCTTCCCCCGGCGGCGAGGAGATGATCAGTGGCGTGCGGGCCTCGTCGATGAGGACGTTGTCCGCCTCGTCGACCAGCGCGAACCAATACGGCCGCTGGAGGAGCTTCGAGGCCTGCGACGTGGCATGGCCGGTGAGCATCGCCCCGAGATCGCCGCGTCCCTCGGCGATCTCGCGCCCCATGAGACGATCTTTCAGGAAGTCGAATCCGAACTCCTTCGCCGTGCCGTAGGTGACGTCCTTGGCGTACGCCTCGCGGCGCTCGTCGAAGCCCATCTGCGATTGGACGATGCCGACCGACATCCCGAGCGCCCGGTAGATCGGCTCCATCCACTCGGCGTCGCGCTTGGCGAGATAGTCGTTGACGGTGGCGAGATGGGCCCCCTTGCCGCAGAGGGCGTAGAGGGCCAGAGGGAGCGTGGCGACGAGCGTCTTCCCTTCGCCGGTCTGCATCTCGACGATCGCCCCACGCACCAACGCCACCCCGGCGAGGAGTTGGACGTCGTAATGCCGCATGCCGTTTGCGCGGCGGCCAGCCTCGCGCGTCGCCGCGAAGCTCTCCACCATCAGCGATTCGATCGGCTCCCCCGCCTTGGCCCGGTACGACAGCGAACGGGCCGTGCGCCGCAGCGCTGCATCACTCAGGCCCGCCATCTCGGCCGATAGCCCCTCCACCTCGGTGACGATCCGTCGTGCCGAGGCGTCGAGGAGCGAGCGCGAGCCGGGGGCGATCCCCTTGAGCCATCCAAGCACGTTCGCCGTCATCTCTCCCATCCGCATCCCCCTCCCGTCAGCGAGGCTCGAATTGCTCGCGGCTGGCCACCGGCATCTGCAACTCGATCCGCTGGCGTCCACGGAAAACCCCCAACGATACGTTCCGATTCGTGGGGGTGACGCTCACGAGGCTGACGAGATGGTCGTCGTCATCGATCGGCTGGCCGTCGAACTCGAGAATCACGTCATCCGGCTGGATCCCGGCCGAATCGGCGGGCGATCCCTTCGTCACCCCCGACACCCTCGCCCCCACCGCCCGCACCATCCCGAGGCGCTCCGCGGTCTTTTGAGTGAACGTCCGGTCGAGCGTGACGCCGAGATAAGCGCGGGCGACGGCGCCGTTCTCCACGAGTTGCCGGGCCACGAATGTCACCATCGAAACCGGGATGGCGAACCCGATCCCCTCGCTGCCGCCGGAGTTGCTCGCGATCGCCGTGTTGAGGCCGACCACCTCGCCGCGAAGGTTCACCAGCGGCCCTCCGCTGTTTCCGGGATTGATGGCGGCGTCGGTCTGGATGAAGTCTTGGAACTTCACCCCCTCGTTGCCGAGCTCGAGATCGCGGCGTCCCTTCGCCGACACGATGCCGAGGGTCACTGAATGCGACAGTCCGAACGGGCTGCCGATGGCCAGGACGGTGTCGCCGATCTGAACGCCGTCCCGCTCCGCGAGCCGGGCGGGGACGAGGTCGGTACCGGTGATCGTCAGCACGGCGATGTCGGTGGCCGGGTCGGTCCACATCCGCAGCGGCCGCAGCTCACGACCGTCGTCGAGCCGGATGACGATATTGTCGAGTTCGGCACCATGGACGACATGCCGGTTGGTGATCACGACGAGCCGATCGGCGACGCTCGCGATCACTCCCGATCCGGCCTCGTCCTCGTCCCCCGCTTTTGCCCCGCGGGTCTTCTGGGCGGGCTTGCGGGCATCGATGTGGACGACGCAAGGCCGCAGCAACATCGTCAGGCGGCGGAGCTGAGCCCCCTGCCGCTCGAGTTCCTCCGCGTCGCGCTCGATCTGGGCATAGAGCCGGTCGCGCTCGTCGGGAGAGAGCCGCGACGGACGGGCCGGGTCGACCCGCCCTGCGGCATCCGCCACGGTCCTTCCACTGCCGTCGGATTCGCCGGCCACCCGCGGAGCGATCGGCTGCAGGGCAGGGGGCTCGTCAGCGGATGCCCGGGCCACCACGAGGAGAAGCGTCAGCAACACCCCGGCCGGCCGACAGCCGAAGCGTAGCGACAAGGAGCGCTCGAACAGCGGATTGGAGCCCATGGATGTGACGCTCTCGGAGGCGGACGCGAGACCGCGACATCATACCGCCATCCGAGTCCCGCCACCCACGTGCCCGGAAGCCCCTCCGGGCCACGCACTCCCCCCGCGGCACCCCGGGCGGGGCCGACGCCCGCGACCAGCCAGCGGGAGGAAGATCAGGAGACGTCGATTTCGAGGTCGGCGGAGGATTCGTCGTAGGAATCCCGGCTGGAGCCCATGCCCCCGTTCCGCTCGATCTCGCGCTGACACTCGATGCACATCGTGGCGTAGGGGAGGGCGTCGAGGCGGGCCATCGGGATCTTTTTCGCACAGACCTCGCACACCCCGTACTCGCCGGCCTTCATCCGCGCAAGTGCGTTTTCGATGTGGGCAAGCTCGCGGCTCTCCACCTCGGCCAGTTGCGAGCTGATCTCGTCCTGGGCGGTGTCGAGCGCGGCATCGACGACGTCTCCCGTCGTCTCCCCGTGCAGTTCACGGAGCAGCGAAAGGTCGCCTGCCAGCGCACTGCGGAGGGCGTCGCGACGGCGGACGAGAATCGTCCGAAGGTTCACAAGGGCGTCTTTTCGGGCCATGATGTTGATGCTCCTCGCCCGCCCGGCAGCCCTGACAGAGCCCTGCCGACAACGGTCGCACCAAATAGTACGGGGCCGATCGGAGAATGTTCGGCGTCGGGAAAACGACAGCCTCTCTATCGAAAAAACGGGCGAAAAGGATCGTGACAGTTGGCGGGGACCGGAGACATTCCCCAGAGTTCCCCGTCTTTGGAAGGCTGGAGAAGGGGGGCTGCTCCTCCGGCCGGCTGCTCACCGTTCCCCCGCCCCGGGGCCGCGCTCCTTCGAAGCGGGGTCCGGATCGGCCGCGGCGGCGGCGATCACCCCCCAGGCACCGAGGACGTCGGCCCGGCTGGTGAGCGTGCCCCCGACAGCCAAGCGGATCGCATGACGGCCGCCGACCCGGGCGTGGCTGAGAAACACCGAGCCGGTGCGGTTGACCCGGGTGAGCAGTTCGGCGGTCGCCTCATCCCCGGCCCGGAGTGCGAAGGTGACCAGGGCCAGGCTGGGGGGGGAAAGGATCTCGAAGGCCGGATCGAGTGCCACCAGGGCGGCGAACTCGGCCGTCCAGGCGACCTGGTCGCGGACGCGCTGCCGGAGCGTCTCCGCACCGATCATCCGCAACACCATCCACAGTTTCAGGGCCCGGAACCGGCGGCCGAGCGACACCTGCCAATCGCTGTAATCGACCACCGCCCCCGAATCGCCGGCGGCCGTGCGGAGGTATTCGGGCTTCGTCGAAAGGGCGCCGCCGAGCGCGTGGCGGCTGGCGATCCAGAGACAGTGGCAGTCGAAATTGACGAGCATCGACTTGTGCGGGTTGGTCCCCCAACTGTCGGCGAGTTCGGCCCCCTCGACCACCAGCGCGCGGTATTCCGGGCAAATCGCGGCCGTCCCGGCCCAGGCGGCATCGACGTGGAGCCAGGCGCCGTAGCGGCGGGCGATCGTGCCGATGGCCGCCACCGGGTCGATCGCCCCGCGGGCCGTCGTGCCGACGGTGGCGACGACGAAACAGGGGACTCGGCCCGCGGCCGTATCGTCGCGTATCGCGGCCTCGAGGAGATCGGGGCGGAGGCGGCCACTGCCGTCGGTGTCGATCCGGCGGATCGCCGCGGCGGGGAAGCCGGCGATCTTCGCCCCCTTCACGGCACTCGAATGGGCGTCGGCACTGGCATAGACCACGCCCTGTCCCGGGCCGACAGCCGCGGACCGCTCCCGCGCCGCCACGAGGCAACAGAGCAGTCCGCTCGAGGCGGAATCCTGGATCATCCCGCCGCCTTCCCCCCCAAGGCGGAAGCGGTCGGGGAGCCCGAGCAGTTGGCGGAGCCAGTCGACGACGATTCCCTCGAGCTCTGTCGCCGCCGGCGACGTCGTCCACAGCATCCCCTGGATCCCGAGACCGGCGCTGAGCAATTCGCCGAGGATCGACGGCCCGGAAGCATTGGCGGGGAAGTAGGCGAAGAAGCCGGGATGCTGCCAGTGCGTCAGCCCGGGAACGATGATCCGCTCGAGATCACCGAGAACGGCAGCGAGCGGTTCGGGACACTCTGGCGCCGCCGCAGGGAGCCGGCCTGCGATCTCCCCCGGCTCGACATCGGCGAGGACGCGGTGCGTCGGCAGCGATGCCCAGTAGTCGGCGATCCAGTCGACGACGACCCGTCCTTCGCATCGGAAACGCTCGGGGTCAAACGGAGGGCCGCCGGCCACAGGCCAGCGTTCCGGTCCTCCAGGCTCTGGCTCATGAGACTCGCGCATCGGTCATTCTCCCTGAAGCGTGAGCACGAGCCGGCGCGGTCCGCCGCGGTCGCGGTGCTCGCCGAGATAGATCCCCTGCCAGGTGCCGAGCAGGAGCCTGCCATCCCGGACGGGAATCGTCACCGAGGTGCCGACGAGCGCCGCTTTGACGTGGGCCGGCATGTCGTCGTCCCCTTCGAGCGTGTGGCGATAGGGGAAATCCTCCCGGGCGATCCGATCGACGGCCATCGCCAGATCGCGGGGAACGTCGGGGTCGGCGTTCTCGTTGATCGACAGGCTCGCCGACGTGTGGCAGACGAACGCATGGAGAAGGCCGATACGGATCGCCGTCAGCTCTGGGAGAGCGTCGACGACCGGCCGGGTGATGACATGAAACCCGCGGGGGAGGGGAGGGAGCCGCAGTTCGCGTTGGTGCCACATGGGGATCGTCGGCGGGGCGTTTCCGACCTCACTTCCCCTCCGACCCGAAGCACCACACCGTGCCGTCACCGGAGGCCATGATCACGCACCCGGCCGCCACGGCCGGCGACGAGGCGAAGCCGTTGCCGGCGTCGAACTCCCAGAGGATCTCGCCATCGGTCGTCCGCAGGGCCACCACCTTGCCGGCCGAATCGCCGACGATCGCCACCTGTTCACCGAGGGCGCCGTCACCGGCTTCGCCGAGGTGGACGACGACCGGCGAGCCGTCGACCCGCCCGCGCATCCCCTGCCGCCAGGCCCGCGCGCCATCGGCGATCGCGAAGGCCTCGACGGCCCGGCCACGCGTGCCGACCAAGGCAACGTCGCCGGCGATCGCGGCACTCGAGCGGAAGGCCTGACCATTTCCCTGGGGCACGAGCTTCCAGGCGACCTTCCCGGCCGTGACGTCGATCGCCCAGAACACGCCCCCCTCGCTTCCAAACAGAGCCAGGCTCCCGGTGGCCGCGGGGGTCGTGCCGGTGGGGCCGTCGATCGCCACCGCGACATCCTCGGTGCCGTTCAAGGCGTCGATGACATGGAGCTTCCCGTCGCAGCCGGCCAGGAGCACCTTCCCGGCCGCCACCGTCGGAGAACAGCGGATCTGATCGGCGATGGTGTGCTTCCAGATGACCTTGCCGTCGGCAAGCGACAGACAGGCGAGGGTCGCATCCTGCGAGCCGATGAGGACGCGCGTCCCGTCGTCGCCCGGCAGGAGCGTCGGTCCCCCGGACACTTCTCCCCTGGTCTCGTGGGTCCAGCGGATCTCGCCACTGGCCACGTCGAAGGCCCGCACCATCCCGGCCCCATCGCCGACGACGACCAGCGGCACATCCGCGTCGGTCGATACCGCCGCTGCCGAGGGAAAGCCGGCGTCGGTCTTGAACGACCAGATCGTCTTCCCATCGACGAGATCGAGGCAGTGGAAGGTGCCGTCGAGATCGCCGACGAAGATCCGCCCGGCGGCAACGACCGGCGTCGCCTCGAAGGCGGTCTTCTCGAGTTGCCGATGCCAGCGCTCGGCCAGCGGCAGGGTGATCCGGGCCGCGGAGCGCCCCGAACCGGCGAGGACGCCGCGGAACATCGGCCAGGCGTCGGCGGCCGCCTCGTCGCCGTGCTCCACGCCGAGAGCCACCTCCCCTCCGGCCACGATTGCCATCAGGAGGATGACACACCATGAGCCTGATCGAAGGCCAGTCGGACGACTGCGGAACATCATCGGGCCTCCTCGTAGAGCTTCGTCAGATCCTCGACGGCCACGGCGCGCGGATTGAAGCCGGCTGTCCACTGGCTCGCAGCGGCGGCGGCGAGAAACCCGACATCGGGTGCCGCGATCCCCGCCTTGGAGAGCGAGGAGGCGAGGCCACCGGCCGCCACGACCCCCTCGAGCCAGGCAGCGAGCCGGTCCCCAGCCCGAGGCCCCTCGGGCTGCACACCGTCGGGGAGCGCCGCGACGAGGTCGGCGTAGGGGCGATCATCGCCGGCGGCGTTGAAGCGGACGACGTGCGGGAGCATCATTCCGACCGCCTGTCCATGGACGACGTCGTGGACCGCGGTGAGCGGGTTGGCGAGGGCATGGGCGGCACCGAGCATCGAGTTCTCGATCGCCATCCCGGCCCACGAAGCGCCCAACTGCACCGCCTCGCGGGCCGCGACATCGCCGGGATCGGCAAACACCCGCGGCAGACCGGCGGCGAGGAGGCGGAAGGCCTCGCGGGAAAAGAGCCTCGAGGCCGGCGTCGCCGCCCGGCTGACATGGCTCTCGACGGCATGGGAGAGGGCATCGATGCCGGTCAGCGCCGTCACGCGGGGCGGTTGGGTGAGGGTGAGCCTGACGTCGAGGATCGCTACCCGGAACGCCGCCCGCGGGTCGCCGCAGGCCATCTTGACGTGCGTCTCGGCATCGCTGATGAGCGCGAACGACTGCGTTTCGCTTCCCGTCCCCGCCGTCGTCGGCACGCCGATCGAGGGAAGCATCGGGCCGGTCGCCTTGCCGCGGCCGTGGTAGTCGTGCATCCGACCGCCACAGGAATGAACGAAGTTGATCCCCTTCGCGCAGTCCATCGAACTGCCGCCACCGATCGCCACGATGACGTCGGGCCGGACCCGGCGAGCGACCTCCACGCCGGCGGCGACATGGGCGGTCGTCGGGTTTTCGCCGATGTCGGTGAACGTGGCGACGGCATAGCCCGCCGACTCGAGCGCCGCGATCGCCAGCCCAGCATGCCCGGCCCTCACCACCCCCGGATCGCTGACGACCAGCGCCCGGTTGCCGCCGAACTCGCGGGCGAGCCCGCCGAGCCGGTCGACCGCTCCGGGGCCGACGACCAGCCGCGTGGCGGCACGGAACTCGAACGGCTGCGGGATGGACATCATGGATGGCTCGGGATGGACATCAGGCGACACCGGCACCGGTCGGCACCTGAAGGGCCCGGGAACGGTAGAGGAAGTCGATGATGTTCCCCTCGTGGGGCTGGAGCCAGTCGAGCTTCGTCGTCGGCACGGGGCCGAGGTTGAGGCGATCGATCTCGGTGCAATCGATGAGGGCGCGCTGGAAGGCGGGGTCTTCGGTGAGCGCGGTGCCGACGAGGGTCGGGCCGATCTTCTCGAGCATCTGCCCCTGCGGGCACTTCACCACCGCCACGAACGGGAACATGTACTCCGCCTTCGAGATCACCGGCTCCGGCGAAGAACAGTGGGCGACGACCGGCCGCAGCCAGCCGCATCGCTCCCCCTCCACCAACCGCGGGCCGTACTTCTCGGTCGGATGGCTCACGCCGGGAGCCGCGAGGCCCCCCTCGATCTGCCCCCAGATCGCCTTGGCGGCGCCGGGGATCGTGAACGCCGCGAGCTTTGCCTGGGGATCGTCGGGGGGGAGAACATCGACCGGCCCGAGCCGTTCGGAGAGCGCCGCAGCGATCGCCTCGGTGTGCCGGCTGGCCCAGATCGCCGAGCAGTTGATGCAGCCTCGGCCGCCATTGATGGCGACGCTTTCCACCATCATGTCGATGTGGTCCTCCCAGCGGTCGACGACGTC
>CAJBCV010000533.1 GCA_903951635.1 uncultured Planctomycetaceae bacterium
TCGACGACCGGGTGGCCGTCAATGACGAGCCAAGGATCGCGGATTCGGCGAGGGGGGGCCACGGTCATGGATTCGTCTCCGTCACGCTGATTGCCAACGTGCCATCACGCCGACCGAAGAGCCGGCAGCACCCAGATTTCTTAGCAGCGAAGGATCCCCGAAGAAGCCGGTGAATCAGTTCCCCGGTGCCTTCGGAGGGGGCGGAGTGTTGACCACCCCTGTTGGCGTCAACTCGCTGAAACCGTACACGCCGTGCTCCGGAGGTCGAGCCAGGTACGCGGGAAGGCTCCCCTGGCTGAAGATCCCGAGACTCGGCTTTTGGAAAGGGGTCGCCGCACGAGATCGATGAGCGTCTTCCCGCCCGCCAAGAGATGACCGCCGAAGAGCCAATCGACCGACGTCGGCAGGGTCTCCGTCGAGAACGCGATGTCACGGTAGATTTCGCCCCTGACCAGATCCCAGACGACGAGCCGTTGCGACGAAAGGACCGCGAGTTGCGCACCGTCGGGACGGAACGAGAGGATCCCGCCGGGATCCCCCACGCCGGGAAGCCGGCCGAGCGTGTCGCCGGTGAGGGCGTCGAGCAAGACCACACCGTCGGCCACCGCAACGCCGATGTACTTGCCGCCGGGGCTGATCGCCGGGGAACCGAAGATCGCGGGCTCCAACGACCAAAGAGCCCTCCCCTCCGGAACATTCCACACCGTGAGCTTGCTTGGAAAGGTCTCGCAAGCGACATGATCGGCGTCGACGAACGCCGTCCAGGGGGGTGCCACGTCGTGGTTATTGCCGGGGTCGTTCACATTCCAGACCCGCACCGGTTCGAGGACCTGGCCACTCAACCTCCATACTCCAAGCTCCGCAGCGCCCAGCCCACGACTGAATAGAGCGTCACCCCGCCCGAGGATGAACTTCCCGCTCCGGTCGATGTCGACCGGCTTGAGCGACGATGGCCACGGGACCGACTCCATCGCCTTGCCACTCACGAGGTCGAGAGCCTCGAGCCTCGTTTCGGCCGGCTTCCCGGGCGGGGCGTCACGGATCACGACGCATCCCAGCCCCGCACCGCGGGCCAGCAGGAGCCCTTCGGCGGCTGCAAAGAAGCCCCCCAGCGGACTGTTCGCTGCCGCGGGGAGGGCGATCGGCTTCGAAACGAGCTTCGCGTGCACCGCCCCGGCATCGACCGGCACCGACCAGGGCCCCGGGGTGCCCGGAGTGATCGACTGGCAGCGGCTCCAGTCACCTGCAGGAATGGCGTTGGCATCTTCCCTGTTGTCGGCCGTCTCCATGTCGGACCCGCCGGGCCGGGCGTCGGGGGCGGCCTTCCCGGCAAAGGGATTCTCGTCGCCATCGCCGGCCTGCTTGGTGCCCACCTTCGCGGCGATCTTCCGCGCCATCGCCTGATCGGCTTCGCTCAACTTTTCCAGCGACATCGTGATCGTCTTGCCGGCCTCCGTCTCGAGGGTCAATTGGTCGCCGTCGAGCTTCACGAAGCTGGCCTTCTGCTTGAACTTCCCCGTCGCATCGGTCCAGGTGCGCAGCGGTCGCTTGACGGTATTTCCCCCGCCGCCGCCAAGGATGCGGATGTCGCTGGGTGGAAGCGCGGGCGTCATCTCGATCGTGTTGACCTTGAACTTCACCCGAATCCAGCCGGTGGCGGTGTATTCAACAAACTCGGCTTCGACGCGCTTGCCCGCCCACGTGACTTCGACCTTGTCGCCGGGTGACAGTTTTCCATTGCCTGGATCGGCACCGCACAGCCCCGCCAACAATGTCACGATGAGCACAAGCCCGGAAAGAACTCTGTTCATCGCCAACTCTCCTGAAGAAGGCCCGCGCGCTTCACGGCGCGAGCCCCGATGCAAGCCACTCTCCCTCCCCCCACAATGAGGGACCATGATACCGGAGCGGTCCGCGGAATGTCACGATAGGGACCCAACCGGCAAGGAGCGGACCATGAACGATCATCCCCTCCGACAGGCCTACGAAGCGACCGATTGCCGGGTCGGCGATCGCTTCACGATCCGCGGCGGCAGACTCACGCCTCCCCTCGACGCCCTCCTCGCCGACGAAGGGCATGACTCCTGGGCGTTCATCACCGCCTGGAATTCAGGGTCGATCGCGCTCGACGATGCCGCGAACCGGCGGCGGATGGAGGCCCTCGGGAGGGCGTTTGGCCAGGTCGCGAACGTCGGCGGACGACGGGGCGAGCCGGCGCGGCTCTGCTTCTGTTGGCCGTCAGCGACGCCCACAGCCAACGAGACTTGAGCGAATCGTCGCTCGAGGATCGTGGCGCGGGAGGTCTGCCGTGGCGGCGGGATGTTCGTTTCGCTACCGTCCTGCCCCCCGAAGCCCTTTCGCGAGCCACCCCCGAGGTCGAA
The DNA here is from genome assembly GCA_903951635.1 of uncultured Planctomycetaceae bacterium. Taxonomy (GTDB): domain Bacteria; phylum Planctomycetota; class Planctomycetia; order Pirellulales; family UBA1268; genus QWOP01. The sequence goes on from CAJBCV010000533.1 coordinate 2,382, forward strand.
CCGATGATGCGGACGCTCCTCGACTGGCTCCTCTACGCCCACAGCGGCGGGCAATTCCTCGAGCTCGCTGCGATCACCGCTCACTTCGCGCCGGACGATCCGGGCCGCTACCGCCAGTATCTTCCCGAGCTGCTCGAGATGCCGGACAGGCCGGTGGTGAAATTGTTCCTCGTCGACTACCTCCGGTGCAGCCCCTGGCCGCTGACGCGCTATCAGGAATGGTCGATGCTGCTCCGCGCGGCGCACGACGGGGTCGAAGGATGGTTTCCGGTGACGATGCCGGTGACGACCTGGGTCGCCAGGCAGGGGGGGCATCACCTCGGCTTCCCCAAGTATGTTGCCGAGTCAATTACGCTGGTCGACGACGGGACGGCGGTCAACGGCCGGGCCAACGCCAACGGCCGGCTCGACGTCTCCATGCGTTACAGCGACGACGCTCCACCCACCCTCGCCCGCTGGGAGCGCGATCTCCGCGCCCATGACGCGTTCATCGAAGGGGACTTGATCGTCCTCAAGCCCACCGGCGTCGGCCCCGACGTGCAGCGGGTCCGGTTCGACGAGGTTGTTCCCTCCCGCTGGACCACCCGCCACGGCTCGGTCGAACTTCACGGCGACGCCGGGGGACTGATCCCCTCCGGCCGAACCGTCCCCGGCTCGGCGCACCATTTTCAGGGGGGGATGAACCTCGTCCGCACCACGCCGGCAGCAAGGGTCATTCCCTTCTCCCGGGCGTCGCACCGTGCCCGCACGGGGGAGAAAACCCGGGCCGCCTGACGCCGGGAACGGGACCGCTCGCCGGGAATCACCGAGCGTCGAAGCTGCTGCCGTATTCCGCACCATGCTCCACGAAACAAACTTGATTCCGGCCGGAACTGAAGCATTCTCATGAGGGAAGGTCTGCCTCTCCCCCGATGGGCGGGCCATCTCCACCGAGAACCACCACCATGGCTTCCATCGACATCCTGCTCGCCATCATGGCGGCGCTCGTCGCCGCGCTCTTCGCCGGCTATTCGCTCACCGACGGCGCGAGACCGACGTCGGCCGACCGGCGCTGATCTCAGCCTCCGACGCGCGGGGCTCGGCGGGCACCACGCCGGGGCTCAACGGTGAGATCACGCTGAAGCTGCGTCCGGGCGGGCTACCGTGGCGGGGCATCCGACGGGTCGGCAGCGCCGAGCATCTGCCGGAGCCTGAAGGTCGCTGCCCGGCCGATGACGAGCGTCTCGGCCGACTCGGCAAACTCGAGCAGGGCCCCACTGCCCTGGAGTCGGCCGACCGATCGCAGGGCCTCGAGATTGATGATCAGCGATCGACCGATGCGCACAAATCGCCGCGTCGGCAGTTCCTCGCCGAAATCTCCGAGGAGACGCTTCACGAGCAGTGGAGCCGCGCCTGCCCGATGGATGAGCGAGTAATTCTGTCGGGCCTCGATCCACAGCACCTGATCGATGGGCAGGAAGACCGTTCCCGACGGAGTGGTGATCGTGACCCGCTCCACCGGAGCCGATGGGACCGCCCCCGGAGGGCGGAGAGAACTCCGGAGCCGCTCGACCGTCTTCCCGACCCGGGCGGCCGTCACCGGCTTGAGGAGATAATCGAAGGCTCCCGCCTCGAAGGCCTCGATCGCCCGGTCGTCGTGGGCGGTGACGAGGACGATGCGAATGCCAGCGTCGACGGAAGCGAAGAGCGTCATCCCGCATTGCCGCGGCATGGAGATGTCGAGAAACACGACCTCCGGCCGGATCGTGTCCATGAGCGTGAGCGCTTCTTCGACGCTCGTGGCGGTTCCCACCACCTCGACCCCCGGTTGCGACGACAGCACATCGCTGAGCCAACGGATGGCCGATTCCTCGTCGTCAACCAGCATCGCCCGAATCATCGCTCGCCCCCGAGAGCAGGGGTACGGATCTGCTTCGCTTCAAAACGCTCCCGAGCCAGTGGCAGCCTCAATCGGGCGCGCACCCCATCGACTGCCGGCCCGCTCTCGAGTGAAGCCTCTTGGAAGTCGAGGAGAGTGAGGCGCCGGCGCAGGCTCGCAAGCCCCGTCCCGTGGCGACCGTCCGCCCCCGGTTCGATCCACGTGCCGCTGTTGTCGACCGTGACGACGAGCGTGCTCCCTTCCATCCGGCAGTCCACAACGATCTGAAGCGGGGCGGGGCTCGTGATGGCGCCGTGCTTGAGGGCGTTGTCGAGGAGCGGCTCGACGATCACCGGCGGCACGAGCGCCTCCCGCGCCTCTTCGGTGCACTCGATCCGGCAGTCGAGCGCCTTGCCAAACCGGGCCCGCTGCACGGCGAGGTAGTGCTCGAGCGCGTCGATCTCCCGGGCGAGAGGCTCGAGGACCCCCTGGCGACTGAGACAGAAGCGGAGATGTTCGGAGAGCCCGATTGTGACGTTCGCCACGGCCTCGGGATCATGCCGGCAGGCAAGGACCGCCGTCAGAGCGTTGAAGAGGAAGTGGGGCTGGAGTTGGGCCTCGAGCCGCTGAAGCTCGCTGGTCCGCAGGGCCGCTTCCGCTTCGGCCGTCCGCAGCTCCAAAGACTTCATCCGCTGCCACTGCGATCCCAGCGCGAACAACAGCATCCCGGCGCCGAGGACCATCACCCGGTAGCTGATGCCGTAGGGGGACGTCGGAACGACTGCCATGGCGTCGGCGCCACGACACCAATCGACGAGCCTCACCCCGGCGAGAAACAGCCACCATTCGACGATGCTGGCGACAACAAGGGCACCGAGCACGCGGAACGCCGATCCGCGTTCGCCGATGAGGCCGAAGCGCTGGTCCAAGACACGAAGCAGAGCGACGGCCGGGAGGAGCGTCACCATGCGGATCGCGGCGGTGGCGATGATGCCAACCTTGTCGGACGACTGATGGGCGATCGGGATCGCCGCGACCGATTGAAACAGCGCGACCCCGAGCAAGAGCGCGTGAAACAGCCCGACGACAACGAGGAAGGCCGCCGCCAGGAGCCAGAAGAAGGTCTCGTCGGTGCCGCGGGGCGAGAGCGAGCGGGGTGTCGATGACGGTGGGGCCGTCGACACGGTCCCTCCACGGTTCAATCGGGATAACAAGCGCATTCTCCCATCATACAAGCCCGCGTCTGCAGGGTGCGCGAGGGGGTGGATGACGATCCAGCCCCGTCTGACGTCGATTCGTCCCCTCTCCGCGTCGATTCATCAATTCACCGCGCACGACTGTTTTTAAAACTCGTAAGGAACGCTCCAATGGCCCGCCTTGCCCCCAATTCCCGCCGATGGCGTCCCGGTCGCCCCTGCGCGAGGCAAGCTCTCGATCTGCTGATTCTCAGGAGTGCGCCGTGAAGACGAATTGGACGCGTCAGTGGTGGGGCCGGATCCATGCCACGCTTGTGTGGCGGAGATTCCGCGACCGGGCGATCAGCCGTGTCCGCCGGCGCGCCACCCGCGACTGGGCGAAGCGGATGGGCTTGGCCCTCCTCGAGCCGCTCGAGGCCCGCGCCATGCTCGCGGCCGACGTCGCCACCGACCGCTTCGACTATTCCCCCGGCAGCACGGCGCTGATCACGACGTTCTCGGATGGCCTTCCCGGCCCCGACTTCCAGGTCGGCGAGACGGTTCAGTTCCTCGTCGTGCGCACCGATGGCCTGGCCGACCAGGCCCCGGGCAACCGCCCCTGGCTCGTCACCGACGGCGTGGCGGGCTTTGCCCCGTATGTCAACGACAGCGGCGTGCGGATCGCCCCCGACCTCGACGGAGTGGCCGATGGCCGGATCACCACCGACTGGTTCGTCGAGGGGCAGTATGTCAACGCATTGCTCGAGATCCGCGCCACCGGGCTCGCCTCGGGTGCGCTTGCGATCGAGCAATTCCGCGATTCCGGCTACGAGATCCTCACCGACACGACGCTCACCTCGCTCGCCCCCTACACCGCCGCCGACACGATCACGATCGCCCTGGGCGTCACGCTGACGATCGACCTCGCTACCGATGCGACGTTCGCCGGCACAATCGCCGGGGAGGGCAACCTTCACAAGACCGGCGCGGGCACGCTCACGCTCACCAATGCCAATACATTTTCCGGGCAGACACGAGTTGTTGACGGTGCGCTCCAGTTGGCCAGCTTTAACGCCCTGGCCGCATCCACGCTTGACCGCGATGCCAGCGACACTGGCACGATTCAGTTCGCGGTGCCGACAGTGCAAAACGTCGTCGCCTCCGTCGGGAATGCCAGCTTCGAAGACTGGGACTGGAGTTCTGAATATCTCGGTTATCCCTATTCCATCTATGGTGCAATGGGCTGGGATCA
>CAJBCV010000534.1 GCA_903951635.1 uncultured Planctomycetaceae bacterium
CGGCGTCGTCGACGAGATCGCTATCGTGCGGAGCTGTCGCACCGACCAATTCAACCACGCCCCGGCACAGATCTTCATGAACTGCGGCTTCGGGCAGCCGGGGCGGCCGAGCCTGGGCTCGTGGGTCACCTACGGCCTGGGAAGCGAGAGCGACGAGCTGCCGGCGTTCGTCGTCATGAGCACCGGCGGCGGGATCAGCGGCGGCAGCGCCAACTGGTCGAGCGGATTCCTCCCGTCGATGCATACCGGCACGCGCTTCCGCAATGCCGGCGACCCGATCCTCAATGTCGGCCAGCCGGCCGGTGCCGACGACCGGCTCGCCGCCGACACCCTCGGCGTTGTCGGGGCCCTCAACCGCACGCGTCTGGCTGCCGACGGCGATCCGGAGATCGCCACCCGGATCGCCAGCTACGAGATGGCCCACCGCCTCCAGACCTCGGCGCCGGAACTGATGGATCTCTCCCAAGAGACCCCCGAGACGCTCGCCCTCTACGGCTGCACGCCAGCCGAAGCGAGCTTTGCCCGGGCCTGCCTCCTCGCCCGCCGGCTCGTCGAGCGCGGCGTGCGGTTCGTGACGATCTATCACGAGGGCTGGGACGGCCATTCTGACGTCGCCGGCAACGTCCGCGGCAACTGCGAGAAGACCGACCGGGCCTCGGCGGCGCTGGTCACCGATCTCCGTCGCCGCGGCATGCTCGATTCGACGCTCGTCGTCTGGGGGGGGGAGTTCGGTCGGACGCCGATGGTCGAGGCGAGTGCCGTCCTCGGCCGCTCGAAGGGGCGCGACCACCACCCCAACGCCTTCACGATGTGGCTCGCCGGTGGCGGGGTCCGCCCCGGCATCACGCACGGGGCGACCGACGAACTCGGCTTCCACGTCGCTGCCGATGAGGTCCATGTCCATGACCTTCAGGCGACGGTCCTCCACTGCCTGGGGCTCGACCACGAGCGGCTCACCTTCCGGCACGCCGGCCGCGACTTCCGCCTCACCGATGTGCATGGCCGCGTCGTGAACGCTATCCTGTCGTGACTTGCCGCCCGCCCGTTTTGGCGCCGCGGTGTCTCGAACAGGGGGGCTTTCCATGCGACGATTGCTGTCGGCTTGCTGCGTTCTGATCCTCTTCGCGCTCCCCCTCAGGGCCGCCGACCCGTGGCTCGAGGTCCGCGGCGGCGACGGTCCCGGGAAGGGGAAGAAGGTTGTCCTCGTCAGCGGCGACGAGGAGTACCGCAGTGAAGAGGCCCTCCCGCAGTTGGCGAAGATCCTCGGGGCCCACCACGGCTTCGATTGCACCGTCGTGTTCGCGATCGATCCGGCCACCGGCCAGATCAACCCCAACACCAACGACAACATCCCCGGCCTCGAGAAGCTCGGGGACGCTGACTTGATGGTGATCGCCACGCGGTTTCGCAACCTCCCCGACGAGCAGATGAAGCACGTCGACGCCTTTCTGAAGGCGGGCAAGCCGGTCGTGGCGATGCGGACGGCGACGCACGCCTTCAACATCCCCGAGGGGCGCACCTACCGCCGCTACAGCTGGGACTTCCCCGGCGAGGGCTTCGCGCAGGGCTTTGGCCGGCAGGTGCTCGGCGAAACCTGGATCAGCCACCACGGCGGCCACGGCAGCGAGAGCACGCGGGGGCTCCTCGCCCCCGACGCCAAAGACCACCCGATCCTCCGCGGCATCAAGGATGGCGAGATCTGGGGGCCGACCGACGTCTACGGCGTCCGCCTCCCGCTCCCCGGCGATTCCAAGCCGCTCGTCCTCGGGGCCGTCCTGGCCGGCATGAAGCCCGATTCGCCGCCGGTGACGGGGGAGAAGAACGAGCCGATGATGCCGGTGGCCTGGACGAAGTCGTATCAGGTTGAAGGGGGCCCCAAGGGGCGATCGTTCACGACGACGATGGGGGCCGCCACCGACATGACCGCCGAGGGAACCAGGCGGATGCTCGTCAACGCCTGCTACTGGGCGGCGGGCCTCGAGGCGAAGATCCCGGAGAAGTCGAAGGTGGACATCGTCGGCACCTTCGAGCCGACGCCGTTCGGCTTCAACGGCGCGAAGAAGGGGCTGACCCCCGCCGACTACCGCTAGGAGCTTTTTCCATGGCCAATCACACCCCCGATCCGCACTCGCTCGGCCACCTGACCGCGTCGGCCCGGTATCACGACTACCGCTACGCCTCCAATCCCCTCGCCGAGGGCGGCACCGGCGAGGTGCCGCTGGCCCGGTTCGACGCCGAACTCCACGAGCGTGGAAGCTCGCGCGTGCTGCCGCTCGACAATTCCACCGCCCTTGGCTGTGCCGGGCCGGCCACGAGCCCGGGGCTGTGCGCGAGCTTCGTCCGCGTTCGGGCCGGCGAGGCGGTGCTCACCGATGCCAACGCCACGAGCCACCTGTTCTTCGTGATGCGCGGCAGCGGCGCGAGCAGCCCCGCCGAGGGCGCGACCAGCCAGGCCACGATCCCGTGGAAGGCCGGGGATCTGTTCACCCTGCCGGCCCGCAGCCGCATGCTCCACGAGGCGAGCGAGGACGCGGCTCTTTACTGGGTGAACGACGAACCGCTCCTCCGCTACCTCGGCGCCGAGGCGACGCAGCGGCAGTTCACGCCGACGCTCTACGCCAGAGAGGCGATCCTCGAGGCCCTCGACGGGGTGCTCCGTGATCCCTCGAGCGCCACGGCCAACCGGCTCAGCGTCCTCCTCGGCAACCGACTCTTTCCCCACACGATGACCGTCACGCACGTCATCTGGGCGATGTTCGGGCTGCTGCCGGTGGGCGCCCTCCAGGCCCCGCA
>CAJBCV010000535.1 GCA_903951635.1 uncultured Planctomycetaceae bacterium
GTGCACCAGGCCGTGTAGATGAGCGTTGACCACCACCAGCCCGCCGGCAGGCCCGATAGGGTCCGTTGCCGCTGACGGGCCGCGATGATGAGGCGGGCCACCTCGGGGGCGGTGAATCCGCGAGGCAACTTCTGCGCGCCGCGCACCTGACGGACGATGGGAAACTCCTCGATGAGACGCTTCCGGAATCCGTAGGTGGCCAGGGCCAACAACTGGGTGCGGTCTTTCCTGACCGTCCCGGCCGATGGGATGCCCCGGCGAGTGGAGTGGACCGTCTTCCCTCGCCACACCAGGAAGGCCGCGATCACATCCTCCTCGAGGTCGGTGACCAGGGCTTCGCGGCCCAGGTATTCGGAGAAGCGGTCGATGGTGTGGCCATAGATCGCCACGGTTCGTGCCGAGATGCCCTTTACGGGGGCGTACCGATCGACCAACAATTGCCGCAGCGTCATGGCTCCCGCCTCCAAGGTGGTGGCATCCATGCCGTGGGTTGAGTTGAACTGAACAAAAGGCCAGTTCAATCCCCCTTCAAGTCCCGTCACTTCCAATCCCGCAACCTCGATTGGAGCCCTCTCCGGTCGAACGGCTCTCCGTCCAACCCTACGCTGGGGGGGACGGGGAAGCCAGTCGGTGAATCTCGGGAACAGATTTGCCCTGAGTAACGCCGGCGTTACCATCGGGGTATGGTCATGGCACTCGACGGAAAATGGCTGACAGTCCAGGAGGCTGAGCTCGAGCTCGGCGTCACGGGGGGCTACATCCGTAGGATGCTGATCAACAAACGCCTGCCGGGCGAGAAGATGGGCGGCAACTGGGTGATCGCCCGGGAAGTTGTCGACGCCGCGAAGTCGACGATGGGGAGCCGCAGCAAAGGGCGGTCGAAGGCGAAGCCCAAGGCGAAAAAGCGATGAGATGGCTTCTCGCCACCGTCGCGTTTGTGATGCTGTCGTCCGCCGGCGTGGCGTTTGCCATCAGCGAGGCAGAGAACGAGGCATTCAACGCGGCAAAGCTTCTCGTTCCGAAGGCGATGAAAGATCCGTCGTCAGCTGACTTTGACAGAAAGTCGCTTCGCACGCGGAAGCTAAAGTCAGATCAACTCGGCATCGAGGATGAAACGGCCTACCTCATCGACGGGATCGTGCGTGGAAAGAACTCGTTCGGTGCCGTGGTTCCCAGCAAGTGGTCTGCGATTGTGGTTGAAGCTGGTGGCGAACTGACCACCGAAGTCATCTTCCTCGACGGTGATGTGATCGCTTCAAATCCGAAGGGAGCAAAGATGCTCCTCCGGATGAACCAACTCAAAGACGAGAAGTTCCAGCAGGGCCTCCGAGAACTCGAAGACAGGGGCCGCGCCGAAACCCGTAGTGCTGAAGATCGAGATCGGATCAACGCCATGAACTCGGCCGATCGACAGCGAGTCAATCGAGTACGGTCCGAAGGTGTCGAGGCTGGCAAAGCCGCGGCCGAGCAACTCGGCAAGGCGCTCGTCCGGATCTCGGAAAAAGAGATCGCCTCCAGGGCGAAGAGAGAGGCAGTGAAACGCAAGGTTCCCGAGGGGGACCGAGACGATTTCATCGATGCCTTCTCTGGGGCAGTTGAGGCCGCGAAAGCGAAGCCCTCCTCCCGCTGATTTCTGCACGGAAACGCTCTGTTTCCTGTGCCAAAAAAACTAGGTGTTGACAGGTGGCGATCTCGTTACCTAAGGTAACGCCAACGTTACTTAATCACCTCCGGTTGAGTGGCGGTTGGGTTCGTGAAGTCAACCGAAACCACTTGTTTTCCTGGGGTAATCAACGCTGGACAGTTGGTTGGTTTGGGGTGGGTTGATCCCGCATGTGGCCGGGGTACTCTCGCCAAACCTAACTGAACGGCTGAACACTACAGGGGAGCGACGGGGGATGGCTGACACGGGGACAAAGGCGGTGGCGAGGCGACGTGCAAAGGCGATTGCTGAGGGGCGGAAAGAGACGAGACCGGCAGGGGCGGCCCTGCCGTTCGATCGGTCCCTGGCTCACCTCTGCTGGCAACTGGGCCTGAGCCACGAGCGGACAGCGTGGGTGATGAGGCGATCGGTCGGGGAGGTTCGACATGAGTGGTCCGTCCTGACGGGGCTTCCCCTTGAGGACGACCCGACCGAGGCCGAGGTCGAGCGGATCACGGCAGAGATTCGGGCTGGCTGGTCACCGGAAGTCTTTTCGGCGGCGGCCCGAGGGATCAGGCACCAAAGCGACCGGATGCACAAAGGGGACGACGAATGCAAGGCAACGACATCAGCGCAGGGGACAGGGAAGCGGCCGGGGCCATCGCCGGCATGCAGGAGACCTACGGGACTCCTCCAGCCGAGCCGGTGACCGAGGGAAATCCTGGCCAGTTCGAGTCGCTTGCAAAGGCCGAGCAGGGGGCCAAGGACGAGCGACACGATTTCATCGCAAGGGCTTTCCCTCACGGCACTCCGGGCGTTGCTCTGGCCGATCTGGTGACTAAGCCGGTCCCGATGGACCTCCTGGTGGTCGACACGACGGACATGGAGTAGCAGGACGGGCCGGGGCTGGAAGCCATGGCAGGGAGCCCGCGGAGCGGGATTCGTAGGAGCGGCCCGGCTGGCGGTGGAACCGCCGGCGGGATCACGGAGGGCAGGCATGGCCACGATCACGATCTCCAGGAAGCTCCTTCGAGCCCTCAAGGAAATCCGGTCTGGCTGGTCGGACGAGCAGGCTGATGCGGCGCGACGGGGGATCAAGAGACCGAGCAGTTCGGTCGTCCCGCCACGCAGGGGGAGAGAACGACAAGGGGGAGTGGCATGACCACAGAGATGATCACCGCCGATGCTGGCGGTCGGGAAATTGCGGCGATGGACGGGGGCGACATCACCGGATTCAGCCAGTTGATCGACGCCGGGAATCGGATGGTCAAGACGGGGTTCCTGCCAGACCACATCCGCACCGGTGAGCAGTTCGCCGCGATCGTCTTGGTCGGCCGGGAGATGGGCATCCCGACCATGCGGGCGATCCGATCGCTCCAGATCATCAAGGGCAACGTCACCGAGAAGGCTGACAGCCAGCTGGCCCGGTTCAAGGAAGCCGGGGGCCGGGCTCAGTTTGAAGTCCTCGACGACTCGCGCGCCGTCCTCCACCTCACGCACCCCAACGGCGACACCCACACCGAGACCTGGACGATCCAGGACTCCCGCAAGGCCGGGCTCAACGGCGGGATGCACCAGAAGTTCCCGAGGGCGATGATCCGCTCCCGCTGCATCACCGCGGCGCTCAAGTCGATCGGCTGGGCCGGCGCGGTGGGCAACTACGACCCCGAAGAACTGCGTGATTCGCAGCCGGTTCGCCGGGCCAGCGACGAGGACCATGGCCGCCAGTCTCCCCACTGGCAGGCCGACGGCGCGCCGGTGGAGGTTTCCCCCCCTCCACCGGCCGCCGCCCCTCTCGATCCGAGGGTGGTGGAGATCGGCGAGTTCCCGGACCACATCAAGGCCGCCTGCCGGAACGTCATGCGGGCCGCGATGGACTCGGGGATCTCCAAGAGTGACGCCATCGACCAGGCCGTTGCCCACGGGCGTGAGTTGCTCGATACGGTCGAGGCGGGGGCCGAGTGATGGACGGCCCCCCGCAGACATGGCGAGAAGTGTGGGCCCGCGAAGCGGAGGATCCGGTCCCCGATCCGCTGGTCGAGATGGCCAAGCGGATGCGGCGGCGGATCGATGCAGCCCGGGACGCGGCCGACGAGGCAGCCGAGGGCTCCAGGACTCCGGTCCCGTCCCTCTCGACGCTCCAGGCGGTGGCCTACGCGGAAGAAATCGCCCAGCGGGCTCGGGAGGTTGTGGAGGAATGGCGGCGGGCCGGCGACCCACGCCGGTCCCAGCTGCTGGGCAGAGCGGTCATCAGTCTGAAGCGAGTGATCGAACACGCGGCGCGTGACCAGGAGCCGGTCGAACCGGCTGTCACCGTCGAAGGATGAAGGAGAGACAAGAGATGGAGTTCACCAGTTACCAGCCAGGGCAGGCCATCGAGGGCACCGAGCCGCTCGAGGACGGCCGGCACGAATGCGTGATCGTGTCCGCTGAGGACAATTACCCCAGCGACTGCACGGCCCACCTTCGGGTTGTGTTCCAGCCCATCAAGGGCGCGGAGGTCTACGCCTGGCCGGTGTTGAAGATCTCCGACACGGCCCGAGGGATCCGGTTCGGCGCGGCCCTCGCCGACGCTCTCCAGATCGACCGGAGCGCGGGGCTCGACCTCGATCCCAGGGAGATCCGCGGGAAGCGGGTGTTGGTCTCGACGCGCCGGTGGACCGACGACCAGGGAAGGACCAACGTCGGCATCGACACGATCCGGGGCACCTGGACGGTTCGCGGTGGTGCCGTGGCTGCGGCCCCGGCAGCGGAGCCAGCCCCGGTGAAGGCCAAGCCCCGGACGCCCGCGGCGGCTGTCGCTGCGGCCCGAGGCGACGAGGCCGGTGGTTCCGATGACGTTCCCTTCCTCTGGATGCTCCCCTTCCTCCTGGCGGCAGCGGCTGCGGGAGGGATCGCGTAATGAAACCCTGCATCCGCTGCGGAGAGTCGAAGCCGATTTCCGAGTTCTACGTCCACAAGATGATGGCCGACGGGCACCTTAATA
>CAJBCV010000536.1 GCA_903951635.1 uncultured Planctomycetaceae bacterium
GCGCCACCGGGATCGTGATCGGGAGCCACGCGATGATCTGACGGACGGTCATGGGGTCTCCTCGATGAAGTGGGCATCCTCGCCCAGGTCGAGCCGGGGAAGGAAGTCTACCCCCTCGGTTCGCCCCACGACCCGATCGTCGAGGTAGTGGTCCCTCGTGATATTTGCGTCACTGTGGTCGAGGTGGCTGACGGCATCTCCACCCCCCGCCTGGACGTAAGACGCCGACGCTTTCCGGAGCGCGTGGAACCTCCTCTGAGGAACTCCCGCCTTTTCACACAGGATGGCCATGCTGGCATAGATCGACGCCGGCTTCCCGGGCCATGGCCAGACAAGATCCGCGGGGCATCGCCGGTGGAGCTCGAGCTCGGCCGCGAGATCGGGGGTGATCCGTCGCGCGATGTCCCTGGTGTGGCCCTTCCGCGTCCCCGCGAGAAAGACCACCTCCGTACCCTGGACGCAGTGCCACCGGAGGGCCATCAGTTCACCGATGCGGGCCCCGGTACACCACGCGGCATAGATGAGGGTCGACCACCACCACCCCGCCGGCAGGCCCGAGAGGGTCCGTTGCCGTTGCCGGGCCGCGATGATGAGGCGAGCCACCTCTGGGGCGGTGAAGCCGCGAGGCAACTTCTTCGCGCCACGGACCTGACGGACGATCGGAAACTCCTCGATGAGCCTCTTTCGGAAGCCGTAGGTGGCGAGGGCGAGCAGCTGGGTCCGATCCTTGCGGACCGTCCCGGCCGACGGGATGCCACGGCCCACGGAATGGACGGTCTTCCCCCGCCACACCAGGAAGGCCGCGATCACATCCTCCTCGAGGTCCGTGACCAGGGCTTCCCGCCCGAGGTATTCGGAGAAGCGGTCGATCGTGTGGCCGTAGATGGCCACCGTTCGTGCCGAGATGCCCTTTACGGGGGCGTACCGATCGACCAACAATTGCCGCAGCGTCATGGCTCCCGCCTCCAAGGTGGTGGCATCCATGCCGTGGGTCCATCTGAACTGAACAGAAGTCCAGTTCAAGTCCCCTCAGTTCCAGTCCCGCAACCTCGATTGGAGCCCTCTCCGTTCGAGTGTGATCGTCGAGCAACCCTACACAGGGTGCCGGCGGCGGTGAATTGCCAGCGCGAGCGTGTTGCCCACGCCTCGAGTGCTGGCAATGCTTGGGACATGAAACGAATGGGACTCCCAGGGCCGGAAGGCATCGACTGGCTTTGCACCGCCGACGCGGCCAAGTTGCTCGACATGAGCACGAGCGGTGTTCGCATGCTCGTGAGTCGCGGCCAGATCTACGCCGCGAAGTTCGGCCGCGAACTCGCATTCTCGGCCAGGGATGTGAAGAAGTTGGCGTCCAGGCCACCATCCACCGGCCGCCCTCGACAGGGCTTCAAGCGGTCTTGATTACCGCTTTCTCTCGGCCGAAACGGCATTTGTGTCGCTGAACACAAAATGTCCTTGACAGGCGTTGCCGCCGTTTCATATCTTCCGCCCCTGTTGTGACTCACCCGCCACAAAACGGGGTGACGAAACGACCACTCCGGGCAAGTGTCCACCTCGATTCCCACGGGATTTCCAGGGTGGACAGTTGGTCACGAGGGGGTGGGTTGATCCCGTCTTCGGCCGGTCTATCTTCCCTGAACCAACTGAACAGAAGAACACCACAGGGGAGCGACTGGGGATGTCGGACACGGGGGCGAGGGCGGTTGCTCGAAAGCGGGCGAGGCGAGGAGCGGCGGGACGGAAGGCGACGAAACCGGCAGGAGCGGCGATCCCGTTCGACCGGTCCCTGGCTCACCTCTGCTGGCAACTCGGACTGAGCCACGAGAGCACCGCGTGGGTGATGAGGCGATCGGTCGGGGAGGTTCGGCATGAGTGGTCGGTCCTGACGGGGCTGCCGCTGGATGACGACCCGACCGAGGGCGATGTGGAGCGGATCACGGCAGAGATCCGGGCTGGCTGGACACCGGAAGTTTTTTCGGCGGCGGCTCGGGGGGTGAGGCACCAAAGCGACCGGATGCACAGAGGGGACGACGAATGCAAAGCAACGACATCAGCGCCGGGGACAGGGAAGCAGCGGGGGCCATCGCCGGCATGCAGGAGACCTACGGGACTCCTCCAGCCGAGCCGGTGACCGAGGGCATCCCCCTCGACCTCCTGGTGGTCGACCCGACGGACATGGAGTGAAGGACGGGCTGGGGCTGGAAGCCTCGGCATGGAGCCCGCGGAGCGGGAGTTCAAGGAGCAGCCCGGCCGCTGGTGGAACCGGCGGCGGGATCACGGAGGGAAGCGGATGGCCACGATCACGATCTCCAGGAAGCTCCTTCGAGCCCTCAAGGAAATCCGGTCTGGCTGGAGTGATGAGCAGGCTGATGCGGCGCGTCGTGGGATCAAGCGGTCGAGCAGTTCGATCGTGCCACCGCGCAAGGGGCGAGAACGACAAGGGGGCGAGTGATGGCAGGATTCCGCAAGGCAACGAAGGCACAAGCGAAGCTCCGGGCGGCCGTTTTCGGCCCGTCCGGTGGCGGGAAGACATTCTCGACGCTGCGGATCGGCCGCGGTCTGGCGGGCCCGACGGGGACCGTGGCGGTGATCGACACGGAGCGTGGGTCGGCGTCGAAGTATTCCGACCGCTTCGACTTCGACGTTCTCGATCTCAAGGATCACTCGGTGGCCTCCTACGTCGAGGCGATCAAGTCGGCCCACGGTTACGAAGTCCTGGTCATCGACAGCCTGAGCCACGGCTGGCAAGCCCTGCTCGAGGAGGTCGAGAAGTTGGCGAAAGCCAAGTACCGCGGCAACACATGGTCGGCATGGTCCGAAGGGACGCCCCTCCAGAAAAAGCTCGTCAACGCAATCCTCGACTTCCCCGGCCATGTCCTGGCCACGATCCGATCTAAGACGGAATGGACCACGGTGGAAGACGGCCGCGGGAAGAAGGTTCCCCAGCGGATTGGCATGGCCCCGGAGCAGGGCAAGGGGATCGAGTACGAGTTCGACCTCCTGTTGGAGATCTCGACAGAGCACATCGCCAACGTCATCAAGGACAGGACGGGCAAGTTCCAGGACCGTCTGATCGACAAGCCCGACGAGGACTTCGGCCGCCAGCTCGCTCTCTGGCTGGCCGACGGCGCGCCGGTGGAGGTCTCCCCCCCTCCACCGGCCGCCGCCCCTCTCGATCCGAGGGTGGTGGAGATCGGGGAGTTCCCGGACCACATCAAGGAAGCCTGCCGGCGCGTGATGCGGGCCGCTATGGATTCTGGGGTCTCGAAGCACGAAGCCATCGACCAGGCCGTTGCCCACGGGCGTGAGTTGCTCGATACGGTCGAGGCGGGGGCCGAGTGATGGACGGCCCCCCGCAGACATGGCGCGAAGTGTGGGCCCGCGAAGCGGAGGATCCGGTCCCCGATCCGCTGGTCGAGATGGCCAAGCGGATGCGGCGGCGGATCGATGCAGCCCGGGACGCGGCCGACGAGGCAGCCGAGGGCTCCAGGAATCCGCTCCCTTCGCTCTCGACGCTCCAAGCGGTGGCCTACGCGGAGGAGATCGCCCAGCGGGCTCGGGAGGTGGTTGAGGAATGGAGGCGGGCCGGCGACCCACGCCGGTCCCAGTTGCTGGGCAGGGCGGTCATCAGTCTGAGGCGAGCGATCGAACACGCGGCGCGTGACCAGGAGCCGGTCGAACCGGCTGTCACCGTCGAGGGATGAAGGAGAGACAAGAGATGGAGTTCACGAACTACGAACCAGGACAGCCGATCGAGGGCACCGAGCCTCTTGAAGATGGTCGCTACGAGTGCGTCATCGTGGCCGCGGAGGATCGATTCGACAACGACGGATCGGCTCACCTCCGGGTGACGTTCATGCCGGTCAAGGGTGGCGACGTCTACGCCTGGCCGGTGCTCAAGGTCACCGACACGGCCCGTGGGATCCGGTTCGGGGCCGCCCTGGCTGATGCTTTGCAGATCGACCGATCGAACGGCCTGCGGCTCGACCCGGGCCAGATCCGCGGCCAACGAGTGCTGGTGTCGACACGGCGGTGGGATGACGACAAGGGGCGAACCAACGTCGGGGTGGATGCGATCCGTGGCACCTGGACCGAGCGTGGCGGGGCGATCCCGGCCGCGCCGCAGTCGCGGCCGGCAGAGACGCGGGCCACGGCTCCAGCCGCAGCCCCGAAGCCCAGGACGCCTGCGGCGGCTGTCGCCGCGGCCCGAGGCGACGAGGCCGGTGGTTCCGATGACGTTCCGTTCCTCTGGATGCTCCCCTTCCTCCTGGCGGCAGCGGCTGCGGGAGGGATCGCGTAATGAAACCCTGCATCCGCTGCGGAGAGTCGAAGCCGATTTCCGAGTTCTACGTCCACAAGATGATGGCCGACGGGCACCTTAATA
>CAJBCV010000537.1 GCA_903951635.1 uncultured Planctomycetaceae bacterium
CCAGTACCAAGCGGCCGGCGTCGAGCCGGACCTCGCCCCACACAGGTCCGGACCCTGCCAGCGCGATTTGGACGACCGGCTCGTCTCGGTCCGGTGGAACGCAGTACCACGCCTCAAACGTCTTCCCCACTGCGCGCCCTCGGAGGCCGAACGCTGAAGCTGATCAGCGGCGGCCCATCGGCTCAGCCGCACCGCTCGATTCTATCCGCCGTCTGATCCAGCGACTGGTTCGGCGCTGATCACAAGCCCCTCTGCAGCCTCCCACGCCGGCAAGTCGAATCCAGCTTCAGCCAGGCAGGCCCGGCTTTGCTCTCGGACCGCGGCCCAGGAAGGTTCGGATTCGACCAGCACCTCGCTCGCGATGCCCTGAACGCTTAGTCGTCCGACCAATTCCGCCAGCCGCTCGAGGGAATGGACCAGGCCAAGCGGCAAGCCACTGCGCACGTGCGGAAGACCCGCAAAGCGGGCCGCGTCTAAAGCATCTTCAAGCAACTGGTCCGGGATGAGGTAGTTGTCGGGCGTGCCCCCCGCGATCCACCGACGTTGCGCCGCCAAAGAAGCTAACGGAGCCAGACGTTGCAGCGCGTAGTTGAGCACGTCTACCTCCTGCCGCCGAACTTGTATTTATACGGTCCGTATAACCACCCGAGCTTGCGTGTTAACACACCTTGGGCCCGGAGGCAGAATCTCCATCAAGTCTTTTGCACGCCATGGCTTACGCCGAGATTCCGCTCGGCTCAGCCGGTGCTTAACAGGCGCCTGGCGCAGTATATCGCTCCTCCGTGCGGGGAGGCAATTTGACCGGCCGGCAGCGTTCGCGGGGCCGGCTCCCGGCGATTCGGCTTCTCGTCGGTGCTCCCCGCCGCCACCGGCATGTCACTCTGGCAACCGCGCATGATGCCCGCGTCAGCCGCGGCCCTTTTCCCGGCTCGGCTCGTCGCGGGGACTGGCCGGGGCGAGTCGATCCGCGGGGCTGCGGACTCCCCGCCCGCCCGTGTTGAGAACATGGGTGTAGATCATCGTCGTCTTCACGTCGTTGTGGCCGAGCAACTCCTGCACCGTGCGGATGTCGTAGCCGTCGAGCAGCAGATGCGTCGCAAACGAATGACGCAGCGTGTGGCAGGTCGCCCGCTTGGTCATTCCCGCTGCCCGCACCGCTTCGTGCATACTTCGCTGGATCATCGATTCGTGGATGTGATGACGGAAGATGCCACCCGTCTCGCGATCGCGGTAGCAGCGAGCCGCCGGAAAGACCCATTGCCAAGCCCAGGTTCTACCGGCTTCAGGGTATTTCCTGTCGAGCGCTCCCGGCAAACGCACGCGGCCCTTCCCTTGGTTGTCCTCCTCGGCATGATGCCGACGCCACGCTGCCAGATGCCGCGAGAGTGGCTCGACGAGGCCCGCAGGGAGGACGGTGATCCGATCCTTGTTGCCCTTCGCCTCGCGGATCGTCAACTCACGTCGCTCGAAATCGACATCCTTGACGCGGAGCCGCAGCGCCTCCATCAAGCGCAGCCCGGCCCCGTAAAGCAGCATCGCCACCATCCACGGCTCCCCGGACAGTTGCGAGATCACCCGCTCGACCTCAGCGGGCGTGAGCACCACCGGCAGTCGGCGCGGCCGCCGTGCCCGAACCACCTCGTCAATCCGGCCCAGTGGCCTTCCCAGAACGGCATCGTAAAGAAAGAGGATCGCTGCGAGAGCCTGGTTTTGCGTCGAGGCCGACACATGGCCACGGACCGCCAGATCGGTGAGAAACGCGTTCACCTCCGCCTCCCCCATTTCCAGCGGATGCTGCTTGCCATGATGGAGGATGTACCGACGCACCCAGTGCGAATAGACCCGCTCCGTGCTCCGCGCCAGATGCCGCACTCGGGCGGCGTCGCGGAAGCGATCGAGCAATCGCGGACGCCGCAGCGGCGGAACGTGGCTGCCCTCGGCTGGCTCAGTGGCAGCGCGAGAATCGGACGTGGGAATTGCCATCAAGAGTCCTCCAGGGCCCCGCCAGGAAGTGTACGCAAGTACACATTTCATACAATCCCCGACTCTCCGCCATCAGCCGGCCGTCCCGCGGGCGCGGCAGCGGTCGCTGCAATACTTCACCTGTTCCCAGCAGGCAGCCCACTTCCGCCGCCACTGAAACGGCCGGCCACACGCCGGGCAAACCTTTTCTGGCTTGGGAGCGCCCGCCGCGCGACGCGGCTGCCCGCGCTCTCCCCCGCCGCGCGGGCTCATCCCGCCGCTCCGGCGGCCGGCAGGCCCGCGGCCGAGGCACGCGGCGGCGTGTTCTCACCGAGGATCGCGCGGATCGCCTCGACGAGCATTACGCCGGCGAGAACGAGCAGCACCACGCCCGCCCACGGCACCGGATCGGCAGGAATCGTCCAGCCGTTTTCAGCGCTACGAAACTTCGGCAGCGTCAGGGACACAAGCGCCCAGGTGCTCATCACATACATGAAGAGCGTGGGGAGGCCGGTGACGAGCCATACCCACGCCTCCCGCCGCGTCCGCCACAGCCAGACGGTGATCCCGAGGAGCGTGAGCGCCGCGAGCAACTGATTGCTCGCGCCAAAAAGATTCCAAAACGTCTTCCAGGCCGGGACGGGATTGCCGGCGGCGTCGAGATGGGGACGCAAGAGAAAGAACAGCGGGGCGCCGGCCGTGAGCCCCGTGCCGAGCCAGGCCCCGGCCTTCCCGGAGAGGCCGGTGAGCTCCTGGATGATGTAGCGGCCCAGCCGCGTGCAGACGTCGAGCGTGTCGTAGACGAAGGTCGTGAACGCCATCAGGGCGAAGGAGACGCCGAGGGCCGTCGGCACTCCGAGAATCTCGAGAAAGCGACCCATGCCGAGGGCATAGACGAAGTTCGGCGGCTGCAAGGTGCGCGGATCGCCCGCCGGGAGCACCATCACGCAACACAGGCTCACCGTCGCCACCAGCGCCTCCAGCAGCATCGTGCCATAACCGATCGGCCGGGCGTCGAGCTCGCTTTTGAGCTGCTTGCTCGTCGTGCCGGAGGCGATCAGCGAATGGAAGCCGGAACAGGCGCCGCAGGCGATCGTGATGAAGAGCATCGGCACGAGCGACCCCGACTTTGCCGTCCAGGCCGTGAAGGCCGGATAGCGGATTTGCGAATCGCCCGCCACGAGCTTGTCGGAGAGCATGAGGCCGACCGCGGCGCCAAAGAGCGCCACATACAAAAAGCAGCCGCCGAGGTGGCCACGCGGCTGGAGGAGGAGCCACATCGGCGCCATCGCCGCCACGAGGCAATAGGCGAGCAACAAGACGCCCCAGATTTTTTGGGCACTGGCATCGGTCGTGCCGAGGGCGGCGCCGAGATCGAAGGGGATCCGCTGACCGGCCCAGATCGCAAACCCGACCAGCGGCACGAAGATCACCGTCGCCAGCCAGATCGGCATCTTCAAGTATCGCATGCACGCGCCCATGACGAGCGGGAGGATGAGATAGAGGAGGCTCGACGAGGCGATCCCACCCCCCGACACCGACGTGCCGTTCTCGAGCACCTGAGAGCCGACGAAGCTCGAGGCGGTGATGTCGGTGAAGGCGACGATGATGTAGACCAGCGCGATCCACACGAACGACAGAAAGAGGACGTAGCTCCGCCGGCTCATGTGGTCGCGGACGACTTCGGCGATCGAGCGGGCCTTGTGGCGGACGCTGGCGACAAGCGCCGCGAAGTCGTGGACGCCGCCGATGAAGATGCTGCCGAGGAGGATCCAAGCCAGCGCCGGCGCCCAGCCGAAGGCGACCCCGGCGAGGATCGGGCCGACGATCGGGCCGGCGGCGGCGATCGCCGAGAAGTGCTGGCCGAGGAGGAGGCCGGGGGAGATCGGCTCGTAGTCGACGTCGTCGCGGAGGGCCACCGCCGGGGTGGTGGCATTTCCATCGAGCCGGAACAGCCGGGCAAGGATTCCCCCGTAGACCCGGTAGGCCACAAGGAGGATCGCGGCGACCGGGAGGAGAACGGCAAGGAGGCTCATGGGAGGTGCGGCCACGGCTGGGAACGGGCGGGAACGTCGCAAATGCCCGCGGGCGGTTCCCCGATCGCCCGCGGTCGCTACCATCATGCCGTCGGCCGGGAGCCCGTGTCGATTCCGCCTCCCGCCCCCCCGCACAACCCCCGCCCCGAGGAGTTTTCCCATGGCTGCCAGCGACGTCCGCCGCGAGAGGATCGTGATCATCGGGAGCGGCCCGGCCGGCTGGTCGGCCGCCACCTACGCCGCCCGCGCCCAGCTCGAGCCCCTCGTCTTCGAGGGGGCGATCAGCGAGAAGAACCGGCTCGCCGGCACGCTCCCGATGGGGCAGCTGGCGATGACGACCGAAGTGGAGAACTACGCCGGCTTCCCCCACGGCGATCTCGAGGCGTTTCTCGATTCATCGCTGCCGTCGGAACGCCGGCAGATGATGGCCCCCCATGCCAAGGCGGGGGTCAGCGGCCCGGAGCTGATGGAGCTGATGCGCCAGCAGGCGATCAACTTCGGCACACGGGTCGTCACCGACGACATCGACAAGGTCGACTTCTCGAAGCGCCCCTTCAAGCTCTATCCGTCTGAAGGGGGCGTCATCGAGGCGGAGTGTGTGATCGTGGCGACCGGGGCGAAGGCCAACTGGCTCGGGCTCGAGAGCGAAGAGAAATACAAGAACCG